>NZ_VPEA01000006.1:0-192922 GCF_013417365.1 Acinetobacter sp. YH12252
TAGCTCTGTCACTGATATTCAAACCTGAAATAGCACCATATTTAGCCCACACCTCGCTACGAATACGACCAAGTAAAACAGCTTGTTTCTCAAGCTGTTTGTACTTTTGCACATTCAAGTTTTTACAGTGATGAATGCGTGTTAATTTCACAAAGTCATGCCTAGGTTAAGGGATTGGATAATCAATAGATATGGATGCTAATATACCAAGACACTCACCTAAAATACAAAAGATAATCATTTAAATCTCTAATAAATACCCACCTTGCCACTACTGAATCGACATAGACAAAATGAGCACTTATGCAAATATTTGTCTATATTTTTAGTTATAGTTAATTACTCTCAATTGCAAGATCAATCACTATGTCTTGCTAAATCACAGCGTCTTTCTAAAATCTCTTATAAAAAGCATAAAAAAAAGCAGATCAATCGATCTGCTCATTTCCCACACGCTGGCGGAATTTCTGCCCTGCGCGGAATGTGACTACACGGCGGGCTGAAATTGGAATTTCTTCGCCTGTTTTCGGGTTGCGACCAGGTCGTTGACGTTTATCACGTAACTCGAAGTTCCCAAACCCTGAAAGTTTAACTTGCTCGCCAGAGATCAGTGCTTGGCTGATCTCATCAAAAAATAACTCGACCATTTGTTTCGCTTCACGGCGGTTTAAACTCGTGAGCTCACTTAAATGATCAGCCATTTCTGCTTTTGTTAATGCTGTCATGAAGCCCTCAATGTCGCTTGGTAAGTGTTTTCCAACACTTGCAGAATGTTATCCATACCAGATTTAATTTCAGCATCTTCAAGTGTACGTGTTGGATGTTGCCATAACAGAGCAAAAGCCAAAGAACGCTTGCCTTGTTCAACACCTTGTCCAGTATACACATCGAATAACCAAGTTGAGTCTAACAGCGCTCCACCCGTTTTTTCAATAAGTTGCTGAATTTCGCTTACATTTATCTTATCACTAATTAAAAGCGCAATATCACGTCTAACCGATGGAAAACGTGATAATTCTGTAAAATTAGATACATAAGTTTGCAAAACTGCTGTTTGATCGAGTTCTGCTACCCAAGCCGTGCCTAAATCCAGCTCATCTTCTAAAGATGGATGTAAACGACCAAAGTAACCAATAGACTGACCATCTACCAAAATTTCAGCAGATTGTCCAGGATGCAACCAAGTACGCTCTGAACGAACATACTCTACCTGCACACGACCTGCAGCTAAAATTTCTTCAATATCGCCTTTAAAATCGAAGAAATCCATAGGCTGAGCTTTAGCATGCCAAGATTCTGCATGTTTAGCACCCACCGCAATCAATGCCAAAGTTGGAATTTGCTTCAAGTCATGAATGCTTGCTGCATGTTGATAATCAAAACGTAAACCCAACTCAAAGAAACGCACACGGTTTTGTTGACGATTCACGTTGTACTGAACGCATGGAATTAAGCTGGATAACAACGTTGAGCGCATTACTGCCAAATCGCTTGAAATTGGATTCGCCAATGCCAACGGATTCACTGCAGGGTTTAATTGTTTTTCCAATTTTGCATCGGCAAAGCTAAAACTAATTGCTTCTTGATAACCTAAAGTCACTGCGGTTTGACGTAATTGCGCAACTTCAAACTGATCTTGGTATTTTGCTAATTGCACATCAATCACAGGCAAACTGATTTGAATGTTGTCATAACCGTGAATACGAGCAACTTCTTCAATTAAGTCTTGGTAAATTGCCATATCAAAACGATGTGATGGTGGTACAACGCTCCACTGACCTTCAGCTTGAACAGTAACTTCGCAGCCTAAACGAGTTAAAGCATCGGCAATAAATGTAGCATCAACGTGATAACCCAAGAGCTGATCGACTTGCGCTTGATTTAACGCAATTGCTTCACGTGTTGGCAATTGTGCTGCTTGTTCTGCCACTGTAATTGGACCAAATTCGCCGCCAGCAAATTCTGCAATCAGTTGTGATGCACGGTTCATCGCCAATAATGGCAATTCAAAATCGACACCACGTTCATAACGCTGTGAGGCATCGGTATGCAAACCATAACGACGTGCACGACCTGCGATATGCAATGGTGCAAAGAAAGCGGATTCAAGGAAAATTTCTGTGGTTTCATCACTTACCGCAGAAGATAAACCACCCATGATGCCCGCCATCGCCAATACTTTTGCGTCATCGGCAATCACCATCACATCATCTTGCAGCTCAACTTCTTGCTCGTTTAACAGCACCAATTTTTCTGCTGCAGTCGCTTGACGAACTTGAATGCCACCTTGAATTTTAGCACCATCAAAAGCGTGCATTGGCTGACCCAATTCAATCAAGACATAGTTGGTAATATCAACCAAAATACTGTGCTGACGGATACCTGAACGTGCCAACGCGCGCTCCATCCACTCAGGTGTAGCGGCTTTGGTATTTACATTTTTAATCACACGACCTAAATAACGTGGGCAGCCTTCCGTCAAACTTTGTACAGTTTTTTCATCCTGAATAGTTGCCGCTACTGCCTGAATGTCAGGTGTATTCACTGGCAATTGGTTAATCACCCCAATTTCACGGGCAATACCACGAATACTGAAACAATCACCACGGTTTGGAGTAATACTGATATCAATGACATGGTCATCTAGATCAAGATATTCACGTACATTCACACCTACAGGTGCATCTGCAGGCAGTTCCAATAAACCATCAAGTTTATCTTCAAGGTCAATTTCTGATGCGCCACAGAGCATCCCTTGTGATTCCACACCACGCAGTTTGCCTTTTTTGATTTTAAAGTTGCCTGGCAATACCGCACCAATGGTTGCCACAGGTGCTTTCATACCTACACGCACGTTTGGCGCACCACACACAATCTGCAACGGCTCACCTGAACCAATATTTACCGTAGTCACACGTAAACGATCTGCATCTGGATGCTGTTCAACCGTTAAGACTTCACCCACCACAACGCCTGTAAATGGCTTTGCTGCTGGTGACATATCATCAACTTCTAGACCCAGCATCGTGAGTTGATTCGATAAAGTATCGCTGTCAATGGCTGGGTTAACCCACGTGCGTAGCCAATTTTCGCTAATTTTCATACATTCATTTCCTGAATCTCCCCTACCCCCTCTTTAATAAAGAGGGGAATTCCCACACTTCTATTTATTTCGCGTAAGTCCCCCTTTTACAAAGGGGGATTTAGGGGGATTTTTAAAATTTAAAAATAATCTCTTTTCCCTCTCCTAATTTTAGGAAAGGTTGTTTAAAAAGTTTTAAGCAAACTGGCGCAAGAAACGCACATCATTTTGGTAGAACATACGCAAGTCATTGATGCCATAACGCAACATCGCAAAACGCTCTACCCCTAAACCGAAGGCAAAACCTTTATATTTTTCTGGATCAATGCCTGAAGCGCGTAACACATTTGGATGCACCATACCGCAGCCCAAAACTTCCAACCAGCGACCACGTTCATCCATAATATCCACTTCGGCACTTGGCTCTGTGAATGGGAAATAAGATGGACGGAAACGTACTTTTAAGTCTTTTTCAAAGAATTCGTTTAACAGGTTAATTAACAAACCTTTGAGTTCTGCAAAACTGGTATTTTCTGCGACGTATAAGCCTTCAATTTGATGGAACATTGGTGAGTGTGTTTGGTCTGAGTCGCAGCGATACACACGACCTGGACAAACAATACGAATAGGCGGCTGTTGATTTTCCATGGTGCGAATTTGTACGCCCGACGTGTGGGTACGCAATAAATGATTCACATCAAAATAGAAAGTATCGTGCATGGCACGCGCAGGGTGATGTCCTGGAATATTCAACGCTTCAAAGTTGTGATAGTCATCTTCAACTTCTGGGCCCGTTGCCACGGTAAAACCTGCTTTGGTAAAGAATTGGCAAATACGTTCCTGTACCTGCGTAACTGGGTGAATACTGCCGATGCTTTGACCACGACCTGGCAAAGTAATATCAACGGTTTCATTCGCCAGTTTTTGTGCCAAAGCCGCTTGTTGTAATTCAGTTTGACGCGCAGTTAATGCCGCATTGATTGCTTCACGCACAGCATGAATTTGTGCACCAAATTCTTTACGCTGTTCAGGGTCCATTTTACCCAGTGCTTTGGATTGTTCCGCAAGCTGGCTTTTTTTCCCCGTAAATTGCACTCGCACCTGGTCGAGTGTAGCAAGGTCCTCTGCTGCTGCAATTGCAGCGAGCGCTTCATTGGTCAGGGCTTCCAGTGACATAGTAACTCTCAAAAGCAACAATTTAGAAATAATTTAAAAACCCCGTATTCTAACAGTTTTTAGTCGCTTTGATGAAGCTTCGATGTAATGAAAATTAGATTAGCATCTTGAAATACAAAAAGTATAAGATAAAGCCAATCACCACGAGATCTCAACATTATGGCGCTCGATCAGATTTGGAAACAGCAACTTGCCCTTGTGACTTATGGCAATGAATATTTGGCTCAAGATTTAAGTTTTAATCATTGGCTCAAGCATCAAGTGTTTAACCAGCATCAAATTCAGTTTCGTGATTTATTGTCACAACATTTACTGGCACAACACTTTCAAATCTGGTTAGAGCATCTTAAACAACAAGGTGTGCGACGTTTAAGCCTACATCAGGCAAGTATTTTAAATGATGAAAAAAACCCCAATCCAAATGTAGAGTTATTGCCTTTTGCACACTTTATTGTGAGTCACGAGGCACAGCACAAATCTGCTTGGATTTTCGGAAAAGAGCTTGCAGAATGGTATACCGCAGAACAAGATTATATGGCGCCTGTTTCCCAACAGAGCGAGCTACGTCAAGAAGTCATGTGGCGTTATCAATTAAATCACAAACTTGCCAGACAGCTCGATACAGATTTTGCCTCTCCAAACTGGGATGAAATTGATCGCTTTATTCGCTCCGAATTATTTTTAAATCCTTGTGCTACAGAGTTTGTTGAACCAGAGCAAAGCGCTAAACCTTATTTCGGTGTAGATCTTACTCAAAACGCAACTGAAAGCATGTACCCAACTTTGGCGTTAATTCCCGCAGACTACCCTGCTGCCTATGCACATCAGATGCTGTATCGTTTAGATGCACTGGATCAACACATTCAGAATAAAATCCAGCATCCTTATCATGCCGATGGCACAGAACTTGAACCAAGCGAACAACTCAATTTACGTCATTTTTCTCAGAAACTTGAAGATTTACACGCCAAATTTATCACCAAGGTTGCGAACCATTATCAGACCGCACAGCTCACGCCAGTGCAAACACCTGATCCTTTTGAATCAACGCCTAGCCAAGTACAAAACATCGCTTCACCACAAATACCAACACCTGCAGCTACGCATAAAGTGGGTACATCTGCCGTGATTAAACTGATTTTAATGACTGTGGTTATTTGTGCAGCTGCCTATTATTTTGGTTTATAAGCTTAGGGGCTGTTGACAATTCGTCTATGTTTGCGACAACGCATATTTTTTAGCTGATATAAGGCATGGGACAGGAAATTTAGTCATTCTAAATGACCGGCACATAACGCAATAGCAGCAAAAAATATGCTTGTCCTTCGCTGCGCCTTCCGCTGCAAACAAAGCAGTGCTTGTTTTTGCTCAGGCTGTGGCTAAAAATTTCTCAGATTGAGTTATGAAACTTGGCAGAGACCCTAAATTTCAGGCATAAAAAAAGACCGCAAATGCGGTCTTTCTTTTAAGTCATAAAGACTTATGCAGCTAATGCATCTTTAGCTTTTGTAGCTAAAGCAGCAAATGCAACTGCGTCATGCATAGCGATGTCAGCAAGTACGCGACGGTCGATAATCACTTGTGCTTTTTTCAAGCCAGCGATCATACGGCTGTACGATAAACCATTTTGACGAGCGCCCGCATTGATACGCGCAATCCATAAAGCACGGAATTGACGTTTCTTTTGACGACGGTCACGGTAAGCGTATTGACCTGCTTTGATTACCGCTTGGAACGCTACGCGATATACGCGTGAACGAGCACCATAGTAACCTTTAGCACGAGCAAGAATTTTTTTATGACGGCGATGAGCCTGTACACCACGTTTTACACGAGCCATTTATAATCTCCTTAGATGTATGGGCACATAGCACGAACAGCAGCAACGTCACTCACGTGAACCATTACACAGCCGCGCAATTGACGGATACGTTTAGCAGATTTTTTGGTCAAAATGTGGCGTTTGAACGCTTGTTTACGCTTGAAACCGTTAGCAGTCGCTTTGAAACGTTTAGCTGCACCACGGCGAGTTTTTAACTTAGCCATAACAACCTCTTTAAACACCTGTTCGGCACGTCTGCACCATTGCAAAAACGACCTGCAGGTAAGGGAGCGAGTATTCTAAAGCATCTTTGCTTAAAACAAAAGCATATTGGCTAAATAAAAAATGATCATTACCTCACTCATTTGCCGTAATTCAACTCAGGAAAAAATACTGGAATTGTGAACACCCACTACAATTCAAAATAAAGCTAAAGCTCTGTCAAAAATTGTGCAGATCAACACCCTAAAAACTTGCAATAAGTTGCGGATTACCCTTGCGATTATCCACAATTCCATCAATACTTCGCCTCGTCTTGTGTGAGATAAAAAAGACCGTAATATGATGAAAACATCTCTATATATAACTCTATTGTTTGGACTCAGTGCGACGCATCTTTTTGCAAAACCACCGCAGCAGAAATCGACACCAAAAGCCACACTCGAAGTACAAAAAAGTGCTGCCTTGCCTGCTCATCTCACCACACGCTTAGCATGGCGCAAGTTTCCACAACCCAAATATAAAAATGAAGATTTAAATCAACAAAACCGAGCTGCAATTGTGCGTATTTATGCAGATGAAACCGGCAAAATCAGTCAAGCCACTATTCAAGAAAGTACAGGGCTGAAAAAATTAGATGATGCCTTATTACAAGCGGTTCGCACTGCTGAAATTCAACCGACCTATGTAGAAGATACTGCCGTACCGACCATTGGTTTTCAAAGCTTTAATTTAAGATTTCAGGATAACCAGCACGAAGATTGCCAGTTTGATTTTCAATCTAAACAATGGTTAGCACAGCAACAACAGCAAAAAGTTCAATTTAAGTATCGTAGTCAACCACAATTAAACTTAAGTGCGGAAGATTTAAAAAATCACTCACGTAAGTTAAAGTTTCAATTCAAAGTAAATAAGCATGGCGAAGTGAAACGTGTGAAATTGACACAAGGTTCGGGACAATACGCACTTGATCAACAAATTTTAGCTGCAGTGAAAGCTGCTCAAGTAGATGTACCGCGTCAATTTTGGCTGTATAAAAAGTCAAAATTAAAAGATGAAATTTATTTTGATTTAAACACGTGTGATGCTCAAGAACAGTCATAAGTGTCTATAGATAATAGGGGTTGCTTGCTTAAACCCATGTATAAACAAAATAAATAAACAGATAACGCCCGATTTTGGCTAGACTCACCATCAACACAAAACGGGCAAAATGTTCTTTCATTAAACCTGCAATCAGCGTAATTGGATCACCAATAATCGGCATCCAACTGAGCAGTAAAGACCAAAACCCATATTTGGCGTAGGTGTGCTGTGCTTTTTCTAATTGTGTAGCCGAAACAGGAAACCACTTTTTATCTTTATAATGTTCGATCTTGAGTCCCAAATACCAGTTCACACAAGAACCTAAAATATTGCCTAGACTGGCAATGCTAATCAGCCAAATGGGTGCATAGCTGCCTTCATATAACAGCCCCAACAACACAGCTTCGGACTGTAAAGGCAATAAAGTTGCCGCACCAAATGCAGATAAAAATAAACCAAACAGCGTCCAAAGCATAGACGATTTAAAGCCCTAAAGCCTGCTTGGTTTTACGATATTCCCAGCTCGCCCAAAAAATACTAAGCAAAATAAGTGCCGCACGTGCCCATGTATAACGCTGAGTAACAGGCTCAATCGCAGCACGTAAAACCTGTTGATCTGTGCTATTT
Organism: Acinetobacter sp. YH12252; assembly: GCF_013417365.1. Lineage (NCBI taxonomy): Bacteria > Pseudomonadati > Pseudomonadota > Gammaproteobacteria > Moraxellales > Moraxellaceae > Acinetobacter > Acinetobacter sp. YH12252. The sequence continues at coordinate 8,013 of NZ_VPEA01000006.1, forward strand.
AAAGCCGCAATCATATTCTGCACATGAAATGCTTCGATCACAAATAAGATCAAGCAAGACACAATGCCCAAAATAATGCTCCAATACACTTCGGCATTTTGCTCAACAATCTTGGTAAAGTTTAAAAAAAATTCTTGCATAGCTCATCCAATAAAAAAGCCACCTGAAAAAGTGAGGTATCAGGTGGCTGGCATCTTAGCATAAAAGTAGATTTAAACTTGAATCGCGAGTGCTTTCTGCACTGCAGGGCGCGCAGTCAGCCGTGTAATATAGTCTTGTACATACGGATAATCTTCCAGCGAAATATTTTGCCAGTCATGACGTAACGCCCACGGCAAAATAGCCATATCAGCAATTGAATATTCGCCCGCCACGTACTTTTGCCCCATCAACTGCTTATTTAACACGCCATACAAACGCTTGGATTCATTGATATAGCGTTCAATCGCATAAGGAATTTTCTCTGGTGCATAACGGCTAAAATGATGATTCTGTCCTAACATTGGACCAAAACCACCCATTTGCCACATGAGCCACTGCTCTACTTCAACACGCTCCTGTTCATCGGTAGGATAAAACATGCCAGTTTTGCGCCCTAGATATTGCAAAATTGCACCCGACTCAAACACAGAGATTGGCTCACCACGCGGACCGTTCTGATCGACAATTGCAGGAATTTTATTATTGGGCGAAATTTTTAAAAAATCTGGCTGAAATTGATCATCTTCTGAAATATTGATGGGGAAAATTTGATATTCCAAACCCATTTCTTCAAGTGCAATACTAATTTTATGACCGTTGGGGGTGCCCCAATAATAAAGATCAATCATGTTTTATCCTTCATTACTTTTTTTGCTTTTTGACCAGCATTCTTCTACTGCGGTTTTAGTTATAGCATGTTTTTAAGCGTTTGTTGCGTGTCGCTGCGTAGAGTTTTTTTATCGAATGGCATATCTCATAAACATGAAACATAGATGCTCACTTTCATCACGCAAAAAAAAGCACCGCCAAGGTGCAGTGCTTCTTTTGTTCAAGATGGGATTACTTTTTCTTTTTAGGACCAAGCAACATACCCATTTGACGACCTTCCATTTTTGGTGCTTGTTCAACTACACCATATTCAATTACATCTGCTTCAACTTTTTGCAATTGAGCCAAACCTAACTGTTGGTGAGCCATTTCACGACCACGGAAGCGTAAAGTGATTTTTACCTTATTCCCTTCTTCAAGGAATTTGATAATTGCACGTAATTTTACGTTGTAATCACCAACATCAGTCGCAGGGCGGAGCTTGATTTCTTTCACCTGTACTTGATGCTGTTTTTTCTTCGCTTCTTTCTGCTTTTGCTTTAGATCAAACAAATGCTTGTTAAAGTCCATGATTTTGCACACTGGTGGTTCGGCATTTGCCACAATTTCCACCAAGTCAAGGTCAACGCTTTCTGCTGCGCGTAATGCATCAGCCAAGCTTACAATACCTTTTTGCTCACCATTTTCGTCTACAAGACGGACTTCTTTTGCACGAATTTCATCATTCAAAGCAGGACGGTTAGATTTTCCGCCCTGTTGATTACGGTCAGGCTGTTTAATCGCTGTTACTCCACAATATACCGGCCGCGTTCTGCGACGGCTGTTTTCACTAGGTCAATGAAAGCATCAATTGACATAGTACCCAAATTTGTTCCTGAGCGAGTACGGACGTTTACCGTTCCTTCTTCCACTTCACGGTCCCCAAGTACCAGTAAGTATGGAATACGCTCTAATGTACGCTCACGAATCTTAAAGCCGATTTTCTCATTTCTCAAGTCAGAAATAGCACGAATACCGTTTTCTTTAAGTTTTGCGACGACCTGTTCACTTGCAGCAGCTTGTGAATCGGTAATATTCATGACACAAGCTTGCACTGGCGCTAACCATGGTGGCATAAAGCCTGCATAGTGCTCAATAAGTATACCAATAAATCGTTCAAAGCTGCCAAGAATTGCGCGGTGCAACATTACAGGCTGATCACGATCATTGTCTTCAGTGACATAAGATGCCTCTAAACGCTCAGGCAAGTTAAAGTCACACTGAATTGTACCACATTGCCACACACGACCTAAGCAGTCTTTCAGTGAGAATTCAATTTTCGGGCCGTAGAACGCACCTTCACCTGGCTGTAACTCCCATTCCAGACCTGCAGCATCCAAAGCATCTGCCAAAGATTTTTCTGCCATATCCCAAAGTGCATCATCTCCCACACGTTTTTCAGGACGTGTAGACAGTTTCATTTGCACCTCTTCAAAACCGAAATCTTTATAAACATCTAAAGTCAGTTTGATGAAGTCTGCAACTTCTGGCCCAATTTGTTCTTTGGTACAGAAAATGTGGGCATCGTCTTGAGTAAAGCCACGTACGCGCATAATGCCGTGCAGTGAACCTGATGGCTCGTTACGGTGACATGAACCAAATTCTGCCAGACGAATTGGCAAATCACGATATGACTTTAGCCCTTGGTTAAAGACTTGTACGTGACATGGGCAGTTCATTGGTTTTACTGCATAGTTACGGTTTTCAGAATGGGTGGTAAACATATTGTCTGCGTAGTTGGCAGCATGTCCTGATTTTTCCCATAGCGTGAAATCGACCACTTGCGGGGTACGAATTTCTAGGTAACCGTTGTCTTGTTGTACTTTACGCATGTATTGCTCAAGTACTTGGTAAATCGTCCAACCATTTGGATGCCAAAACACCATGCCCGGCGCTTCTTCCTGCATGTGGAACAAGTCCAAAGCTTTACCAATTTTACGGTGGTCACGCTTTTCTGCTTCTTCAATACGTTTGATATACGCCGCGAGCTGCTTTTTGTCTGCCCAAGCCGTACCATAAATACGTTGTAACTGTTCGTTTTTCGCATCACCGCGCCAGTAAGCGCCAGAAATTTTGGTGAGTTTGAACGACTTTAAGAATTTAGTGTTTGGAACGTGTGGACCACGGCACATATCCAAATAGTCTTGATGATAGTACAAACCCATTTGAGTTTCGTTTGGCATGTCTGCAATCAAACGTAATTTATATTCTTCGCCACGCGCTGTGAATTCTGCAATTACTTCATCACGCGGGGTCATTTTTTTCACAACATCATAATCTTGGTCGATGAGCTTTTTCATACGCTCTTCGATTGCTGCCAAATCATCTAACGTAAATGGACGAGGCATCCAGATGTCATAGTAGAAACCTTCTTCAATGACAGGGCCAATCACCATTTTCGCTTCAGGGAAAAGCTGTTTTACCGCATGCCCCACTAAGTGCGCACATGAGTGACGGATAATCTCTACGCCTTCTTCATCTTTAGGCGTAATAATTTGTAGGGTTGCATCTTCGGTAATTAAATCGCAGGCATCGACCAAACGATCATTCACACGTCCAGCAACTGTATTTTTGGCAAGACCCGGACCGATGCTTTGAGCAACTTCCATCACAGATACGGCTTGATCAAACTGTTTTTGATCGCCATTTGGCAAAGTGATAATAGGCATAGATAAAAATCCTTAAGGAGTGATGCCCCGTACCATGGAGCATATCACCGCGAGATTATGATTAAGGGAGACCCTCAAAAGATAAAAACGGTGTATAAATAAAAAGCGCCTTAAATTTTACACGGCTTGCGTACAGGTTTAAACCTTTGTGTACTAAAAAAGCCAAAGAATCGGCATTTCAGCTGTTTTTATTCCCTAAAGGTTGCCCACGGCGTGAATTGTCCATGTTGATAGGCATACACCGCTTCAAACTGTGGCAACACCGCCTCACTCTGTTGCGGGCGTAAAAATACATAATCATCTATTTGGATGCGATGCTGTTTGGGTACTTGAATCAACTCTTGATTGCTACTGCGTCCGTATAAAGCATGTGGATGACTGCTCTCAGGATAAACATAATCTGCCATCCAATAGCCACCATAAACAAAAACGGCTTGATTGGATTGTGGCAAATAGGACTGCAAACGATCTAAGCCTGGCACTTGTACCGCAGCCAATACCTTTAAAACAGGTGTTGCAATCCACAAAGCCGATTGCAAATCTGACAAGATTTTTAAATCAAAATCACTGGGTTTAAGCAACATCGAACCAAAAGCCAGATCATTACATTCACTGTGCTGACAATGCTGCATAAATGTCAGGCTACCACCACCGTTAAAACACAAGTCATCCTGCCACAACTTTGGAAAATGATGCTGAATCAGTTGTTTATAATTTCTATATTGCTGCTGTGAGTGTTGATAGGCTTTGGCTTGTGCATGAAATACATTTGGTAATTTCACCACATGCGCATCGTACCCCATCAAACCTGACAGTTTTAAATGTTGTGGATGCTGCTGAATCAATTCCAGCATTTGCATAAATCCAGCATGATCTTGCGCCCCACCACGATGCAAACCGATATCAATTTCAAGATTAATATTCAAACAAAGCTGGCGTTGTTGTGCCAAATGTAAATACTGTTGTAAACGTGCAGGTTGATCAACCAACCATTGTAAATGCAATTGGATATTCTCAGCAGACGCCATCACCTGCTGATAAAAAGCATCTACCGCACGTATTGGCATTGGCTTGCCAAACAGTACATCTGCTTGTGGAAAGTGCTGCATCACTTCATACAAATGTGGCAGATGAAACAACATAAAACGCTGCGTATTCAGACTTTGGCTTGCGTGTTGCAATATCTCCAAACACGCTAGCGATTTCACCACCAGTCGTGGTTGCAACCGTGCAGGCAAATGGGCTGCAACATAATCCAAGTTATGCTGAAAACGTGCCATATCCACAATCAGTTGCGGTGTTCCTGTACCCTGTTGCTGCAAACTGTGGGTGAGTTGCTGAAAATAATCACTTTGCATGTCACGCTCCCTAATTGAATGCTCTTATTTTGCGATTGCTTGAGTTGTTTATTGAACATCACGCTGCACTCAAACTTGGAATCGTGAAAATTTGTCTTAAATATGGATTAATCCATTTTTGCTGTGGATCAAGCTGCTCACGAAGTTGCATAAAATCATCCCATTTTGGATATAACTCACGTAATTGATCCGCTTGCATACTGTGCAATTTGCCCCAATGTGGACGTCCCTGATATTTTTGTAAAATCGGTTCGACCCATTTAAAAATATGTTGGCAATCTTGTTTATAAAATTGGTGGATTGAAATAGACACCGAATCCCGTCCATAAAAAGGACTCAGCCAAATATCATCGCCTTTGACATAGCGAAACTCGATTGGGAAAAACATGGCGACACGCTGTTGTTTCAAAACCGCCAATAATTCTTCTAAACACGCCAAACCTTGCTCGGCAGGCAATTGGTATTCCATTTCGTTAAATTTGGTATTGCGTGGCGTTGGGAAAATTTGACTCGACCAATCGACATGAGTACTCGGTTTGATAAACACGCCCAACAAAGATTGTAAATACGGATTTAACTGTGGAAAAACACGGGTTATTTCCGAACAAAAATTTAATAAACGGTCTTCTGATAACCAATGTTGCGGACGAGGATCCGTCAATCCTCGGCTCTCATCTAAGGTTTTTAAAATCACCTGATCACTGTGTAAAAATGCCCAAAACTCAATATGCCGATGTTGATGCTTCCAACGGTCTATATATTGATAAATATCACTCAAGGCACATAAACGTAGCTGCTCTTTGAGTTTATAGCGCGAACGGTTTTGTAAAGTGATTTTGGTCATCACCCCAAAACTGCCCAGCGCGACCCGACCTGCCTGAAAAATTTCAGCATTGTGTTCAGGTGAACATTGCAACACCTCACCCTCTGCTGTGAGCAGTTCAAAATCAGTCACCAAAGCCGATAGACAAGGTAAATCCACACCTGTGCCATGTGTTCCTGTTGCAACCACACCTGCCAAACTCTGATGATCAATATCGCCCTGATTTTGCAGCGCCTGATGAATCGGAGCTAGACATTCACCCAGTTTGTACAGCCGAGTCCCTGCATGTAAGGTGCATTGCTGCTTTTGTGCATTAAATTGATGCACCCCCTGAATATGATCTAAATTCACCATCACATCATCGGTTGTGGCTAAGGGGCTAAAGGAATGCCCTGCTCCGACCATTCTAATTTTGTCGTGCTTTCGCACAATTTTTTTCAGTTCATCTACATTTTTCGGCTGTAAAAAGTCTGGATAGGCTGTTTGCTTTCCAGACCAGTTACTCCAACGCTGTTTCATAATCCTTCCTTTTTCTGCGTGGCATTTATTTTTATTGCAGTTTGTTTTGCGTTACTTTTTAAAGTACCGCATTAAAAAAATAGAGACACATGGATGAGATAAATGACCTCTCTATCCATATTGATTTAGATTAACCTCCTGACTAGTACATGATTTAGAATATGTTTCACATGGAACAATGTATAAAAAAACTACAATTCATTTAGCGCATTAGCTTTCAAACTGTCACGATATGTTCTTTTTTCTAATTCATCCAAAGGTACAGCGGGCGGTAATAACGATGCTGTATCGCGTTGTGGAATAGGCAAATTCAATTGCTCTGCGAAATATTGAAATTTAGTTTGCAACGCTGCCAAAGTCCACTGTCCATATAAAGTGTGACCACCTTCATAGGCTTGTTGTTGATATTCCTCGAAGGTGGTCACATAGCCCATATAATCATTGCAATATGAAGCCAACCATACTTTTTGAGTCGATTCCAATTCTTGTTGTACGGTTACTTTGAGCCGCTTAGCTGCAACAGTAGTAATTTCCCCAGGACAGCACAGCAAGGTTAAGTCGCCAATTTTAATTAATTGTAATGGCACTACATTCGGTACCAACAAGCTATGATCAATTGCGCCTACACTGGCCTGCTTGTTCATTTCTGCAATCAGTTTGTCTAAAAATTTAGGATAATGATTCAGTGGCTTGCCAAAAATGGTTTTAGAACCACATTCCAGCACAATATCTTTGGGGCCTTGTGAGGCATATAGCTGTTGATAATAGCTATAATCTGCGGCTTGAGGATTACTCAACTTTTTCTTTTTCACTCGCTGCGCTAACCATTGCATACCTTTAAAAATCGGTTGTGCCACACCTGCACCATCTACAGGTGTTCCTGCAAAAAATGCTGCACCATGACAGGCTGCACTGGTTTTTGCATCTGTTTGCCCCATCGCAAATTCAACTGGAATTTCAATATTGCTTAAATCGACATAATGGCACACAGCATCTAAAGCTCCCATTAACGGCGTACCTCTATGTGCCAAAGCTTTCAGTGCCAATTCACTTTGATAGCGACCATTTTGCTGTGTATATTCGTATTCTTTTTCATCGCGCATTGCAGCACGTACCTGTGACTGCTCAGGGCCATGATAATGTGGAGAAACATCACCCGCTGCGGCTTGGGCAAAAATTGCCACAGGATTTTTGACCCCACGTTGTTGCAGTGCACGCTCGGTACAAAGTGCGGCATAACCTTTGTTATCACCATCATGAGCGCTTAAACGACTGCTTAAACAGGTAGCATGCACCCCAAATAAAGAAAAAACTGCCTGTAAATTACCTTCGCGATAAAAACCAAGCAATTGCATATCACGATCTAAGGCCAAATGTGCCTGTTCCAGCGTTCTACGAGATACATCAGGATTACGGTTATACGCTGTTAAAGAGCGATTCCATGCCACTGGCGTTTCTTCTGCAAAACGACCATTGCTCATATAAATATCGGTTTTTTCTGGGTCGCCAAAGCTTTGAGCACACTGCCCACAATCGCATCGACCACTGCATTTAAATGTTCAGGCACAAAACCAGGTGTGGGCATATTGTACAACGCTTCATGTGCACAACCGCCAGGTGCAGAATGAGTATGCGTTGCCATCAATACCAAACGCTGCGGCTGAAAACGCTCCCCCAGTTTACGCTGTAAACGCTGTATCGCTAAATGACGCATAGCATAGGTCACACACCCCATATCCAGACAGCAAAAAATTAATAAGTCATTGTCTAAGATTTGAATACAAATACTGCGGGCAAATAAAGCTGTTCGTTGTTCATAGGCACGATGTTTCCAGTTGCCATAACCAAACATGGCAAGCCCTTTTGGCTGAATATGAATTTCCTGTTTATCCCAACCCACCAAATACATTGCAATCGTATTCCTTTTCATCTATACAATCAGTCATGACGCTGATCAACGCCATTAAACAAAATTGCATCACGGCAAATAAGGGTCAAAGCGACAATGGCATGGGGGGATAATCGGACTTATGTCAGCAACTTCAAACTACTTGCTGCAGCACGTGCCGCCTGCCTTATTGTCAGGTCTGATTCATTACGCCAAAGAACAACAGATCCCCTATCAACCATGGTTTCAGGGAATTTCTCAAGATCTTGATCAAATCGTCCAAGGCAATGGTTTTGTTTCATTTCAAGATATTTGCAAAGTGGTGACACGCGCCCTGCAAGACACTCAATGTGCACATTTAGGCTTAGAAATTGGACGTGACAAGGGGCTGATTTCCATGGGCATGCTCAGTTTTGCCATGGTGTCCAGTCAAAATGTTGTAGAAGCCTTACAGACAGGACTGCAGTACCATCCCATTTCAGGCAGTGTGATGGATTTGGAGTACGATTTTTCCTCGACCTCTCCTACACTGGTGATGAAAGAGCGTTATCCCACGGGGAACTTACTGCGCTTTTTTTGCGATGAAGTCCTCTCCAGTATTGTTAGCTGCTTAGACGTCATGCTTGGCAATCATCAAGATTTGGTCGAAGTGCATTTTAGTTTTGCCCAACCCGACTATTTAGAGGCTTATCAGGTGCATTATCAATGTCCTCTGCACTTTTCATCATACATGAATGCTTTGGTGTTCCGACCAGAGATTTAGGACGCCAAATTAAAACCTCTAGTGCCGCCAATTACAGCACCGCCCTGCGTGTCTGCCAACAAGCGTATCAGGATATGCAGGCGATTAATCAACAGCAATATGCACACGTGTTGAGTTATCTAATCGAACAGCATTTACCTCAGCACTTTGATATGCACCAAGCGGCACAACATTTTCAAATGAGCGAAAGACATTTACGCAGACAATTACTTGCCGAAGGCTGCATCTTCCAAAACCTGCGCCAACACGTTTTGGAAAATAAAGCCAAACAACTGCTACAACAGCCTTTGAGCATGACTGAAATTAGCCAACAACTTGGCTTTAGTGAATTACGCGAATTTCGACGTGCATTTAAGCGTTGGACAGGTCTCAGCCCATCACTCTATAAAAGCCAAATGACAGAATAAGTTAATATTTTCCAATAAGCTACTATTTTTATTGAATAAAAAATAGCTGCTAAATTTTACTTAAACTATTTTTTAAATGTACTTACAAGCGATTCAAAACAAAAACAACAGATTTTCGACTAAAGCATAACTGCAAAGCTGCCATAAAATCCCTATCTTTTTAAGTTGGATAAAATAACGACACATATTATGGAGAATAACAATGGTCAGCGCATACGATGAATTACCGCGTACCCCTGCGAACTTTGTCGCCTTGTCCCCGTTACGTTACTTAGAACGGGCAGCTTATATTTACCCGCACCAAAACGCGATTATTCACGGTTCACGTCAAATTACCTGGCGCGAAACTTATTTGCGCTGCTGCCAATTTGCACATCAACTTCAAAATTTAGGCATCAGCAAAAATGACACTGTTTCGGTGCTGCTTCCGAATGTTCCTGCCATGCTAGAAGCACACTTTGCTGTGCCAATGGCGGGTGCAGTGCTGAACACACTAAACACTCGTTTAGATGCCAAAACACTGGCGTTTATGCTCGATCATGCAGAATCCAAAGTGCTTTTGGTTGACCCTGAATTTGCGGCTTTGGCACAAGAAGCCTTAGCGATGGTCAATCATGAAATTTACGTGATTGATGTCAACGATGCAGAATATGAGCATGCTGCCAATGCCCTTAGCATCGGACAGATTGAATACGAAACTTGGCTGGCTGCAGGTGACCCAAATTTTGAATGGCATTTGCCACAAGATGAATGGGATGCAATTAGCCTGAACTATACGTCTGGCACGACAGGCAACCCGAAAGGCGTGGTCTATCATCATCGCGGTGCCTACATTAATGCAGCCAGTAATATTATTGCCTGCGGGATGACCCCACGTGCAACCTACCTATGGACACTGCCCCTATTCCACTGTAATGGCTGGTGCTTTGCATGGACGATGGCAGCCAACGGTGGCACCAATATCTGCTTACGTAAAGTCGACCCTGAACTGATTTTTAAATTAATTGCAGAGCACAAAGTCGATTATTTCTGCGGTGCGCCAATTGTCTTGTCGATGCTCATCAACACCCCTGAGGAGAAAAAGACTCAGTTTGATCACCGTGTTGAAGTGATGGTTGCGGGTGCTGCACCGCCAGCAGCAATTATTGAAGGTATGCGCAATATTGGCATTAACGTAACTCACGTTTATGGCTTAACTGAAACCTATGGCCCATCTGCGCTGTGTGCTTCTCAAGCAGGCTGGAGCGACCTATCCATTCAAGAACAAGCACAATTACATTCGCGTCAAGGCGTGCCTTATCCGCTGCAAGATGGCATGAAAGTTTTAGACCCAGAAACCATGCAACCTGTACCAAAAGACGGCAAAACCATGGGCGAAATTATGTTCCGTGGCAATATCGTGATGAAAGGTTATTTGAAAAACCCAGAAGCCACCGCAGAAGCATTTGCAGGTGGCTGGTTCCATACAGGTGATTTAGCCGTCTGCCAACCCGATGGCTACGCCAAAATTACTGACCGTTCTAAAGATGTGATTATTTCAGGGGGTGAAAATATTTCGTCACTCGAAGTGGAGGAGGTGCTGTATCAACATCCTGCAGTTTTGACAGCCGCAGTGGTGGCAAAACCAGATCCACGTTGGCAGGAAGTCCCGTGTGCCTTTATTGAACTGAAAGAAGGCAAGCAGGTCAGTCCTGAAGAAATTATTGCCTATTGCAGTCAACATTTGGCGCGTTTTAAAGTACCAAAGGATGTGGTGATTACTGAAATTCCAAAAACATCGACAGGTAAATTACAAAAATTTGTACTGCGTGAATGGGCCAAAGAGCGTTCAGTCGGTGAGTTTGGCTAAAATTTGAAAATCTCTATATTAAGACCAAATAAAAACGACTCGTCATGAGTCGTTTTTTTGTGCAATCATCAGCTCACGCTATCTATCTTCTTAGATAAGGTACGCTAATCTAGCTTTCTGACAATAAAGCCACTTGCTGCACATAGTTAAACAACTTGAGCTTAGATGCTTCAAGTTCTTCCGCAGACACTTCCTGTTTCATATCACGGTGGATACGCAACACATGCTGACGCAGTGTATGACGTTCAGCCGCTTTATAGGTTTTACTAAAATCATTAATCACAGGGTCGCCGTCTTTAATAATTCGTTCCACCCAACGCTGTAACTGTGCGGTTTTTTTCGCACCTTGTTGCGGTGTCAAATAAGACAAAATTACGCTTTCATCTTCATTACGCAACAATTTACCAATACGCTGACACTGACGACGACGTGCTTCATGTGAAGTAATACTTTGCAATTCCAGTAAAGCATCAATTAAACGCTCTTCTACTGGAAGTTTTTGAATTTGTTTAGTACTTAACTGCGCCAATTGTTCGCCAAGCGCGGCCATACGTTGTACGGCTTTTTTCTGTTCGGTTTTACTTGCACGCCCTTCTAAAGATTCAAAGTCATCTTCGGTAAAACGTTGCGGTCGACGTGCCACGATTAATCTGCCTCGTAAAATTTTGCTGCAAACAGTGCTTGAATATCAGATAAAGCTTTTTCTTCATCTGCACCATCAATCACCAAGCGTAAAGTAGTTCCCTTGCCTGCACCTAACATGAGCAAGGACATAATATTTTTGGCATCAACCAATTTGTCGCCTTTACCAATTTGGATTGACGAACGGAATTTGGTGGTCACTTCAATCAGTTTCCCAGATGCCCGTGCATGTAAACCTAGTTTATTAATTACGTCAACAGTTGTGTCAATCATGACCAGTGCTTCATTTCTCGGTGTAAGACTTGAATAGACCATTTTGCCTCAAGTGCTTTTTTTAGTCTATCAACGATATAAACGGAACGGTGTTGCCCACCCGTACAGCCAATTGAAATGGTAATGTAGTGTCGATGCCCTTCGGCAAAGGCTGGCAACCATTTTTCTAAAAACTGCTGAATGTCGTGAAACATTTCATGCGTTTGTGAACTTTGTTGCAAAAATTCCTGCACAGGGGCATCTAAGCCTGAATATTTCCTGAGCTCCAAATCCCAATGTGGATTGGGCAAATGACGCACATCAAACACATAATCGGCATCTAAGGGGATTCCGTGCTTATAGCCAAAGGATTGTAAAATTACAATCAATTTGTCAGTTTGCCCAAGCTTAGACAACAACACATGTTTTAAATCATGCACGCTTTTGTCAGTGGTATCAATATGAACCGTAGAGCGGAACTGAATCGGCATCAACAAGTTTTTTTCTTCTTGAATACATTCATTCAAGCTTTTAAAACGGCTAGAGAGTGGATGCGGACGGCGTGATGCGCTAAAACGGGCAATCAATTCCTGATCTTGCGTGGTCAGATAAATAATATCGACTGAACCATGCTTTTGCAGTTGCTCAAATACCAAATCAAACTCTTGCAAGTCGGCACGGGTACTGCGTACATCTACCCCCAATGCCAACTGTTCCAAGTTATTTTCCTGATCCAGTTTATCCACAATTTCGGGGAGCAATGCCAAAGGTAAATTATCAATACAGTAATAACCCAAATCTTCCAACACTTGTAATGCCGAAGATTTTCCTGAACCCGATTGACCTGTCACGATCAAAATACGTTTCATGGCATGCAACCCTTCTATTGCCAGCTATGCAGAATGTTTGACCTGCAAATTATCAATTAAACGTGTATTGCCCAATTTTGCTGCAACGAACAACACCAGATCTTCACTAAATGCTTCAATTTTCTGCAATTCTGTTGTACGCGCCTCTACATAGTCCACAACAAAGCCTGCTGCTGTCAATGTTGCTTTAATATTCGCTAACACTTGTGACAAAGTTTCACCTTGCTGTAATGCTTGTGCAGCAGCCTTTAAACTTTGATAGATTGTCGGTGCAATTTGACGCTGTTCAGCGCTCAAATACCCATTGCGTGAACTAAGTGCCAAACCATCTGCTGCACGTACAATTGGCACACCAATCACTTCTAGCGGAATATTCAAGTCACGTACAAACTGACGAATGACTGCCAGTTGTTGATAGTCTTTTTCACCAAAGAAAGCATAGTTTGGCTGTACCATATTGAATAACTTGGTCACGACCACCGCAACACCATCAAAGTGTCCAGGACGCTGCAAGCCACATAAGTCTGCCGTAATCTCGCTCACTGAAATATTGGTCAAACGTGGTTTGCTGCCATACATTTGCTCAACTGAAGGCGCAAAAATAATGTCACAACCGACTTCTGCCAACAATTGACTGTCTTGGTCTAAAGTTCGCGGATAACTGTCAAAGTCTTCATTAGGGCCAAATTGAATTGGATTGACAAAAATACTGACCACCACCACATCACATATTTTTTTCGCTTCGCGCACCAAGGTTAAATGTCCTTCATGCAAATTGCCCATGGTCGGAACAAAACCAATGGTTTTACGCGCAGCGCGTGCAGGCTGTAATGAAGCCGCTAAGCCTTGAATTGTGGTTTCAGTTTTCATATTACAACTCGACTTGGAAAGTTTGTTCACGTGCTGGGAAAGAACCATCTTGAACTGCAGCATGATAGGCTTTAAACGCATCCAAAATGGCAGTTTCACCCGCTTGTTCTTTCATAAAGTTACGTACAAATTTTGCGACACGACCAAAAGTCAGCCCCAGCATGTCTTGCACCACTAGTACCTGACCGTCAGTGTCTGCACCTGCACCAATCCCAATCACTGGAATTTCAGGGAACAAGGCAGAAATTTCTTGACCTAGCTGTGCTGGCACACATTCTAGTAACAGAATCGCCGCGCCTGCTTCTACCACAGCTTTACAGTCAGCAATCAGTTTATCTGCAGCTTCGCGGGTACGTGCCTGTAATTTATAACCGCCAAATACATGCACCGATTGTGGCGTTAAACCTAAATGTACACAGACAGGAATACCATTACGGGTCAATGTTGCAACGGTTTCGCTGAGCCATGCACCACCTTCCATTTTGACCATTTGTGCACCCGCTTGCATCACCTCTTTCGAGCTTTGCAATGCATCATTTAAGGTGGCATAACTCATAAATGGCAAGTCAGTCAAAATAAAAGCATGTTGATTACCACGACGCACCGCCGCAGTATGATAAGCCATATCCGCCACGCTGACAGGCAAGGTTGAGTCACGCCCCTGAATGGACATCCCCAAAGAATCGCCAATTAAAATCGTATCAATTTCAGCAATTTCCATTGCTTTCGCCATGCTTGCATCATAGCAAGTCAGGCAGGAGAATTTTCGACCTTCCGCTTTAAATTTTCTTAGGTCACTTAAACTAATCATGAAAATATTCCTCTATGGAAAAAGCATCACGCATGCTTAATTTAAAACTTTATAGCCCTGCCCAATTGCTGGCATCTACAACAGTTAAGCTCGGATGTTCAAGCAATGGCGAGTGTTTTAATAATTGTCCCTTAACGCTTAAGTTAGCATCCAAATCTAACAACGGGATGACGACAAAATCACGTTCTAACACCCCCACATGCGGTACAGTCAGACGTTCATTTTGAATGTTGGCATCAGCATAAATCAACAAGTCTAAATCTAGCGTACGCTCACCCCAATGACGTAAACGCACCCGACCCGACTCTTGTTCAAAACGCTGTAATTCATCTAACAATGCCAAGGCTTCAAGTTCAGTATCTAAACGTACCACAGCATTCAAATAATTAGGCTGATCTTGTGGCCCCATTGGTGGGCTTTGATACAGTTTAGAAGTCTGCACTTGCCCCAAAGTTGCCAGTTTTTGCACCGCTTCAGTCAAAATTTGACGCGAATCGCCCAAATTACTGCCTAAACCAATATAGGTGATGTTGCTCATTGTGTTGGCCCAAAAATCACTTGGCTTAAATCACGTTGCACACGTTTACGTTTTAAAATCGGATGATCTGCACCAATACCTGAACCGTTTGCTGTAGCAGTCAATTGCGCCCGATTTTCTTCATACTGTTTGGCTTTACGCGCACGTCGACTACGAGGCTCAGGCTCATTCACCAAGGGTTCAATCTGCATATCGGCAGCATGTGTTGCTGGTGCCACATCAACAGGTTCTTGCGCTGTTTTACGGCGGCTCTTGGCACGTAATCGGTTATATTGGGCAATCGCACGTTCTTTTTCATCGGTGCTCATAAGCTGGTAGGCATCCCACCACTGACCCATTCCTAAAGTCGAGCTATCGCCTGCTTTTTCACGCAGTAATAAAAAGTCAAAACCTGCACGGAAACGCGCATGCCCAGACAATGCTTCAATTTGCTGTGGTTTCGGTTGCAATAAACGGGTTTGCATTTCCCAAACTTCACGAATAAAAGTTTCAGCAAAACGAGGAATAATGGTACGTGTCGCCTGACGTTTCAGTACATCTAAACCTGCTTGGGCTCGCGCTTCGGCTGCCACCACACCTTTAGAAAGATAAAAGTCACAACGCTCTAAAAACGGTTGCCACAACAGCACCGCATAGAAAAATGCAGGGTTGATGGTTTTACCAATCGCAATCCGTTGATCGGTATTTTTTGCTGCACGTTCAATAAATGAGTTGATGTCTGGCTTGATGTCGGCAAATAACTGACGCCAAATACCAAACTCAATCAACATCGGCAGGACTTTATTTAAATGTCCCATCGTAAAGAGTTTTTGCGACTCATCATATAAACGGTGTGGAGATACATCACGCAATAACTGCGTCATTTCAGGCGTAAAAATTTTAAGAATTTTTGGATCAATATTGAAATTTAATTTGGCAGCAAAACGCAAAGTACGCAGCATACGCACTGGGTCTTCTTCAAAACGTAAAGTTGGATCGCCCAATAAACGCAAGTTTCTGTGCTTTATATCATCTACGGCATTGCAAAAATCTAACACGATGCCTTTGCGTGGCTGGTAATACAACGCATTGATTGAAAAGTCACGACGGGCAAAATCTTGCTCGATTGTGCCCCAATTATTATCGCGCAGAATCATCCCCGCCGCAGAAGTCACAGCTTTTTTCGGTGGCGCACGGAAAGTGGCCACTTCAATTAGTTCACGCCCTGCATAGACATGCGCCAGCTCAAAACGTCGTCCAATAATTCGGCAACGTCGTCCGAAAACTTCTTTCACTTGTGAGGGTGTGGCATTGGTTACGGCATCAAAATCCTTCGGATTTAGCCCTAACATTAAGTCACGAACTCCACCACCGACGATATAAGCTTCATAGCCTGCTTTGGTTAAAGCATCTAGAACATCTAAAATGGAAGAAGGTAATTGAGCGGTAGATAAACCACATTTTGACGCGCGCAAAGTTTGCAAAAGACGCTGTCTCCTACGTCTGAACGTAAAACAGATAAGATGTCGCTAATCATATCTCTAACACAATCAAAGGGCAATTTGATTCACATGCTAATTTTGCAATGTGCAGTGCTAAAATTCTGCTTGCAGCTACAATGCCAACTTGTGTTTATTCTTGGCAAATAAGGCAGACCCAATCCCTTTGACTTGCTGAAGTTCTTCAATACTTTGGAATTTTCCATTTTGTTTTCGGTATTCCACAATCGCTTGTGCTTTTTTCATGCCCACCCCAGACAATTGCTGCAATTGTTCTAGTGAAGCGCTATTTAAACGCACTTGATTTGTATGCGCACTTTGCTGAGTAGGACGTGCTAAATAATGTTCTGCGCTTGATGATGTGGTTTGAGCCGCACTTAAACGCTGATCTTGCGCGGCTTGCTGCGCTTTCCATTTTAAATAGTTTTGATCATAGCTGTGCCCACCCAGCTGCGCAGGCTTAGATTGCACATTTTGTGCTGTAGTCCATACACTGATACTGCATAACAGCAATGCAAGCCAGTACTGCCATCCGAAAGAAAAAAAGCGAAAAGAAACTTTTAATTGCTGCGATATATTCATGTTGCCGCCAAACCTGTCATTTTAATTGTTGTTTTGCCTGCTCCCAAAGTTGATCCATTTCTTCTAAAGTCATATCTTCTATTGTTTTTTGTTGTAATTCGGCCTGATCTTCAATGTAAGCAAAGCGTGTTCTAAATTTATGAATTGTGCCCAATAATGCCAACTCACTGGACACGCCAAGTTTACGCCCAACATTGATTAAAGAAAACAAACAATCCCCTAACTCATCCTGTATTTCATCGGATTGTTGCTGTTGAATCGCCTGTTGTAATTCTTGCAATTCTTCTTCTAACTTGCCATACGCATCTTGCACGGTATGAAAGTCAAAGCCCAATTGTGCCGCATGCTGCTGAATTTGCTGTGCCTGCACCAAAGCGGGTGCATGTTTCACCTCATCTAAACGTGACTTTGCTTTACCCTGTTTTTCTTGTTGTTTGATGGTTTTCCATAAGGCAGCGACATCTTCTGCGCTAAGCTGCGCAAACTGTTCTGCCTGAAAAACATGTGGATGCCGACGAATCAATTTATCGCAAATGGCTTGCACCACATCCTGAAAATCAAATGCGCCTTGTTCGCTAAACATTTGTGCCTGAAACACCACTTGCAACAACAAATCACCCAGTTCATCACGTACATCATCCACCTTGCCTGAACGCACTGCTGCTTCAACTTCATAAGCTTCTTCAATTGCGTATTGAGTCAAACTTTCTGGGGTTTGTTTTTGATCCCACGGGCATTGTTGACGTAACTGTTGCATGATTGAAAGCAATTGCTGCATGGGTTGTTCCTTATTTCAATTTATTGCACGAATGCACCATTTTTTTGTTATGCTCAGACGGCAAGGACGATATGCACAACAAAAATAACATCAGGGAGCAAGTTCAAATGCACAGTATCTTGATTAGTGGCGCTGCACAAGGCATTGGTGCGGCAATCGCACAATTGTTTTATCGGCAAGGTTACCGTGTCGGTATTTATGATATTCATCTCACACAAGCACAGCAATTGGCAGAACAATTGGGTGAGCGTGCGCATGCAGGTTTGCTTGATGTAGCAGACTATGCCAGTTGGCAAGCTGCATTATCCGATTTTTGCCAATGGGCAGGTGAATTGAATATTTTGGTGAATAATGCAGGAATTCTCTACTCAGGTGCATTTGAAGACACGCCCATAGAAGCGCATCATCGGACTATGGCGGTGAATGTGAATGGTGTATTAAACGGTTGTCATGCGGCTTTGCCTTATTTAAAACAAGCAAGTTTTGCACGGGTGATTAACCTGTCTTCGGCATCTGCGATTTATGGACAAGCCGATTTAATTTCTTATTCTGCTTCCAAATTTGCAGTACGTGGCATTACGGAAGGTTTAGATATAGAGTGGCAAAAATACGGCATTCGGGTCTTAGATGTCATGCCGCTATTTGTACAAACTGCAATGGTGAAAGATATGGATGCAGCCACCATTCAAAACATGGGCGTGCATTTATCGACAGAAGATGTCGCCCAGGTGGTGTATCAACAAGCGACGGTTAAAGATTCGATTCTGACCAATACGCATCGTGCGGTCGGTTTAAAAGCCAAAACCCTAATGCAACTTTCGAGTATTAGCCCACAATGGTTAAATCGTCTGTCGAATAGCTTGTTGGCGAAGCGTCATTAATTCTACATCTATCTATATTTAAATTAAGTTGCTCAAAAAAAAATCCCGAATTTACATTCGGGATTTTTTATTAAACACGTCAAAGTTTAAGCCTTAGCCTCGCTTAAACTTCTTCTCTGCTTTCTTAAACTTCTGCACATAACGACGACGACGTGCGGCTGTGCGTTCATCCACTTGTGACTTACGTCCTTCAAATGGGTTTTCAGAAGTTTTAAATTCAATTTTTACAGGCGTACCTTCTAGCTTATAAACTTTACGGAACACGTTTTCTAAATAACGACGGTAATCTGCAGGTGTTTTATCGACCTTATTACCATGAATCACGATGGTTGGCGGATTCTGTCCACCCATGTGTGCATAACGCATTTTAATGGCGCGACCTTGCACTTTGGGTGGATGGTGTGCATCTGTTGCATCATTCAAGATTTGAGTCAGTTTCGCAGGTGACACTTTTAAGTGTGATGATTCATAAGCACGATGAATAGAAGGATATAAATCGCCCACGCCTGTACCATGCAAGGCAGAAATTAGGTGGATTTTTGCCCATGGAATAAAGTCAAAACGACGCTCAACATCTAACTTACATTGTTTGCGATCATATTCGGACATATTGTCCCATTTGTTAATCGCGATCACCATGGCACGCCCTGCTTCAAGCGCATAACCAATTAAGTGTAAATCTTGCTCGACAATACCATCACGTGCATCAACCACAATCACCACCACGTGTGCATCTTTCATGGCTTGCAAGGTTTTCACAATCGAGAATTTCTCGATCATTTCATCGACCTTACCTTTACGACGCACACCTGCAGTATCAATCAAGGTGTATTTACGTTCGTTGCGCTCAAACGGAATATAGACTGAGTCACGTGTCGTACCTGGCTGATCGTATGCCACTACACGTTCTTCACCCAATAAACGGTTAACCAGTGTCGATTTACCCACGTTTGGACGTCCAATAATGGCTAAACGCAAACCTGTGTCTTGATCATGTGCATCTGGGTTTTCATCTTCAGGAACATCTGCCAAAACGTCTTCCAGCATTTGCTGAACGCCTCGACCATGGCTGGCAGCCACTTGCAATGGCTCGCCCATACCCAGTTTAAAGAACTCAACCAAAGCGGCTTCGGCATGTACGCCATCTACTTTGTTCGCCACCAAGAATACTTTTTTGCCCAAAGTACGCAATTCACGCGCAATTTGCTCATCCGATGCCAACAAGCCTGCACGTGCATCGACCACAAAAATGATCATATCGGCTTCATGGATGGCTGTTTTAGATTGTTCAGCCATGTAAGAGTCGATGCCACCTTCACTTTCGCCAATACCGCCAGTATCGACCACAATGAAAGATTTATTTTGATAGGTTGCATCACCATATTTGCGGTCACGTGTCAGACCTGCAAAGTCGGCAACAAGTGCATCACGGCTCTTGGTAATCTGGTTAAACAGCGTTGATTTTCCGACGTTCGGACGACCAATGAGCGCAATTACGGGTTTCATAGATTAACCTTTATTCAAGATCAGTCAGTTTCAATGGTCTGTACATCCGAAACTGTGGAAGAAAGAACAGAGTATGGATGTTGGGTTCAGCGTTGCGACCACGCAAACGACAGAGAGAACATCGACCACTCTATTAAATAAAAACACGGGGCATTGATGATTCAATTACCCCGCGTAAAAATACGGACAACTATTTTAGCATAAAAGTCAGAACAAAATTAGCGGTTCTGCCAAACGCTTAATGCGCCCTTTTGCGTTGCGACATAGAGTTGATTGTCAATTACACGCAATGAACGGACTTCGCCATTGGTTTTTGAACGTCCAACCAGTTGCCCTGAGCTTGGATCAATGAGGTGTAAAACACCATCTAAATCACCGACCACTAAATATTGTCCAAACAATACAGGATTAGATAAACGACGGTTGAGCAAACTGTCATTTTCCCAAAGTGCTTGTCCTGATGTGATTTCGTAAGCTGCAATTTTACCATCTGCAGTGCTGACAAATACACCATTCCCCGCAACTTCTGGACGTTTGGTACTGCTTGCATCTTCACTCCAAATCACTTGTTGTGAAGCCAAGTCCAATACGGTGACCTGACCTTGGTAGCTTGTGGTCACCAAGAATTGACCAGCAACCACTGGGTCGCCATCAATGTCATTTAAGCGTTGAATGTCTGAACGGCCTTCACTAATGGCAACGCGGCGCTGCATACGTGGTACGCCTGTAACAATATCCAGTGCATAGACATAGGCATTTGCAGAAGCAATCAGTACAGTACGTGAATCGAGCGCCACAGGTGCAGCCATACCACGCAAACTAAATTGCACGTTTGGTAAATTGTAAGTCCAAACCAATTGACCTGTTTCGGCATTGTGTGCATATACCGTGCCGTCATTACTTACAGTCACCACACGACCCGCCTGAATTAACGATGGCGCAAGAATTGCACCTGTTAACTGTGCAACCCACTTTTGCTCACCTGTTTGCTGATCTAAAGCAAACAATTGTCCTTTACTGTTTCCTGCAACCACAATGCCATCAGCAGCATTGACACCTGCAGTTAAGCCTTGCTTAGACACTTGTTTTTGCCAAAGACGTCGCTTGCCTTGATAGGCTGCCATCTCACCTTTAGGATCAACAGTATAAATTACCCCGTTTTCGGCATCTAATTGCAGGCGTAGTGGATCGGCTGATGTAGTCGATGCAACGCTTTGTGAAAATACAGGAACTAGACTTTGTGCTTGCTCAAGTTTTGGCAGTGGATTTGGCTTAACTTCTGCAACTTTAATTTTATTGGTAGAACACCCCACTAAAGCGAGGGTTAAAACGGTCAGTGCAAACGGTATTTTATACTTTCTATTCATTAGCTCTCATCCACTTGTGTTTCTAATACTGGGCGTTCAATTTCAGGATCATCCACCAAAACACCAACACTTTCGAGTTTTATTTGTAAAATTTGACGTTCTTGTTTACGTTCCACCAAAGTATCCCATGCACTTTGATAGGCTTTTTTGGCATTTTCACGGTCATTTTTCGCGACATAAACATCGCCACGCGCTTCATCTGCAGTCGCTTTAAATGCAGGATCAGTCACCGCGGCCAAACTTTGAATAGCTTCATCGTATTTCTTTTGCGCCAACTGTGCATAAGCCAAACGCAACTTAACCAATTGCACTAAGCCTTGGTCTTTTACTTTAGAGTTTTCAACTTTCTTTAAGGCTTTTTCTGCGGCAGCAAAATCTTGCTGATCGTAAGCGAGTTTAGCCATTAAGAATTGAGTTTGAATAGCTTGCGCAGAATCAGGGGCTTCTTTCACAATTTTATCGGCAGTTGCAGACAATTGACTGAAGGCATCTGGATTGCCTTCTGCTGTACGTGCATCATCCATCAGTTGTTGCACTTTAGCAGTATTCATTTGCTGCTCTGCCAAGGTTTTTTTCTGCCAATATTGCCATCCGAAAAAGGCAATCAACGCAATTAAAATCCCGCTAATCATGGCTGAACCATATTTTTTCGCAAACGATTTTAAACTATCAAGTTGTTCGTCATCACTCAATGCGCTCATTGGATTACCCTTTTCCTTATGTTATTTGGCTTATTGTGAAGAAAATTTTTCAATGATGAAAGGCACAATTTTGGTCACTGCAACAGTCGTTTGCTCAGCAGTTGCCAAGGTTTTCACTGCCAATTGCTGTGCTTCCGCTTCGCGCTCACCAAAAATCAAGGCATAGATTGCACCTGATTGATCGGCTTTTTTCATTTGGCTTTTCATTGAGCCTTGTGAACCAACTTTTAAGCGAATCTGGCTGCCCGCTTGTTCGAATTGGTCACGAATTTGCTCAGCTAAAACCAACGCCTTGCCTTGAGTTGTTGGATCTGCCAACAAGAATACTTCACAATCACGTACAGGCGTATTGTCTTCGACTTGTTCAAGCAACAACAATAAACGCTCAATGCCCATGGCGAAGCCCACGGCAGGTACGGACTGATCTGCCTTACCCTTCAACTGCCCAACCAAACCATCATAGCGCCCGCCTGCACAAACTGTGCCTTGCGAACCTAAATGCGTGGTTGTCCATTCAAAAACGGTTTTATTGTAATAATCTAAACCGCGTACCAGTTTTTGATTAATCACAAACTCAATGCCTGCATCGGTTAAATACTGCTGTAATTGAGCAAAGTGATTCAGCGTATCTTCACCCATAAAATCATGCAATTTTGGAGCATTTTCTAGGATGCTTTGCGTTTTAGCATCTTTCGAGTCCAAAATACGCAGTGGGTTAGTACTTAAACGACGCTGTGAATCTTCATCTAAATCGGCTTTGTGCGCTTCCAAAAACTCAACCAAAGCGGCACGATACGCTGCGCGCTCATCCGACTCACCCAGCGTATTCAACTCTAAGCGAACTTTATCGGCAACGCCCATACGTTTCCATAAACGCGCAGTCATTAAAATAAGTTCGGCATCCATATCTGGTGTTGCAACGCCAAAAGTTTCTACACCAAATTGGTGGAATTGACGATAACGACCTTTTTGCGGTTTTTCATAACGAAACATTGGGCCGATATACCACACGCGCGGTGTCGCACCACGTAGCAAATTGTGCTCTAACATGGCACGTACACAACCCGCAGTTCCTTCAGGACGCAAAGTCAAAGACTCAGGCGGATTACCCTTGTCTAAGAATGTGTACATTTCTTTTTCAACAATATCGGTCGCATCACCAATTGAACGCTTAAACAAATTGGTTTGCTCAACCATTGGCAAACGAATTTGTTGATAACCATAAGCATCCATTAAAGATGCTAAATGTTGCTCTAGACGTCTCCACGCAGGTGTTTGCGTTGGAAGAATGTCATTAAAACCTTTAATTGCAACAATTGAACTCATGACTTACTCAGAAAAATTTGTACGAATAATCTCTTTAGATTTAGCTTGTTCAAGCTCTGTAACACGCTGACGAACCATGCTTTCGATTTCATCAACGAGTTGATTGGTATCAATTAAATGGCTCTTTTCACCATTACGATAAACCAATGAACGCGGACTTGCGCCCACCACACCAATATCAGCTTCTTTAGCTTCGCCCGGGCCATTCACTTTACAACCAATGACCGATACATCCATTGGAGTACGAATATCTTCTAAACGCTCCTCCAATGCCTGCATTACAGAAATGACGTTAAATTCCTGACGTGAACAGCTTGGGCAGGCAATAAAGTTAATCCCGTTAGAGCGTAAACCTAAAGATTTTAGAATATCAAAACCGATTTTGACTTCATCTTCAGGTTCTGCCGCAAGCGAAATACGCATAGTATCGCCAATACCTTCCATGAGCAGACCGCCCAAGGCAATTGCAGATTTTACGGTGCCTGTACGGTAAATACCTGCTTCAGTTACGCCTAAATGTAATGGATTATCAATTTGTTGTGATAACAAACGATAAGCATCCATGGTTAAAAACACATTCGATGCTTTGACTGAAACTTTAAATTCCTGAAAATCTAAACGGTCTAAAATATCAATATGACGCATAGCAGATTCCAGCAATGCTGCACCTGTCGGCTCGCCATATTTTTTCTGAATATCTTTTTCCAGCGATCCTGCATTCACACCAATTCGCATAGAAATATCATGATGTTTGGCAGCAGCCACCACTTCACGAATCTTGGCTTCCGAACCAATATTACCCGGGTTAATCCGCAAACAGTCTGCACCCGCATCGGCAACTGCCAATGCAATTTTATAGTCAAAGTGAATGTCTGCCACCAACGGCACAGATACTTGCTTACGAATTTCGCCAAATGCAGCTGCGGCTTCCATGGTTGGTACAGAAACACGCATGATGTCTACGCCCGCATCTACACAACGCTGAATTTGCGCCACAGTTGCAGCAACATCACAGGTTTCCGTATTGGTCATACTTTGGATGCTGATGGGCGCATCACCACCCACATAGACAGAACCCACACGAATTTTACGGGTCGGACGGCGTTGAATTGGATTCACAATCATGATATCGCTCTACCTTGCTGCATTATCGAGATAAACGGAATTCTGCTTTTCCGTTCACAGTATATGGCGATAATGAAATCGACTCATTGTTCAAACTTAATGACACAGCAGTCGCATCATCTAAGCGAATTTGAAATGGGGCTTCGCCTTGTAAATTTAAAGTAGAGGCTTGACGTCCTGTCGCTAAAACATTGCCAGCAGAGTCAACAATATGCACTGAAGTTGGACGAGCAAATTGCAAATTCAGCTGATCGCCCGAAGCAAGTGCAGGCGTGCTGCCTGTCGCATTGTCAGAAATGATTTGCACATCGGATTGCAGTACTGCAATTTCAGGTTCTGCACCCTCTTGACCAGACGACATCCAGTTCTGAATCAATGCCACCAAAGCCCACAGGAGCAATAAGACGGCAATTGCAATCGCGATACGGGTCAGCCACTTCTTATTACGATCACGGTTGGAACCAGGCAGTTTCCCCATAATTTTGATGGGTGAATTGTTCAAGGCATGGTTCGGTAACAAACCTGTATCGTTGGCATAAATTTCATCAAAACGCTGAATAATCGCAGAAGCATCGACCTGCAAATATTTGGCATAGGTACGATAATAACCTTTAATAAAGGTCGCTTCTGGCAAGGCGGTATATTCATCCTGCTCAAGTGCAGTCAGTGTTTTCAATGGAATTTTCAAATCTTTTGAAACATCAGCCAGATCGCGTTTTTGATTCACACGAATTTGACGAAGGTACTCACCTGGACGTTGAACATTTCCTAATGCATGGGGTACCTGATTGCTCCCCTGTGATGGTTGCGGTGAATTAGGATTTACTTCCATACGGCCTCAGTACTGTACTGTAATTGCAAATAACGTTGGTATTCTTGGCTATTGGGAAATAATGCACGCAGCTGGTTCACTAAAACCTGAGTTCCCAATTGATCGCCATTGGCACGTGCTAAACGAATCCCAATCCATAAGGCACGCGCACCCTGATTTTTTTGCCCGACCGCACGTACAAACTGTTCATACAATTGTCGCGCGGGTGCAAATTGTTGTCTTAAATATAAAATTTCAGACAACTCTAACATTGAAACATAAGAATCGCGGTTGGCTTGCAAGGCTTGTTTGAATGATTTTTCGGCATTCGCGACATCACCCAACTTTAAATAAATACGCCCTACGTTTTCTAATGCTCTAAAACGCTGATCATAACCCAGTGTTGCACCAGCAATACTGAGCTGCTCAATCGCATCATTATAGCGTTCTACTTGATATAAATACGTACCATAGTTGTTACGCGCTTGTGCATTTTTTGGGTCAGCGGCAATGGCACGCTTAAAATACGCATCGGCTTTTTCTAAATTCAGCTTGCTGCCTTCTTGTTGCAGCAACACGCCCATCATCATATTAGCGGTGGAATCACGTGAATCGCTTTCCAAAGCTTGATCAAGTGCGCGTTTGGCTGAGTCTAAATCGCCATTTTTTAAATATTCTGCAGCAAGTTGAGTGCGTACTTGTACTGCTTTTTCTGGGTCTTTTTGTCCGAGCGTTGGCGCTGTGGTTTGACAAGCTGCAGCAAAAATTGCCGAAATACAAACGGTTGTAATTTGTGCGAATTTAAATACAGACTTATTCAATGGACATCCCCTTTGCGTCTTAATTCGATGCAAGTCGCTTATCTATACAAGTCATTATCCTTGCGAGCGTATAATTTCATTTTGCGCTGCAACTTTCTTTTTCCACTGCTCTGCACGACGGGTACGATCAGCGACTTGTCCGACCAATTGCCCACAGGCAGCATCAATATCATCACCACGTGTCTGACGAATCGTACACACAAAACCTGCATCAGACAAAGTTTTTTGGAAAGAAATAATTCGATTTCGGCTAGAACGCCCATACGGTGCGTGCGGAAATGGGTTAAATGGAATCAAATTAATCTTGCTTGGCAGGTTCTTGAGTAGCTTAATCATTTGCTGCGCATGTTCAGGATGGTCATTTACACCATCTAACATGACATATTCAATGGTCACGTGTTTACGCGCACTTTCGTTGCCATCTTTGCCAATATAACGCTGACAAGCTGCGATTAATTGTTCCAATGGATATTTTTTATTGATTGGAACAAGTTCATCACGCAGTTCGTTATTGGTGGCGTGCAAAGAAATTGCCAAAGCCACATCAATATCTTGTGCCAATTGGTCAATTTTAGGTACAACACCCGAAGTCGATAAAGTCACACGACGCTTAGACATGCCATAAGCAAAGTCATCTAGCATAATGCGCATGGCGTTCAAGACGGCATCGTAATTCAACAACGGTTCGCCCATACCCATCATCACCACGTTGGTCACAGAACGCTCACGTTCAATCACAGGCACATCTTCCATATAGGAATAGTTTGCCATCCACAACTGACCAATAATTTCGGCTTGGGTTAGGTCACGCTGAAAACCTTGTTTACCCGTAGAACAAAATGAACAGTCCAGTGCACAACCTACTTGCGATGAAATACACAGGGTTTTACGTGAGCCAGTTTTGTCTTCGGCAGGAATCAGAACGGTTTCGACCAATGAGCCTTCACCATCACCGACACGGAATACCCACTTACGCGTACCGTCTTTAGAATAATTTTTATGCACCACTTCAGGCGCTTTAATTTCACAAATCTTTTCCAGTTTCTCACGTAATTTGCCCGAAATATTGGTCATTTCGGCAAAGTCTGTAACAAAAAACTGGTGAATCCATTTCATCACCTGCCCTGCACGGAATTTCTTTTCGCCTAAGTCTTCAAAGAATTTTTCCATTTGTGGACGTGACATGCCAAGGAGATTCACTTTCTCTGCAGTATTGGACTGTGCAGGAGCGGATGCAGATGCTTGCTGAACATCTGTCGCAGATGCAGCGAGGACTTCTGTACTCATGTGTGTATTACCTAAACCATGTCTAAAGATGAAAGGAGATGCTCAAGAGGTGAGCAAGGGTTTATTCAGAAAATAAAAATTCGGAGAATAAAAAACCAGATAAGCATAATAACACTTATCTGGTTTGAATACTGCGTATTAACGAGTACGTGGGCAAACTTCAGTTTGAGCAAAGAAGTAGTTTACTTCACGCTCTGCAGATGCAACTGAGTCTGAACCGTGAGCAGCGTTTTCGTCGATGCTTACAGCGAAATCTGCACGGATTGTACCAGGAGCAGCTTCTTTAGGGTTTGTCGCACCTAAAATTTCACGGTGAGCAAGAACTGCGTTTTCACCTTCAAGAACTGAAACAACAACTGGACCAGAAGTCATGAACGCAACTAGGTCACCAAAGAAACCACGTTCTTTGTGCTCAGCGTAGAAGCCTTCAGCTTCAGCTTGAGAAAGGTGTTTCATTTTAGTCGCAACGATTTTAAGACCAGCTTTTTCGAAACGAGCAAAGATGTCACCGATGTGGTTTTTAGCAACTGCATCTGGTTTTACGATAGATAAAGTACGTTCAATAGCCATGATTGGCTCCTTAAGTCAATGTTGACGCGAAAATTTTGCCGCATTATACCGAATAATGGGCTATTTTCTGCTTTTGATGTGTAAAAAAATTGCTTTTTTCGATATGAAGCGCATTGTGCAGGACCTTGATCGGCAAATCAATCTTGCTTCACACCGCTAGATTAACGTGCTTCGTCAATCCACGCCATTTGAATGGCTTCTAAGATGCCTTCAGTCGATTTTTCGGGATCATCTTGAAACTCTGGCAAAGCACAGACCCAAGCGTGCAAATCGGTAAAACGAATCCATTGCGGATCGACATCGGGATGCGCCTCATATAACTCAATGGCAATGTCGATGCTGTCCGTCCAACGTAAACCCATGTGTATTCCCTATTCTAGTCAAGACAGCGACTACTTTAACAAATTTCGCATGGGCTGCCTGCCATTACTGCACTGAATTTTCGATTTGGTTTTATCCAAGCTTATAAAACAATATTTACATAAGGTGCAGCCAAAATAATCGCACTCGCCACTGAACCGCCAATCATCGCCCCGACTGCCACATCACTCGGATAGTGCAAGCCTAAAATCATACGGGAAACGGCCACCAAAATCGTAAAGGGCAACATCAACATCAACAATACTGGCTGGATATAACCCAAAACCGTTGTGGTCATGACTGCATGCAAAGTGTGACCTGATGGGAAGCTAAAATGATCTAAGGGACGTTCACCCAAACGGATCACTTGGTGTACCTGATACGGACGTGGACGGACGGTTTTTTGTTTTAAATATTTATAAATACCTGTGCCGACAGATCCGCCTAACAACAGATAAATAATTTGTAAACTATAACCAATGCCCTGCATCATCCATGCACTTGCGAGCATGACATACCAGAACACACCATCGCCCAAACGGCTAATAACTTTAAAAAATTGTGCCACCCGCTGAGAGTGGGAAAAATGGTTAAGATACAAACAGCCTTTTAAGTCGAGATCCAGCATTCTTATTTTTGCATTTTTAAACTTCATCAGTTCTCTCCTCTTTGGCGTATAGCTAAGATGGCATGTGTAGCTCCTTCGCCACCAGATATAACGCCTGCTCAAATTGTTGGACTGGATACTGCCAGCAAATATTTAAAGTCGCTTTGCGGGCGTGTTCGCCCATCTGTCTAAGGGTTGTAAGATCGGGAAGTCGGTGGATATGACCGACCAAATCTTCTGGCTGACCGAGTGGACTCAACCAGCCTGTTTCATTCGGTTTTAGATGTAAACGTGCGCAAGCATAGTCATAAGCAATGACAGGCAAGCCACTGGCCATAGCTTCTAACACGACATTGCCAAAGGTTTCGACCTGACTGGCAAAAGCAAACACATCGGCACTGGCATAGGCTTGTGCAAGTGCTGTGCCACTTAAACTACCTGTAAAAATGATATCTCCCTGAGCGTTCATGGCTTCTAAACGTTCACGGTCTGGCCCATCTCCAACAATCACCAATTTCACAGGCTGTTCGGTATTTTTTGGCATACGCTGATAGGCATTAATAATAAGATTGACTTCTTTTTCAGGTGATAAACGCCCTACATACAACATCACCCGCGTATTTTCACTCGCACCCCAGCTTGCTCGCAGTTGGGTAGAACGAAAATCTGGTGAAAAATATTCAACATCGACACCACGCCCAACCACCACCAAAGGCCCTTGCACACCAAACTGACGCAATGATTTTTCAGTATGGCTACTTGGCACACACGTCAGCGAGGTATTGTTATGAAACCATTTTAGATAGTGCTGAATTGGCTTGAGTAAAAATGCCAAATCGAAAAAACGGCTAAAATCTTGAAATGCGGAGTGAAAACCACTTGATACTGGAATATTTTTTGATTTTGCAATATGTAAACTGGCAAGCCCTAAAGGGCCTTCAGTGACGATATGCACCACATCAGGTTGAAACTCATCTAAAGCCTGCGAAAGTTTAGACCACTGCGGCCAGCCAAATTGTAAATTATGATATTTAGGAATGGCTTGTGCTTTTACCAGACATTCTTGGTACGGTTGGAATTGAGTGCAGGCTTGTTTTTGTTCAGGGCGAATCAATAAAATTTTGTGTCCAAGTTCCTGCAATCCTTTGCAAAGCTGCAACAGTGAACGTGCCACACCATTAATTTCAGGTGGCCAAGTTTCTGTTACAAGGGCAATTTTTAAACGTGGGCGGACAAGGTCTGAGAGTTCAGAGGTAGGCTGGCTGCTTTTTTGTTTTTGATCTTGTTTGAAATGAAATTTAAATGCATCGCTGTAACGCTCTAATTTACTGCTCTGCTTTGCCAATACATTGCTCATCGCCTTTTTGCTCAATTCTTATTTTATGCTTGCTAGCATAGAGCAGCTGCATTGCAGTAATATGATGCTTTGGTGACACATTTGTCATTTTTTTAACAACTCGATGATCGCCTATACCTAGTTTTGCACACATAGTTTTATGTATAAATTTAATGTAAATCGTTTGCTGTCATTCACCCTAAATAGATAAAAAAAGCAGATATTGGATACCTGCCTGCTGAATATCTTGTTTGCTGAATACCTGATCTGCTGCACATCGAAGCCCTCTAAAAAAGTAAATTAATATACAACTCATCGGTATAACGACCTGCTGGCGTTGTCAAACTCGGTTGTTCATCCAAGCGTACCGCGACACTGTATTTATGTCCTGTCGTAGAAACATGCCCTGCGATGGGCGTGTTCCACAGATTTGTTTTTGCTCCCATAATACTCATACTGGTGCGTAAACGGTGTGTGCCATTATTCACAAAACTGCTGCCATGTTTGTCACGTAAATTACGACTACTGAACTGAATGCTATAACCTCGATCACAGCGCACATTAAAACTGGTTGCAGTCTGGCTACGGTATTGTGAGCTCATTTGCAATAAAGATTCACTGACCGAACCAATGGTGCAAGCCTGTGCAGGAAAACAAATCCAGCATCCACACAGCACTAGACTTAATTTTTTTACCATCCCTAATTTTTTCATGTTCTCATCCTCAATCATCCTGCTGATATACTTACTGACAAATCAAATCTAACTGTCTGGTTTGTGGAACAGTGCCTGCTTTAATTTGAGGGACTTCAAGTGAACTATGGCAAACTTTTCCACCTTTGGTTTTGACTTTCAGCGTATAACTGCCTGCTTTCACACCATATAAATGTACTTTTCCATCGCTGCCCACAGGTACAAATTCGGTTGCATCATCACTTAAATACACTTCACTGCCCTGCACAAAGGTCTGCTGATCGGGCGTGAGTAAACGCAATATGATCAATCCTGTACGCTGAACAGGGAAATTCACTTTATAGCCGCGTTGATTCATACCAATCACTTTTTGGCTTGAATATTCAAAGCTGTCATACAAATCTAACTGGTCTTGATCAAAAGACACGTCGTAATTGACGTAAGGCACAATGTCGTGCACAAACACATAACCGTGTTGATTGGTTTTACCAACAGGTGTTAAGGCACGTTGTACTTCCACATTTGGAATATCACCAACATTCACCAAAGCAAAAGCATTGTCTACATATTTGGTCATGGCCCATTTACGGTCTAACCACACTACTGCACCCTGATAATTGGCTTGACTGTAGCTAAAGCTCTCACTTTCATCGTGGCTTAAATATAAATTACCCATCGGCATTTTCAGGGCGGTATAGGCATTTACCCCAATATCCCCTTCTGTTTGTTGGTGACGCACAGCAAGAGTGTAATCCACACCATTTTGCGTCAGGCTGCTCTGTGCATAACGCAACTGGGTTTGCTCATCAAAATTATGCGAAAGCTGCGCACTGCGGCGTTGGTCAAATTGATAATTCAGTGTTAAATATGCCCCGTCACTATCCTGCACTTTCAAATCTTTATAATAAGAAAACGACAGTGAAGTTTGACGCCCAAACATACGAGAAAAACCAACTGTAAGCATTTGGCTATCTGCAAAGCTATTATTTGCATTGGGATGATAACGGCGCTCTAGATAGTTCACATTTAAGGTATTGATTAAAGGAATATTAAAAATACTGACATAAGCTAAGTTGTCGTATTCCACTGTTTGTGTCATATCGCTATAACCCAAACCACGATATTCAGGACTGTAGTATTTATGACTTGCACCAAGTGCAAGCCGACTTCCATTACGGCTTAACGAAGCGCCAAAGGTATAACCATCGCCCCAATCACTGTGGCTAGACGCAGCATGCGTATCTAACAAGGCATATTTGCTGAGAGATTGCGTCCATAGCAACCCGACATTCTGCATATCTTTGCTATAACTTAAATTGGTTCCTAAAGTCGTGCTGTCTGTAATTCCACGTCTGAAATAAAGGTTGCCAAAAAACTCCCGATAATCATCCGACACGTAGTCGTAGTCATAACGCAGCTTTCCTGCAGAAAAGTTGTATTCGTTCAGTCCTGGTTTGAGTAGTTGCGTGGTGACATAAACTGGAAAAGATTGCACGGTACGATTTCCCAATACATCTTCCACGACCACTTGCGCCTCGCCCGACTGCTGAATATTGGCACCCGTATTTAAGGTATAGTGCCCAGGCGTCACTTGTTGCTGATATAAATTGATGCCATTAATGTATAAATCGACGGTGGATGGCAGTACAGCACTGCCTCTTAAAGTGGGTACATTCCAATAAATAAAGTCTGGATAACTACTAAAATTTGAACCAAAAGACACACCACCAAATCTGAATGTATCTAATAAAGGATTGTAAACGCTGGTGTTATCACCCAAAGTTAAACGCTGATAACGTGATGGAAATTCAATTTCAAAACTGGTATTCAAACGCAGTAGCTTATCTTGATCCTGTTCTGCCTCTTTGCGATACATCATGCCATTTTTAAAAATCCAGTAATCTTTAAAAATACCAAGCTCCGCCAAACCATTTAATTCATTGTAATTATCATAACGTGCATACAGCACATTATAATTTAAAAAACCGCCCAACTCTGCTTTAGACGGAATCGCATGGGTTTGGCTCAGTTGTGCATCTATAAAATAGCTGGCAGGTACGGTCAATTTAATCGCTTGCAGCGCAAAGTCTTGTTCAGACTGAATTTCATTGGTGGTTACAGAACAGAACTGAGTTTGTGCACTGTGTTTTTGTAAACGGTCTTGCTGTAAACCAAGTTGCTGCAAGACCTCGCATTCCATATAGCGTTGCCCATCCTGCTGCAACACCAAACTTTCAATGACACGATCTACGCCATTCAGCCAAACACTATTCAACGCCATTTCAGCATTGGCAGCATTGGCAGCATTGGCAGGTAATGGTATCCCCCACAGGACACATTGCAGCGCAAAAAACAGTCGAGTTCTATGCATGATTTAGCCCTTCATTTTTAACTCAATGGCTTGCTCACTTTTATCTGTTTCAAGTTTGAGTATGTAATTTTTCAAATCACTGAGTTTGATTTGCCCCATATCAAAGCTGTGTTTTTGTTGATTTAACAAATATTTCATTTCACGTGTGGTTGCGATGGGTTGTTTTTGTTGGTTTAAAATGCTGATTGAAGAAATTTGCACATGCGATGCAGCATGATTTTCTATCTCTAAAAACAAATGGTCGTTTTGATAACGCGGGGTTGCAGTCACCTGAATGGCATCTTGCTTACCCACAAATAAAGGAACAGAAATCGTAAATAAAAATTGGAGAGCGTCTTCTTCCACCACAGGGGCAATTTCTTTAAAAACAATACGCCAAGTTTTTTCTTGCGCCATTTCTTCCTTAGAAAGTGGTCGGCTAAAACCTACGCGTATCACTTGTTGTGCATTCGGTTGTAAAACAAAGTTTTTAGGATTAATTAAGATGTCTTGTTCTGGTTCTAGCACATCTTCACCCTGTGCATTTTGCGACCATTTGTAGGCAGACATTTCAAAGCTTTTCGGTTCAGTAAGGTCTGTGGCTTCCATGACCACCGTTGCACTGCGTTGTCGTGCTTTATCGCCCAAATACATTTGAGTCGGTGAAATCACCAAATTTGCATAAACTGCCTCTGCACATAAACAACTTGCGACCAGCACATATTTCAATAATTTTTTCATGCATCCCCCAACAATGTCTGATTACGCTTGTCTTTAGACTAAAAAGTTGACTCCACCCTGTCGGTAAAGCCAACTGATTCAGATTGCGTTCAAGTGAATTAGAATGACACTCGAATGTTGTATTTATCGGTATAGGTACCCGCTGGTTTAGAAATACCTACACCGTCACTTTTAACCAAGACATTGTAAGTACTCCAGCCATTGTTGCCTGGCGCAATATTGGTTTGCTGATCGTTTAACTGAATCAAAGATGGTGAACCCGCACGTTTGGTTTCAACCGTTAAGCCCACTGCATGATTACCTGATTTGGCTGCAGATTTGGTTGTTTTGCCTCCACCAACACGGTTGTCGGTATCGACCAATAAGTTGTAGTTTGCATTCGCCCCAACCATAAATTGACCAGAAGCTTCTGCACCATCTTTTAATGAGATACTTGGTGTTTTCACTTTCAGCTCACAGCGCTTAGGCACAATCACTTGAATTGGAATACTTCCTGTACATGGCCCTTCGTTACATACTGGGGTTGGCTTAGGGTCTGGTTTAGGATGATGATTACCACCTGCCATTGTTACCGTTGAAAAAGCTCCGAAAACCATCAAAGCAGCAGCAGTTTTAATAAATTTAGACATGTCACTTCTCCATAACTCTTATAAAAAACCATTTTTTAATCATTCACTCACTTGAGATATCGTTAGAATTATTGAAACTCAATCCTTAGCAAGCTTCTTCATTTTAGGTATTTTTCACAAGAAACCATCTATGCGCCCTATTTCACGCAATATTAAATAAACCTTGGATTTCAGAAAATTAGGAGATTAAAGTACTGTTTTAAATGACATCGCAAAAAACTAGGGAGCAGCTCACTCCCCAAAATTTGTGATCCAAATTTTAGGGATAATGAAAAATATATATTTATTTACATCTAGAATAAGTTTTTGTTTTTAATTAATTTTCATTGTATTTTTATTTTAACTTTTGTTACATTTTAGATGGGTTTATTTTTGAAAGAATGGTCAAAAATAAAATTTTATCTCTTTTTTTAATCCACTTTTCACGTATTTGATTCACTATCCCCTATCACATTCAACAGACTGAGCGTTTTTTTACATCAAATCTCACCAATTACAGGGATTGCCCTTCGCTATAAAAACCCATGCTTTAAACGACTGAATTTATCCAAAAGATCAAATTTTTACATCACCAACTCAACGAAGAAACAGTTGATCATTCATCTATGTCTGTAAAGTGAGAAATAAACCTCGCAAGAAGTTTAGCCGTTCAATAACGCAATAGCAGACAAAATAAAACCCCATTCAAGCCACTGCCTGAATGGGGTCATCACACCTGAGTCAGTAATATAGACTCAGGTACACACGCGTGACTTATTTAACGTAAGTCAACCAATGTGCATATTTGTCATTCTTGCCTTGAACTGCGTCAAAGAAAGTTTTTTGAATTTCAGTGGTAATTGGGCCACGTGAACCACAGCCAATCACACGGTCATCGTATTCACGAATTGGGGTAACTTCTGCTGCTGTACCTGTAAAGAAGGCTTCATCGGCAATGTAGAATTCATCACGCGTAATACGGCGTTCAACTACCTCATATCCCAAGTCTTTAGCAATGGTGATCACCGTTTGACGCGTAATACCATCTAAAGCACCGCCTGCGATGTCTGGTGTATGTAAAACGCCATCTTTAATTAAGAATACGTTTTCGCCAGAACCTTGACATACATAACCTTGTGGATCCATCAACATCGCTTCGTCATAGCCTGCTTGCGCTACTTCTTGGTGTGCAAGAATAGACAAAGTGTAGTTACCAGAAGCTTTAGCTTTACACATGGTCACGTTTGGATGATGATGCGTAAACGATGAAGTTTTAACGCGAATACCTTTAGCCATCGCTTCTTCACCCAAGTATGCACCCCAACCCCAAGCCGCAACAGCAGCATGAATGGTGTTATTGGTTGCAGCAATACCCAGTTTTTCAGAACCAATCCAAATTAATGGACGTAAATAGCACGATGAAAGTTTGTTTTCACGTACCACATCAATTTGCGCCTGTTCTAAAGCTGCTTGATCAAATGGTACTTTCATTTGATAGATTTTTGCAGAGTTTAACAAACGCTTAGTATGGTCCTGAAGACGGAAAATCGCAGTTCCGTTTGGCGTTTCATAAGCGCGGACACCCTCAAACACACCCATACTGTAGTGTAAGGTATGCGTTAAGACGTGAATTTTTGCATCACGCCAGTCAACCAATTGTCCATCTTGCCAAATAAAACCATCACGATCAGCCAAATTCATGGCACACACTCCAAATGTTTATACAATAGTCATTTTAATCCAACGCAGACATTGCAGTCGGATCAATTAATCTTTGCCATAACTTGCAAACGACCTCACGGGTATCGTACCAGTCCGCAGCATTGACTTGCATGGATTGATTTGCAAGGGCTAAGCGGTGGCTTTCGGCTCGTTCACGGAGATAAGCTTGAATCAATGCTGTCGCATCGTCGCTGGATAAGCAACCTGTTTTTGCGGCATCTTCAAGGATTCTTACGTTGTCGGAATAATGGGCGAGATCAGGATTCGACCCACTCCAGGCTAATACCGCATACTGTGCCATAAATTCGATATCAACGATACCACCTGCATCCTGTTTTAAATGAAAAATTCCATCTTTTTTTTGCTCTTTAGATGAACCCAAATGATCTTTCATTTTTTGACGCATTTTCAGCACTTCACTGCGGACATAAGCTTCATCTCGCGGCTGGGTTAAAATCTGACAACGCAACACTTCAAACTTGTCACGTAAACATTGCTCACCCGCAATACTGCGCGCACGCACTAAAGCCTGATGCTCCCACAGCCACGCACTTTTCAGTTGATATTGCTCAAAGGCCCGTAAACTGGTCACCAATAAACCCGCATCTCCCGAAGGACGTAAACGGGTATCGACATCATAAACTCGACCATCTAAAGTTTGCGTGGTCATTAAAGATACAAATTTGCGTGCCACCCGCATGGCAAACTCAAAGCCACTGATCGGTTTAATGCCATCGGTATCGGCTTGTTCATCCATGTTGTGAATAAAAACCACGTCTAAATCTGAGCCGTAACCCAGTTCGATGCCACCCACTTTGCCATAACCAATAATGGCAAAAGCGTTATGCTCCAAACCACAGCGCTGTCCTTCACTGTCTAGCGGATAACCATGTTTTTTGACAATCATCTGATAGGCCAGTTGTAGGGCTGCATTTGCGGTCACTTCGGCAATATCAGTTAACGCATCTGACACTTTCATTAAGTGACTTTCTGCCAGTACATCGCTGGCCGCAACTGTTAATACGTTGGATTTTTTGAATAAACGTAGCACCCGCATGAGGTCTTCAACTTCATCCAGTTCAATGCGCAGCAATTGTTGGCGCAAAGAATCTTCCAAATCGCTGCGTTTTGGCAATTCAAAATCCATGGATAAAAACTCATCTAACAACACAGGATATTGCGTTAATTCTTCACAAATCCACGGGCTGACTGTGGCCATTTTTACCAAGCGTTGCAGTGCCCCCTTGCTTTCAATCAGCATGACCAAATACACGGTACGACGCAGAACAGATTCGACCAGTGGCATTAAACGCATCAATGCCATTTGTGGATTTTCTGACTGCAACACTGCTTCAATCAAGTGTGGCCAAAAGGTTTTTAAACGCTGTAAAGCTTTGGCGGTGAGTTTTTTAATGGCATGTCCATACCAGAACTCATGCACTAAATTTTTCGCTTGATCGTCTAGTACCGCATCGAGCTGTTTTTCTAGCTGACTGTAATTTTCCAGCAAAGAATCGGGTTCATTTTCTTTAATTAAATGCTCAAACTGATAAATGACTTTGACACGCTTTTCATTTAGGGTCTGCATAAAGCTGTCCCAATCGGCAAAGCCCAAAGTATCGCTAATGCGTGCGCGTAACTCAGGTTCAGTCGGTAAAGCTTGGCTTTGCTGATCATTCAAGGCTTGAATGGCATGTTCTACTCGACGCAGGAATAAATAGGCATCTTCCAAATCCAGTACGGCTTGTGGCTCTAGCAATTCAGCTTCGCCCAAATGGCGCAAACTCACCAAACACTGGCGGTCTTGTAATTCTAGTTTTGAACCACCGTAAATCAGCTGAAAAACCTGCACAATAAATTCAACTTCACGAATACCGCCCGCGCCCAATTTAATATTGTCTTCAATATTACGACGCTGCACTTCGCGCTCAATCATGGCTTTCATTTCGCGCATGGCTTCAAAGGCGGTGTAATCGACATATTTGCGGAATACGAAAGG
The DNA here is from genome assembly GCF_013417365.1 of Acinetobacter sp. YH12252. NCBI lineage: Bacteria > Pseudomonadati > Pseudomonadota > Gammaproteobacteria > Moraxellales > Moraxellaceae > Acinetobacter > Acinetobacter sp. YH12252. The sequence continues at coordinate 46,768 of NZ_VPEA01000006.1, forward strand.
TCGGGTCATTTCCAGCAGTTCATAACCTTCTTGCCCACCTGTGATAATACGTGCCTTAATCCAAGCATAGCGTTCCCATTCGCGTCCATGCTGGCTTAAATATTTTTCCAGTGCGACATGGCTAATCGCCAAAGCAGAACCATCGCCCCACGGGCGTAAACGCATATCGACACGGAAAACAAAACCATCGGCGGTAATATGATCTAATAGATAGATCAGCTTTTGTCCCCATAAGATGCAGAATTGCTGCACTTCAATGCACTTACGTCCATTGGTTTCACCTTGTTCATCAAAGGCAAAAATCAAGTCGATGTCACTTGATAAATTCAATTCCTGCGCACCATGCTTGCCCATGGCGACCACAATCAGGTCTTGGACTTTGCCGTTATATCCTATCGGCTCACCATGCTTGGCAACCAACGGAATCCGCGCAAAATCTTTGGCAACTTGCACACAAATATCGGCAAAGTCTGAAAGTTCCTGTGTCAACGTCACCACATCGGTGAGTTGGTTGGCATCTTGCCAAATCCAGCGGAACATTAAACGCGCGCGTAAAATTCGCAGGGTTTTCATCCACAAGGTTTCATCTTGAATGTCTTGTAAAGTCGAAATCACCAGTTGATGAATGTAGTCTGCGCTCAGCGGTTTTAGGAATTGGTCAATTGCATAATCCTGCTGTAACAGGCTTTCGTGATTTGCCAAGACTTGTTCTGCATATTGACTGGCATGTAACGTTTTTTGCAATTGTTCCGCATTCATTTTTAAGACCTAAAACCCAGTTTTATTTTGAAATATTGTCAACTCATCTATTTATAGCAGCAGATGCGCCAAAGAAGAAAATAAAATTACAGCAATCTGCAAAATACCTCTTGCTTAAAATGCAGCGATAAAAAAACCGAAGCCTAAACTTCGGTTTTATCTGCTTGATGCAATGCTTATTCAGCATCTAGCATTAATTCTGCGCTCATACCAACCGTGTTAAAACCTGCATCGACATACAGAATTTCACCAGTAATACCATTCGCCCATGGTGAGCAAAGGAATAATGCCGCATTACCGACATCTTCAATGGTCACGTTACGTTTTAAAGGTGCAACTTTTTCATTCAGGTCTAACATTTTACGGAATGATTTAATGCCCGATGCGGCAAGCGTACGAATCGGACCTGCAGAAATTGCATTCACGCGAATACCGTCAGCACCCAAGCTTGAAGCCAAGTAGCGTACACCTGCTTCTAAAGATGCTTTCGCCATACCCATAACGTTGTAGTTTGGCATCACACGCTCAGAACCTTGATAAGTCAAAGTCAATAAGCAACCTTGGCGTGCTTGTAATAATGGTTTTGCAGCACGTGCCATCGCAATAAAGCTATAAGCACTAATGTCATGCGCAACTTTGAAACCATCACGATCTGTAACATCGGTAAAGTCACCATCTAAAGTATGCGCAGGCGCAAAACCAATCGAGTGAACCAAACCATCTAAACCATCCCAGTGCTTTGCCAAGTCAGCAAAAGCTTGCTCAATTTCTGCATCTACGCCTACATCGCAAGGCAATACAATGCTTGAGCCAAATTGTGCAGCGAAGTCATCAACACGTTTTTTGAGTTTTTCATTCGGATAAGTAAATGCTAATTCTGCACCTTCACGATGCAATGCTTCTGCAATACCAAATGCGATAGATAATTTACTTGCAATACCAGCAATTAAAAAACGCTTACCCGCCAAAAGACCTTGTGCCATGTGAAACTCACCTTGATATATTTCGCAGTATCATGCCAATTCTGAACGCATAGTGAAATTGCATAATGCGCCTTTTTTTGCCGTTTATGTAAAAACTCAATGGCGATTCAAGTGAGTGATAGATGACGTCACATGATGATCTGCAAATGGTGACGTACAATCTTGGTTAAAAACTTGCCCTACCACTTGGCATAATGCTGTTCAAGCAAGCCGTATTCGTTTAACAAAATAATTTCGGTATCGTCTTGTTGAATAGTACCACTAATTTTAGCTTGCCATTGGCTGAACTGACTGCCGACTAGACGCAAATTCAGGTTTTCATAACGGCGCCAACCTGTGCTGACAGTTAAATTCAAACGATGATCCAGTGAGCGAATGCTCCACGAGCCATCATCCTCAGGTTGGAACAACACATCTGTTAAGGGATACAGCACGCCATTAATCCACAAACAGTTTTCGTTGCCAAAACTTTCATTCACACCAGAAGCCAGATTCAAGCCTACACGACGGTCTTCGGTATCCCAAAAGTTGCACGACAACCAAAACCATGCTGTTTCAGGGCGTAAAAAACCGCAGGTATCATCTAAAGAAGCAAAGGTGCGTTCATGGAATTGAATGGTTTGTCCTGTTTTATTAACAAAATAGCCTTCACAGCCGAGTGTGGTCAGTTTTTGGGTGTAAGTCCAACCATTAATACCTGTTGGGCTACACATACTTAGCGGGTCTGTGCCTGCACAAAATATCCGCGCACTGAGTTTAATTTCACCATATTTGGTCACGCGGATATAACGCACACCATTGGCATGTTGAATTTCAATTTGAAATGGCGATTTTTCAAAAAAACTTTGATTAAATAACGGTTGCTCATCTAAAACCGTATTACGCGATAAAAAATTAATCGCATTCCATTCCTGCACTTCGCCCGTCATGTGATTATAAATATAGACAAAACCGTGCCCTGCCCAAGCAATATCGGCAATCGCAAGCCCAATGGTATAGTGTTCGTGCTGAATACTACAAAATTTAAACTTTTTATATTTTAAGCGTTTACGCCAACCCGACAATACTTCACCATACGGTGATTTATATTGATAAGCCTGATAATCAATTTTTTTGGGAAGTTCACTAAAACGTCCATAATGCGGTTGTCCATTCGCCTGAATTAAATCCATTGAAGACATTCCCTATTGTCTAAAAACAATTCATCTTTGGTCGTATTATGCCTACAAATGCATGTACAAAAAACCCGCAGCTTATGATTTTGTTCAAAAAATTATAAAAGCATAGATTGTTTTACTATTTTAAGGCTTGAGCGTTCACTAAATATACAAAATATAAATTAATAGATATCTTCCCCTCAATATTCTGAAGGTATTTAAGCATCAGCATTCAAAGTCAGATAGGTATTTTCCCAACGATTGCCTGAAAATGAGCCTTCAACCAATTGCACATAGCGACCATGCACCTGATCTATCGCAATACAATCATCTACCTCTAAGACCCGATCGGTATGTTGTTTTTGCCAGTGCTGGGCAAAATAGGCTTTACCACGCTGTTTTGCCACCATTGGATTTTGCGCCACCACCAGTACATAACGATGTAACTCGCCAAACTCACGCGGATCATATCCACCTAAATTAATTAAATACAGTCGGTTTTCTGCCTGATTCGGCTGCGCATCGGTAAATTTTAAATAGTAGGATTTACCTTCAAACTCAACACCATTAATTTGCGCCCATGCGTCAATATGCAAACCGTTCGGTTCTGCAAACCAAGCCTGCTTGAGTTGCGGATAGGTCTGTTCTAAAGAATCACCTACCGCAAGTACCACATCATGCACTTCGGTATTGGCTCGCGCATGACGTCCGCCTAACATCACGATAAATAAACTGGGCATATCCGACTCCTGCGCAAATATCCTAAGCTTGATGGCTTTTATGGTTGATGATTTTTAAGCATGATTGTTTAAAGTAGCGAGAATTTTTCAATCCTCCAAATAAAAAATCGTGCCGAATTGCTTCAGCACGATTGAATTGAAATGTAGCATACTTTATTTCAAGCAGCTTACGATTTACATATCCACCATTTCCACGCCATCAATGCGGGCAACAGTCATTAAGTCTTTATCACCACGACCTGAAACAGTCGCAATAATGATTTGGTCTTTATCCATCGTTGGTGCAAGCTTGCTTACATAAGCCATAGCATGCGAGCTTTCTAAAGCAGGAATAATCCCTTCGATACGGGTTAAATCACGGAAACCTTGCAAGGCTTCTTGGTCATTGATTGGCACGTAATCGACACGGTGCATATCTTTCAGGAAGCTGTGCTCTGGTCCTACACCTGGATAATCCAGACCTGCAGAAATAGAGTGGGTTTCAATGATCTGACCTTGTGCATCAGACATTAAATAAGTACGGTTACCGTGTAATACGCCCACGTGTCCTGCATTCAATGGTGCAGAGTGTTTGCCTGTTTCAATGCCTAAACCTGCGGCTTCGACACCGTACATTTTCACTTCGGCATCATTCAAGAACGGATAGAACAAACCCATGGCATTAGAACCACCGCCTACACAAGCCACCAATGCATCAGGTAATCGACCTGCCTGCTCTTGAATTTGGCGACGCGCTTCACGACCAATAATCGACTGGAAATCACGTACCAATTGTGGATATGGGTGTGGGCCAGCGACCGTACCAATCACGTAATATGTAGAGTCAACATTGGTGACCCAGTCACGCATGGCTTCGTTCATGGCATCTTTTAAGGTTTTTGAGCCACTTTCTACAGGTACAACAGTTGCACCAAGTAAACGCATACGGTACACGTTCATGGCCTGACGCTTCACGTCTTCTGCACCCATGAACACCACACATTCCAAGCCTAAACGAGCGGCAATGGTCGCGGTTGCTACACCGTGCTGACCTGCACCTGTTTCGGCAATAATGCGTTTTTTACCAGACAGTTTTGCCAACAGTGCCTGACCAATGGTGTTGTTCACTTTATGTGAGCCAGTATGGTTCAAATCTTCACGTTTTAAGTAAATTTGTGCACCACCCAACTCTTTTGACCATCGCTCAGCATAATACAAAGGACTAGGACGACCTACATAGTAGGCGAGATCGCGGTCGAATTCTGCCAAAAACTGCGGATCATCTTTCATGCGGAAATACAATTTCTCTAAATCTTGTAAAGCCGCCATCAGCGTTTCTGACACAAAACGTCCGCCATGGATCCCAAAATGCCCTTTTGCATCTGGGAATTGGGTATAGTCAATCACTGAGTTATTGTGATTTGTACTTTGCTGATCCACGTTGGACTCCTTGCATGAAATTTTCTATGAGTTGTTGGTCTTTAATACCTTTTGCAGACTCCACTCCGCCACTGACATCAACAGCATAGGCTTGAGTCGTCTGAATTGCATCTTCAATATTTTCAGGGTTTAAACCACCCGCCAAAATTAAAGGAATATCGAGTTTGGGGAATTTTGACCAGTCAAAACTGTGTCCTGTACCACCTTTCAATTCAGGATGCCACGCGTCTAATAATACTGCGCTTGCACCTGCTTGTTGATAGCTTTTTATTGCATCCAACACATTTAAATCGGGTTTGACCTGAATGGCTTTGTACCATCGACGTCCAACTTGCTCTGCTATTTGCTGACATTGCAAGGGTGTTTCATCGCCATGAAATTGCAAAATATCTAAAGGCACTTGTTTCAATACAGTGGCAATTTCATCTGCCGTTGCATTGACAAATAAACCGACCACTTGCACATAAGCGGGAATGTGTTGCAGCAAGCCTTGTGCTTGTTTAATGCTCACATTGCGCGGACTTGGAGGATAAAACACCAAGCCAATTGCATCTGCACCCGCATGCACAACACTGTTTATATCTTGAATTCGCGTGATTCCGCAAATTTTGGCACGGGTACGCATCGTTTTGGACTCTAATCCTGATTTTCAATCTTCATTTTGCTGATCTTGCTGTGCGTGACTTTTAAATTGTCTGTTCACACTAACAAAATCAGATATTGGGGCGAATCATTGTAATGCAATTTTAAGGGGTTGAGTGAAGTTCAGGCGGATTATTCTGCATTTCCGTTGTTTAAATGGCATACAGACTTTATACTTCGCGCAAATGCAACGAGTTCTAGCTTTGAGCTTTAGGGAAGTTGGTGAAAGTCCAACACTGCCCCCGCAACGGTAACCATGAAACGTATATCAATTTAAATCTTATGATTTACACCACTGTATGAACAATATGGGAAGGTGGATATATAGCGAAGCAATCATAAATTAGAAGATGCTTGGCACATTGAAGTCCGGAGACCTGCTTGTTGTGCCCTTAACTCAATCATTCACGTGGGGTGAATGTATGGAGCAAAGTCATGTCTACTCTTTTTCAGCCTACTGCTTTAGTGGGCGCAATTGCGCTTGCGATGGGTTTCTCTGCGTCTGTATCTGCACAAGACAGTTCTAATGTTGTCAATGCATCTTTAGACACTTTGGTCGTTACCGCGACACGTTCTGAAGAAAAAATCAAAGATGTGCCTGCGCGGATTTCTGTGATTGATCAAAATGCGATAAAAAAGAATCCTGCTCTCAATTTATCTGACTTAATCCAACAAGACCCTTCTGTTTATGTGAAACAAAGCGGGGGGATGGGGCAAATTTCAGAAATTGGACTACGTGGAACTAAAGCCGTACATACCCTAGTATTAAAAGATGGTGCTCGCTTAAATAGCCAAAATGAGCTTGGTCCACTTTATCCTGCATATTTAGATACTTCGGATGTTCAACAAATTGAAATTTTGAAAGGCCCAGCTTCCGTTCAATATGGTAGTGATGCAATTGGCGGTGTAGTTCAACTTATTTCAAAAAAACCTGTGAAGTCTGGTGCAGAATTAACTGGCATCTATGGTGAAAACAATACTTATAAAACCATTCTAAAAGCAGATTTAGTCACAGATCAAGGATTCTACGCTCAAGTAGGTGAACAACGCTTAGAAAGTGATGGAACTCGCATTTTTGAAAGCCAAGATAAAAACGACAATGCCAGCTACGATCAAAAAGGCTACAATGCTAAAGTAGGCTATTTCCAGGAAAATCAGATTGATACCTCTGCTTCGATTAGTGAAAATAAAGGAACCAGTATTTTCAGTAATGATTATATTACCAATACAGCTCCTCGTAATTTTGTAAATCGTGTCATTAATGCAAAAGTTGATTACAATATTCTGCAAAATTTAATTTTAGGCACTCATTTTGCAAATGTTCAAGATAAGCAAGATGTACCTGCCTACGGTTCAAAATACGATACAGAAAACAATCAAACTGACCTAAACCTGAAGTGGAAGTTTACTCCACATCAAAATATTCTGATTGGCACAACTTATAATGATGCAAACTATCAAACCAATACTATTATTAATAATGATCAAAGCGTAGCAAGTACAGGTTATTATCTACAACACCAATTTAAAAATGAACTGTTTGACACCCAAGTTGGGCTACGTGTAGAAGACAATGAGCTTTTTGGAAGCCACACAGTAGGTCAAGGTGCTATTCGCTATCATTTCCTGCCTAATGCAAGCGTTTATGCCAATATTGGCAGTGCGTTCCGTGCTCCAACCCTGAATGAACTCTATTCTCAGTGGGGCGGAAATGAAAATTTAGAACCCGAAGAAAGCATCTCTTATGAATTCGGTTTAGATTACGGTATTACCAACAATTTAATCGCAAACCTTTCTGTTTATCGTACTAATGTTGATAATCTAATTGCCTATAGCAATAGCAATAGCATGAATCAAAATGTTGATGAGGCACACTTCACAGGTGGTGAGGTTGCACTAAAATGGAAAAAAGATGATTTATTCCTAACAACTGGGTATGCATATGTTAAAACAGAAAATGAGGCAACTGGTTTAGAGATTGCTTATCGACCTAAACAGACATTCACATTAACCACGGGATTAGAAAATCCAGTCTATGGCATTAGTACTTCATTAATTGCACGTTCGCACTCAAATGCAAGTAATAGCGCAAATAGTGTAAAAGTTCCAGGTTATGCAACCGTCGATTTCAATGCTTATTGGAATATTAACCCAACGGTAAAAGTCTTTACTAATATTCAGAACATTGGCGATGTGCAATATCGAGAAGTCTATAAAGCTGCAAGCTCTTGGGACAACTCACCAGAAGATTGGTACATTAATGGCGGTCGTTTTGCCTCTGCTGGAGTCACTTTCCGTTATTAATTCTCAGCTTCAAAAAAATATATAAAACAGCGCAGTTTATGGATAATGTTTTGACCGGCATTATCCTTTTTTTCATTTCTACCTAAGGAAAAGTTATGGGCCACCGTTTAAGCAAAATCTACACCCGCACAGGCGACTCAGGCACAACCGGACTGGGCGATGGCTCACGTGTCGCCAAAGACGACTTACGCATTCATGCACTGGGCGATGTCGATGAACTCAATGCCTGCATAGGCGTATTGCGCTCACAAATTACACATAGCAACATTCAAGACAAAAACACTTGGGACAAATCGCTTAGCCTGATTCAGCACTGGCTATTCGATTTAGGCGGTGAAGTCTGTATCCCCAATTACCACCTCGTACAACCGCTTGCGATCGAATACTTAGAACAAGACATTGACCGCATGAATGAAAGCCTGCCAATGCTCAAAGAGTTTATTTTGCCTGCAGGTACATTGGCATGTAGTTATGCACATCAAGCTCGTGCCGTATGCCGTCGTGCAGAACGCAGTTTAATGACCGTACACAACCGTGATCAAAATATTCAGGCACCGTCTTTGCAACTACTGAACCGACTGTCTGACTGGCTATTTGTGGCATCTCGCAGCTTGCAACGTGCCGAAGGAGGCAGCGAAGTATTATGGCAAAAGAACATCAATGACAGTATTGGTAACTAACATTACAAGCTAAAATCGGAAACTAAAATAAAGCCCTGATTTTGCATCTAAAAAATCACGTCGGATGCTGCTTGAAATTTCATATCATCCGACCAAAATAAGAGATGTCATCTCTTTGTCACGTCGTACTTGCAAAATGAAAGCAAACTTTCAATTCATGGGCACATTATGCGCATAATTGGTCATCGTGGTGCGCGTGGCGAAGCGCCTGAAAACACACTCGGTGGTTTTGAATATATTCAAAATATTGGCATTCGAGCGGTTGAGTTTGATGTGCGTCAACTCAAAGACAATGCCTTAGTGGTTATGCATGATGATCAATTCATTCGCACCACAGGACAAGACAAAGCACTGTATGAATGTAGTCTGGAAGATTTAAACCATTATAACCATGCGGTGATGTGGTCGGACTGGAATAAAGTCGAAACCACGCCCCTACTCAATCAAACCATGACCATTATTCAAAATTTTGATCATATTGAAGTAGAAGTCAAAGCGGTCAACTCGCATGCCGCTGCCGAAAAAATTACCCAAAGTTTAGAGCAACATTTGAAGGGTTTTGAACACAACGCCATCATCACCAGTTTTGATCCGAAAATTCACTGGGCTTTGCAACAACAAAAATCACGCTTTAAACGCGGTTTATTGGTTGAAGATGATCTGCAATATCAAGCCATTGATCAGGCTTTAGAATTAGGTTGTTGCCAAATTGGTTGGATGAACGAACTCGCAACCGGTGCGCTCATTCAAGCCACACAACAGGCCAAACTGAATATCAGCGTTTGGACAGTCAACCAGATTGAACGCGCCAAACAGCTTAAAGATTTAGGGATTCAGGGTTTAATTACCGATTATCCTAAACTGATGATGCAACACTTGTAAGCGGTAACCTTAAGCATATTGATGAATAAATAAATGATTTATCGTGCTTGTTTGGCTACCGTATATCATATTTCCGTAAAATCTCGCAGATACCATTATATTCTGTTACCACCCAGTACAATACAACTGTACAATAATGCTGTGATCGTGAATACGCTCATGCTAATATGCGAAAAAATTAATCCCTAAAAAATTTAATACTATGATTTCAATCTATAGATCGGTCATAGCGTTATAACGGATTAAGCGTCCATTTATACCTCCCAAGGTTCTAGGAGTGCTGTTGGAGATGAATGCTCCCTTACCCAAAGCCCCAATCAACTGGATTGCCATCTTTGCACTAGTTTTCTTACCTATTGTTGCAGTGATCGCGATTCCTTGGTATGCCTATCACCATGATTTTAGCTTAGCCGCTTGGATCAGCATGTTTGTATTACTTGGCGTAAGTAGCTTGGGTATTACAGCAGGTTATCACCGTTTATGGGCACACCGTGCTTATGAAGCTACCCTTCCCTTGAAAATCATTTTAATGATTATGGGAACATTTGCCGTTCAGAACAGTATTTTGTTCTGGGGTTCAGGTCACCGTACCCATCACCGCCATGTCGATGATGTCGAAAAAGACCCGTATTCAATTAATAATGGTTTCTGGTTTGCGCACATGGGCTGGATGTTACGCGACTACCCTGCCGCAGAGCCAAACTTTAAAAATGCGCCAGATTTGTTAAATGACAAACTGGTGATGTTCCAACACAAATACTATATTCCGCTCGTAATTGCAGTTCACGTTGGCATTTTGGTGCCAATTGGTTGGGCTGTGGGCGATATGTGGGGCGTGTTGTTATTGGGCGGTTTAATGCGTCTGATTTTAAGCCACCATGTTACCTTCTTTATTAACTCGCTGTGCCACATGTGGGGTTCGCGTCCTTATACTGACGAAAATACCGCGCGTGATAACTTCTGGTTAGCAATTGCCACTTGGGGCGAGGGTTATCATAACTATCACCACATTTTCCAGTATGATTATCGTAATGGCGTAAAATGGTGGCAATATGACCCAACTAAATGGTTAATTTGGTCATGCTCGAAGTTGGGCTTAGCGAAAAACTTACGCCGTATTCCAAGCTTTAATATTAAAAAAGCAGAATTGGCGATGCGTTTTAAATATGCAGAGCAAGACTTGGCGGTCTATGGACACAATGTAAATGATGACATTGGCCAAGTTAAAAGCCGTATTTCGCAAGAATATGATGCCTTTACCCAAACCCTGAACGATTGGGCAAAGTTAAAAGAGCAAGAAATTCAGGCGAAAAAAGCTTCTGTAGCAGAAAAAATTCACCAAATGGATGACAAATTGAAAGTTGAATTCCAGTTGGTTGAACAGCGTCTTTCACACCATCGTGAAACCTTGAACTTGCTGATGCGCAACCTGAAAAAGAATCCTGTATCTGAATAAACCTCTGTTCTGATGCACTGCGAAAGCCCTGACCTGTTCAGGGCTTTCTGCATTTTTAGACTACAGTTTTTAAAGTCTAAGTTTGCTATAGTGAAACTCACTTTGTGCCAAGCGCTTCATCATCATGCAATTTAATCCACGTTATCCGACCCTGCCCGCCCGTCTTTATCACATGCAGCAGCCTTTACCTTTAAAAGGTGCAAAAGCAGGACACTTTAATGCTGCATTGGCAAAAGAACTGCAATGGACAGCAGAGGAACAACAACAATGGGTTGAAATTTGCAGCGGACAAACCACGTTTAAAGAATTTCCTGCTTTGGCAATGGTCTATGCGGGACATCAATTTGGTCAGTGGGCAGGTCAATTGGGCGATGGACGCGGTTTACTTATTGCGCAAGTTTTGGACACACAACAACGTACAATTGATCTTCATTTAAAAGGTGCAGGTGCAACGCTTTATTCACGTATGGGGGATGGACGTGCCGTGTTACGTTCAGTGATTCGTGAATATTTGGCAGGTCATGCTTTAAATGCGCTGGGTGTGCCATCAAGCAATGCAGTTGGATTTACCTCATCTACTCAAGGCGTACAACGTGAAAAATTAGAACTTGGCGCAATGCTATTACGCACATCAGACTGTCATATTCGTTTGGGACATTTTGAATGGATCAATCAGTATCAACCTGAATTACTGCCTGAATTTGTGCAAAAGTGTATCGAATGGCACTATCATGAATGCTTGACAGCCGAACAGCCTGTACTCGCCTTTGCTACACAAGTCATTCAACGTACCGCTGTCATGATTGCCAAATGGCAATTGGTCGGTTTTGCGCATGGCGTGATGAACACCGATAATTTAAATATTACAGGTTCAACACTCGATTTTGGCCCTTATGGCTTTATGGAGCGTTTTCGTCCCAACTGGATCAACAACCATTCGGACTATCAAGGACGTTATACCTACCAACAACAACCGAGTGTGGCACACTGGAATTTGTGGGTTTGGTTGAACAATTTAATTCCGCTTGAACAAAACCCAGATCAGAAAGAACACTGGAAACAAGCACTGGCAGCATGTTTAGAGCATTTTGAACCGACTTTTTTAGAGCATTACAAACTTGGTTTATGTGAAAAAATGGGACTACCAAGTTTCCACAAAGACAGTTTTGACTGCGCTACCAACTTCTTACGCATTTTGCAAAGTGAGCAACTGGATTACACCCAAAGCTTTATCCGCCTACAAAATAAACAATACACAGAAATACTGGATGATTGTTTGGATCGTCGTCAGTGGGAAAGCTTTTTAGCGCAGTATTTACAGATTCGTGAATATCAAGACACCGATGATTTAGATGCTGCAATGCAACAGGTAAACCCTCACTATATTTTGCGCAATCACATGGCACAAAAGGCGATTGAGCAAGCAGAGCGTGATGATTTTTCAGAAGTTGAGCGTTTATTTAACTTACTCAGCCAGCCATATATTCAGCAAACAGCATTGGAAACACCTGAAGATTTAGCGCCTTTGCCAAGTGATGTGCCAGAAGTGATGGTGAGTTGTTCATCTTAATACTGATGCACTCGCCAAAGGACGTTTAGAATTCCAGCAAAGTTATACACATTTTCTGTGGAAAAAGCTGTGGTTATCCACAGGATAAACTTTTCGGGGAAAATAAGTGGCACAAACACCGTCATCTATGCATCAAATCGCAGCAAGGGTTGCAACACAATTGCCTGCGGTTAGCCTGAGCGAACCTTTTGGTGATGGCTGCTTGGTGCATAAAATTTTCGATAAAGTATTTATGCTGAGTCTGTATTTAAATGGTCATGCCATCATCAATCTAAAAGTTAAACCTGAGCATGGTGCGATGTTACGTGATTTTTATCCTTATATTCGTGCGGGCTGGCACATGAATAAACAACATTGGATTTCAATTTTTGCAGATGACAATTTAGATGAGCAATTGGTGCAAGATTTGGTCTTAAACTCCTATGAACTGGTAGTCGCAAAATTAAGGAAAGCGGAAAGACAAAGGGTTGAGCTTTTAAGAAGTGCAATGCCCTTCAACCAATAAAATCTGTGATTTTTTTTAAGGATATTCACCGATTCATTTTTAACCTTCCAAAATGGAAAGGAAACAGCCAAAGCGAACCCTCCCTGATTCGCTTTTTTCTACAGCTAAGGCTTAATCTTCAGGATACTCAAAACGATAACCCACACCATACACAGCCTGAATCCACTCATGTCTATTACCTGTTTCGGCAGCATCAGAAATTTTACGGCGCAAGTTTTTAATGTGGCTATCAATCACACGGTCTGCCACTTCAAAACTGTCTGGGTTAATATGGTCTAGCAACTGCGCGCGTGAATACACCTGCCCGACATGCTCTAAAAACAATTCCAATAAACGGAATTCGGTTGGGGTCAAATTCAAGGTTTTTTGTTGATACCAAATGCGCTGCTGTGCTTTATCCATGCGGAATAAATCATTGCTTTCAGGTTCAACTTTACGCTCCAAACGGCGCAACACCGCTTGCACACGTGCCACCAATTCTTTCGGGCTAAAAGGCTTACACACATAGTCATCTGCGCCCATGTTTAAACCTAGCACCCGATCAATTTCTTCAGTACGTGCCGTGACCATAATAATAGGCACATCGGACTGTTCACGCACTTTGCGGCAAATGGTCAAACCATCCATACGCGGAATCATCAAGTCTAAAATCATCAGGCTCGGTTTACGCTGCAAAAAGCTGTCATAGGCCTCTTGTCCATCATGAAACATACTGACTTCAAATCCAGCAGCTTCTAAATAATCTCGCACCAACTGGGCAAGTTCAATTTCATCTTCAACCAGCAAGATATGTTTCATGCACGATTCCTTAAAGTCCTTCAAGATTTGATTGTTTTGGGAAAGCTTAATTTGCAGCGTAAACCACCCAACGGTGAATGTGCAAAACTTAACTCTCCGCCCAATGCTTTGGCAATTTTGACCGATAAAGCCAGACCTAAACCTGTCCCGCCTGTGGCACGTGTACGCGAATCATCGACACGATAAAAACGCTCACCCAAGCGTGCCAATTGTTCATCACTTAAACCAAACGGGCTATCATCTACATACACCGTCCACTGGGTTGCACTTTGACTGGTGTGAATATGCACCTGCCCACCCGCTTCGGTATAACGAATACTATTACTGAGCAAGTTGAGCATAATTTGTTTAAAACGGTCTATATCCAATTGTAATTGCGTGCCTTCACCCGACACGATCAAGTCCAACTGCGCCTGTTCAAATTTCGGCTTAAAGCTTTCGATTTCCTGCTCAATCACTTGCCATGGATCAATGCTCGAGAAATAGCATTTCAGCTGCATGGCTTCGGCTTGCGCCAAGTCCGATAAATCCTGTGTGAGTTTTTTCAGATTATTGACCTGATGCATCATCGCAGCCAAATGCTCTGGTGTGGCTTTGCGGATACCATCTTGCATGGCTTCAATTTGTGCCTGCAACACCGCCAATGGCGTTTTTAACTCATGCGAAGTATCAGCCACCCACTGACGACGTGAAGTTTCATGTTGATCTAAAATCACCGCCAAATGATTCAATTCGGTAGATAAATCCCCCAACTCATCATTACGATTGACCTTGACCTGATGCTGATAATGGCCTTTGGTTAATTCACGTGTGCCATTTAATAAGCGCTGAATTGGCTTTTTAAAGTAGGTCGCCAACAATAAGGCAGCAATCAAGCTCGCCAAAATACTTAAAGCATAAGCCAATAATAAATAACGAGTTTGTTTACTAAAAAAATTAATACTTAAAGCATCTTCCTGATCTAACACAGGTTTTAAGCCCAGATAACCCACGATTTTTTCACCGACCATAATTGGACGATAAGAAATTTGAGTTTCAGCAGGCTCTCCTACCACAAATTGCCGCTGGGCATCATATAAAGATAAGCGTGAACTCAAGCCTAAACGGTCAGGCATCGAAATAAATTGTTTTTTCCCAGATGATTCTGTCGTGTTGTGGTTTCCTTCATTTTTACGATCAGGACGGAAAGCATTCTGATTGGCACTTAAAGGAAATACCAAACCTTCAAATGGCTGGAATTGTGAAGGTAAATTCAGTTCTAACCAGCGAAGTTCTGCGGCATTGGCTTGTCGTTTAGCTAGATCAGGCTCGACCACACTTGGGTTTACATTGGCTAAGGTAGGTTCCTGAAAATAACGCTGCTGCAAGGCAATGTCATATTGACGGCGCAACCACCACCGCGATAAACGGTCATAATCATCGGGCGCAGCCTCACCTTCAATTTGGAGAATTTGCGCCTGAATGGCATTGCCCCAATCGTGATATACCGCATAGACTTCTGCCAAGTTTTGAGTGAGCAAGTCCAGCTTTTGCATTTCGACATCGGCCACATATTTGCTGAAGTTTCGCTGCATATTGACATGCAATACCCCCAAGCTGACCGTGGTAATCAGCAAGGTCGTCAGCAGCACTGTTAAGAACAGGCGTAATGCGATGGGTATACGGCGAATTTTCAAAAGCGCAATCTCAGCTTTTCTTATTGATTTTGAGCATTGTAACCAACAGTGCTAGAAAAAACTCTCCATTGTTTCTTCATCTTTATTATTTAATCTTAACTGAGTGAAGTTAAAAGCAGGTTGGGGAGTTTGAAGATGAAACAGATGACGAAAATCGCATTACTTGGGGCAAGTGTTTTGGGCATGGGGATTTTAACTGCATGCCAAACCAGTAATGATCTGACCGAACGACAACAAACACGTATGTTTAAACAACATTATGCTCAAGATGGACAACGCTTCAGTCCTGAACAACGCGAGCAATATCGTGCCATGCGTGCAGAACACCGCGCATTTCGTGGGCAGATGCAACAGGCTTGTGACAACAAAGCAGTAGGTACAAATCTACAATTAAAAGTAGGTGATCAAACACTCGCAGGTACCTGTACGATGCGTTTCCAGCCTGATCGCCAGTCATTTAAACAACATCGCCAATATGCGATGCAACAACACCAAGCCATGCGTGCAAAAATGCCGCGTATGCAACAACGTGGTGAAATGCTGACCGATGCGCAACGTGCTGAAATGACCAAACGGTACGATCAACGATTAGCACAACATCAAGCGCATCAAAAGGCCATGCGTGCTGCCTGTGAAGGAAAAATGCATGGACAACACGTTCAAGTGAAACTGGGCGAACTACAACTCAAGGGACAATGCTTGGTTCGTTTTCAGCCGAATCAACCTATGCAACAAATGAGAATATCACCTACTTCGCGCTAATGCATTCAGGTGAGCACACACTTACACGACTCTAAGGCACTCGATTGAGTGCCTTTTTATTTACCTTTTTATCCACTTCACTTAGACATATCTCTTTACGGTTTTTGACTATTTGTATCATTTCAAATTCAGCAAAACTGTTTACACTCAAGTAACTTAGCCATTTCAAGATAAAAATCTTTGACTTTGCAGTCACCAAGAAATGCTATGCAGATGCTTGTACCGAATTAGAAGATGTTGCACGATTACAACCATTCCAACATGGCATGTCTGAGAAGGCATGCGCTGAAATCCATTTAAAATATAACGCTGGTCAAACCAGTATTGAGGAAACCGATATGCCACAATACAAAGCGCCTTTACGTGATATGCAATTCGTTTTGCATGAATTATTAAATGCCGAAGATCACTATGCAAAATTACCTGCATTCCAAGAAAACGTAAGCCGTGAATTGGTTGACCAATATTTGGAAGCTGCAGCAGATTTCTGTGAAAACGAATTATCTCCGTTAAACCAAGTGGGTGACCGTGAAGGTTGTACTTGGAATGATGGCGTGGTGACTACACCAACGGGCTTTAAAGAAGCGTATCAAAAATATATCGAACTTGGCTTCCCGTCTCTTTCTGCTGAAGAACAATACGGCGGTCAAGGTCTACCTGTTTCTCTAGGAAACGTGATTTCAGAAATGGTAGGTACAGCAAACTGGGCATGGGGCATGTACCCAGGTCTTTCTCATGGTGCTGTACGTACTTTAGAACACCACGGTTCAGATGAACAAAAAGCAACCTATCTGCCAAAGCTTGTTTCAGGTGAGTGGACAGGTACCATGTGTTTAACCGAATCTCATGCAGGTTCTGACTTGGGTATTATCCGTACTAAAGCTGAACCTCAGGCCGACGGAAGCTATGCAATCTCGGGCGAGAAAATCTTTATCTCTGCTGGTGAACATGACATGGCAGAGAATATCGTGCACATCGTATTGGCACGTTTACCTGGTGCACCTAAAGGAACTAAAGGTATTTCTCTGTTCATCGTTCCTAAGTTCAACCTGAATGCAGATGGTTCTGTAGGCGAGCGCAACGGCGTACGCTGTGGTTCAATCGAACACAAAATGGGGATTCATGGTAACGCGACTTGCGTCATCAACTTTGATAACGCGAAAGGCTTCCTAATTGGCCCTGAAAACCGTGGTCTAAACTGCATGTTCACGTTCATGAACACTGCACGTATCGGTACAGCGGTACAAGGTCTTGCAGCATCTGAAGGTTCTTTCCAAGGTGCGTTGACTTATGCCAAAGACCGTTTGGCAATGCGCTCACTTTCTGGTCCGAAAGCCCCTGAAAAAGAAGCAGATCCAATTATTGTGCATCCTGCTGTACGCAATATGCTATTGACTCAAAAAGCGTTTGCTGAAGGTGGTCGCGCACTAGTGTATCTGTTGTCTCTACACGCAGATATCGTTGAACAAGGTGCAACTGAAGAAGAACGTAAGTTCTCTGACAACATCTTGTCTTTATTGACGCCTATTGCAAAAGCATTCTTAACTGAAACAGGTTCTGAATCTGCAAAACATGGTGTGCAAGTCTTCGGCGGTCATGGCTTCATTTCTGAGCATGGCATGGAACAAATTGTGCGTGATACACGTATTTCATGCTTGTACGAAGGTACAACTGAAATTCAAGCAATCGATTTGTTAGGTCGTAAAGTTTTGGGTACACAAGGTGCAATGTTGAAAGACTTCACCAAAATCATCCATAAATTTGCAGAAGCCAACAAAGACAACGCAGCAATGCAAGAATTTGTTGAACCGCTCGCAGCGCTCAATAAAGAATGGGGCGATTTGACCATGCAAATTGGTATGCGTGCAATGCAAAACCCTGAGGAAGTAGGTGCTGCAGCAGTAGACTACATGTACTTCTCTGGTTATGTAACACTAGCTTACCTATGGGCACGTATGGCATTGGTCGCTCAAGAAGCACTTGCAGCAGGCACAACCGATGTAGACTTCTATAATGCTAAAGTGACGACTGCACGTTTCTACTTCAAGAAAATCTTGCCACGTGTTCGCTCACACGTAGACGTGATTGCAACAGGTGTAGAGCCACTATTTGCATTAGATGCTGAACACTTTGCTTTCTAAGCGAAAATTGAAACTCGCTAAATATTGAACATATTTAGCGGGATATTCAAAATGTTGTACTCTTGAGTACAGAAATTGAGAAAGGACGGTCATAGCATTGACAGTCCTTTTTCTTTATAAATAAAGCATTCTTTCGCTTTAGTGGTCTACAACATTCACAATTGTAGATTACACTGAACTCAACGAATCAAGATTCAGACAATAAACAGGTGAACTCACATGCCAATTTATAATGCCCCACTTGCCGATATGAAATTCATCTTAAATGATGTATTCAATGCAGAACAATTCTGGCAAAACAATGAAAACCTCGCTCACCTTGATGCTGCAACGGCTGAAGCAATTTTGGAAGAAATGGCAAAATTTGCCCAAAATGTGACGTTGCCTATTAACCGTAGCGGTGATGAAGAAGGCGCGACCTATAACAATGGCGAAGTCACCACACCTGCTGGATTTAAAGAAGCATTTAAACAATATGCCGAAGGCGGCTGGATTGGTTTAGGCGCAGATGAAGAATGGGGTGGTCAAGGCATGCCAAAAATGCTGACAGTATTGTCAGATGAAATGCTGTTTGCCACCAACCCATCCTTCATGTTGTATCCACTGCTATCTGTCGGTGCAGGCATGGCATTAAGCAGCTATGCATCACAAGAACAGAAAGAAACCTATTTACCTAAAATTTACTCAGGTGAATGGTCAGGTACCATGTGTTTGACTGAACCACATGCAGGAACAGACCTCGGGATTATTAAAACCAAAGCAGAGCCAAATGCAGATGGTACGTACAACATCACAGGGACTAAAATCTTTATTACAGGTGGTGATCACGACCTCGCAGAAAACATCATTCACTTAGTTTTAGCGAAAACACCAGACGCTCCTGCAGGTTCACGCGGTATTTCTTTATTCATCGTGCCAAAATTCTTGGTGAATGAAGATGGTTCGTTGGGTGAGCGCAACCCAGTAGGTCCAGGCTCAATCGAACACAAAATGGGCATTAAAGCCTCTGCAACTTGTGTGATGAACTTTGATGGCGCCAAAGGTTACTTGGTCGGCAAAGAAAATGAAGGTTTGGCAGCCATGTTCATCATGATGAACTACGAACGCCTGTCTATGGGAATTCAAGGTTTAGGTGCATCAGAATTTGCCTATCAAAATGCTGCACAATATGCGACTGACCGTATCCAAGGTCGTAGTGCATCGGGTGTAAAATCACCAAACAAAGCTGCAGACAGCATTTTGGTACATGGCGATGTACGTCGTATGTTACTTAATGCGCGTGCCAATAATGAAGCTTCGCGTGCATTTGCGGTATATGTGGGTCAACAATTGGATATCACTAAATTCTCTACCGATGCAGAAGCTGTGAAAAAAGCCAATGACCGTGTTGCATTGTTAACTCCAATTGCCAAAGCCTACTTAACCGATACTGCTTTCAATGCGACACTTGATGCGCAAATGGTCTTCGGTGGTCATGGTTATATCCGTGAATGGGGTATGGAGCAATGTGTTCGTGATTTACGTATCGCCCAAATTTATGAAGGCACCAACGGCGTACAATCGCAAGACTTGATTGGTCGTAAAACCATTAAATGTAATGGCGAATTTATTGCAGAATACATTGCAGAAATCCGTGATTTCACCAATGGTTTAGATGCAGACCTCAACTTCATTAAAGATGCAACTTTAGATGCAGCGACTGAAGTTGAATCCGTTACACAATACATTTTAAATGCAGCTAAAGAAAATGTAGATTTCCCGAACGCAGCAGCGGTTGATTATTTACATGCGGTAGGTTTGCTCAGCTTCTCATATATGTTTGCGCGCATTGCCAATGCAGCCAAGCAAAAAGAGGGTGAGTTCTATCAAAACAAATTGTCATTGGCACTGTACTTTGTACAACGTATTTTGCCAGAACTGACTTTACGCATTACCAAAGTGAAAGCGGGTGCAGAAGTGGTGATGAACTTCAGCGAAGATTACTTCACTAACCAGTCTTAATTAATACATTATCGCAAAAACGCCTGAATCATCAGGCGTTTTTTTGTACTAAATTTTATATCCCTATTCTAATTTGTGCATGAAATTTGCATCACCTTTGTTGAAGTCTGAATATCCATACTCAAACAGGAGGTGAAAATGGCAGTACGTCGTTCAAAAATAGATAAAAATATTCAAGCAGTTGAAAGCCTATTAGACAAATATGGCAATTGGGCTGTAGAAAGTTTTCATTATCTTGCGCTCTTTATCATTGGCTGTATGGTCATTTGGTCTGCTGGACATACGGTAATTGATATTTTCACCATCAAACAATATGCCACTATTGATGACATCTTATTGCTTTTTATCTATTTAGAACTAGGTGCAATGGTGGGTATTTATTTTAAAACCAATCACATGCCTGTGCGTTTTTTAATTTATATTGCCATTACCGCACTAACCCGTTTGCTAATTTCAGATATTCAACACGACCATAAAGCTGATCTCGACTTAGTGATTATTACTGGTTCAATTTTAATTTTAGCCGCTGCAATTTTAGTGGTGCGTTTTGCATCTTGGCATTACCCTTCCGTTATTCGAGACAAGCACAGTGAAAAGCCTTTAGCACAAGGCAAAACCCCTCGCCCAGAAGATGATGAATTGGCGTAAAAATCTAAAATAGGTCAAAAAAATGCTTCTAGATACTCAATATCTAGAAGCATTGATGTCTATGATTTCACTTTTTTCTCAACGATTTGCCACCAACACATAACGCCCATGTTCAAAAATCCAGTACATACCTCGTGGCGGAGCGGGTAAACCCAAGTGCTGCCAGTCGGTCACCACACGATAGGTCGAACTTTCAATATGTGCGCTACTTGGCTCACCATTTACCCAACTGTAACTTTGGTGGTTATATTGCAGAGTACTTGGCGCATTGTATTGAATATTGATGCCACTACGAATCGTGGGCTGCCCCCACTGCGGCACAGGTCGTTGATGGTATGGATAATGTGGTGGATAGGAATAGGGTTGCTGTGAATGATAAGGTCGATGCTGCGGATAAGCAGGACGATGTTGTGGCGAATAAGGACGATGCTGATCACGCTGTGTATTGACGCCTGTATATCCTGCCCAACGATTGGTTTCGGCCAAACTCTGCATCGACACACCTAAAAATAGCATGCCACTCAATGCAGTTAAAATCGCCACTTTCATATCTAGCACTCCTATTTTCATATTTTTATTCTAAGCTCAAATTAAGGATAAACAATGAATAAAAAATCAGCAATTTTAAACTTTCGTCTCCGCAGATTTCACCGACACGGCTCGCCATTTATGAAATATCTCCAACCCCTATGCTAAGATACATTTTTTTTGAAATTGGATGAAACCTCGTGCCTGAATTAAATTTTGACCGCCTTCATCAGTTTTTCTGCAAAGTTCCGAGTGTACAGCAAGCCCGTGTAGACGCTTATGGTTCAGACGGTCAGCATGCATGGTGGTTCAAATTTCAAATTGATGTAGAACATCCGTTAGCATGGCAAACTGTGCAGGAATTGGGACATGTGCTGAATTATATTTCCAGAGATGAGCGCTTGCCGACTCAATTCTTACCTGTTTCACCGCCACCGTATATGAATGGTGAAGCCAAAGATTTTTTATCGTGGGTAATTCAATGCAACCATCCAGAATTTAGCCCAGATGTGGTTTGTGATTGGTTAGAAGCGCGTTTACCGAATCCTGTGGATGATGAAGCACAATGGAAAATCAAAACCGATATTGCCGAGTTAGATCAAATGAGTGATAAAGATTTGGATGAAATGGTGCCGCCAAATCCTGTAAAGTAATATTCGGCTCAAAAAAATCCCTCTTTCAATAAGAGGGATTTTTGAGTTCAAGGCATACAATTAAAAAATCAAAATGTCGATAAACCACTCCATTCCATAAAGCGATAGACCGCATATTTCCACTTCGACTCATCGGCATACACAGCATAATCCACACTCATATTTTTACCCTCAAGGTTTGACCATGCGGTATTAAAATAGTGTTGAGCATCCTGAAATACTGGGTCTTGTAGATGTCCAACCACACGCAAATTGGTTTCTAAATTATAATTTTTTAAATTACGTGCGGTGAAATTGGCAGAACCTAAAGTCAATTCTGCCTGTGTGGCATTAGATTTGATCATCATTTTATTATGACATTGCTCGCCTTGCGTGTTACACCAACGCACGCTCACCCCTGCCGCATTTAGTTCGGATGCTACTTGTCGGTTTGGAATACCATTTTTCTCACGACCAAAGGCATCTTTATTCGGGTCTAACAATACCCGTACCTGTACGCCACGTTGCTGTGCAGCAATTAAAGCCTGAATCACTTTACGTTCTGACAAATAAAACATTGCCAAATCAAGATGCTCTTGCGCCTTAGCATTTTCAATCATTGCTAAACTCGCATCCCAAATAGCCTTTTCCGTTAAAACCTGCACTTGAGGGTAAGAGCGATCTGCCTCAAACTCACCCACAATCACCCCAGACACATTGCCTTGCGACATACGCGCTACAACTTGTTCAGTCTGCAAAATATCAACCGCTGTATTGCCTGTGACCACTAAGGCAATATTGGAATGACGCGAACTACCATCATGCGGATTCAATGAGGTCACCAACGCTTTCCAGCCTTCAGTGGTATCGACCACAATGGTTTTACGATGGTTGGCTTTAAAATTAAACAGACTGAAATAACTGCGCAGGGTAATTTTATCTTGCCCGAAAGGACTTGGTAGCCAACCTTTTTCTGCATTATTTGGAATACCCTGACAGCAGAGATACCAAAAGCCTGACCACAATGGATTCGATGCCCGTAAAGGCGTTAAATCGGTTTCAATAACATCAATGCCTGCTTGACGTAATTGACGATAATGCTCAGGTGCAATACCGCCATATACTGAGTTAATTGGGTCTGTAATGACCTTAATTTCAATATTTGGCTGCATCTGACGTTTATGAATTAAAGCTTCGGTCAATTGCTGTGTCAGTGGCTGATGCTGTTGTTTAGACGTCCCCACCTCTGCATTAAACAAAAACATATCCAACACAATGGTGGTTTGCGCAGCATCAATTAAGCCTAAAATCTCCTTAAAAATTTGGTGCTGTTGCTGCTGAACGCCTTGCGCATCAATATAGGTCTGATCGGCAATAAATTTGACAGGTGCATGGCGTAATTTTCCGGTGTAATTCAGACCATCTGGTAACGGTTTAAGACTGTGGTAAATAGCCGAGGACAAATAACCCAAAGCCAGTAAACCTAAAACCAGTCCCAAATAAGCCCGAGGCGACCAATTCAATTTTTGGTGAATTCGCTGAAAAATACGCATAACAAAAAACCTAGTCCGATGCGCTCAGACTAGGTTTTATTGTTTGGATTTTCAAGAGGATTTCTGTGTTTTCACACAGACATCCTATAAAGCCCAAATTGAATTTTAGAAACCAAATTCAACGCCCACAGTAAAGTTACGACCCACTTGTGGAATATGCGACAAGAAAGATGCATGTGAATAGACTTCATCATCTAACAAGTTGTTGGCTTTAAAATACACACGGTAATCTTGTTTATTGGCATAGTTTCCTGCATAAGCTACGCCAACATTGACCATGTTATAGCCTTCTGTTTCTTGTTCATACGCTGCAATTTTGTCTTGCTTAAATACACGATAGTATTCCGCCATACCCGACCAACCATCGGCAAAGTTAGCATCTACTTTAGTTCCCAAACGGCCTGCAGGTACACGTGGTGCATTTTGGTTATCTATTTCGCCACGAACATAATCACCAAACACACTGAGTTTATAATCTGGGCTCAGCTGATAGCCTAACTTGGCTTCTGTACCGTAGAATTTGGCTTTGTCTTGAGTATATTCCACACCACGCAAATTACCTTTCTGCGCTACTGTTGCGCCATAAATATAATCATCGAACCAATTATGGTAGACATGCAGCGAATAATCGAGTTTGTCGGCTTCATAGTGCAAACCTAACTCTAAATTATTAGATGTCTCTTTATCTAGATCAGGATTCCCCACTTCGTAAGTATTGGTTGCGAAATGTAAGCCATCAGCATAGAGCTCTTGCGCTACAGGTAAACGTTGCTGATGTGAGCCTGTGAGTGACAATTTATAGTTGGGTGCAAACTGCCAATTGGCTGCAGCAGAAGCAGATACACCAGTACCTGAATAATCTTTTTTATCCGAATCTGCTTTCACTTTTTGATGATCGACACGCGCACCAAGTTCCACATGTACATCACCAAATTGTTTATGCTCTAAACCAAATAAGCTGTATTTTTGTGTTTTCGTATCTGGCATAGGTACTGCTTCATGATAATGATCATCATGTTTTTCCTTCTGACCAGTCAAATCAATTTCATGCTGGCTAAACTGTGTACCAAACACACCTTCCCAACCTGCAAGGGGTTTGTGCACCAATTCTAAACGTGCATCATAGCCTTTGCTTTTAAAGTTACTGATGACTTTATTTTCTTCTAATTCATTATGCTCATAATCTGTAAAACTGGCATGCGCACGCAGTTTATCAAAGCCTGCAAAGGGCTGATCAAGTTCGGTACGCAAATCATAACGATGTGATTCTAAATCTACCCATGGGCCACTATGTGCATGTTCTTCAACAGCATTTGAATTAGGCGTTGGGCAACCATGAAAATGATCATCATGCAATACACAACCATGATATTCATGGCTATGCCCTGGCAACCCATATTTATCCTGACGATTACTATATGACACGCCCACAAAACCACGATCATGAATCCATGAGCCACCAATATTCACCGTTTGACCTTCGGCAAAGGTATTGCCCACGCGGCGTTCTTTTACAAGCTCTTCATGTTCATGCGTATGAGTCGATCCATCTGGTTCAACATGAACTTCTGTATGATGATGAGCATGATAATAATCAGGTGCAATATAGTTATTCGCCTTACGCTTAGAACCTTCTATACGCAGCGCAAACTGGTCACCAATTGCTGCGGTCACACCTGCGCTGGCCAGTTTTTCATCACTACCTGTGTTATAACGCAGACCGACTTGTCCTTCTAAACCATTATTTGGCATTTGCGTTGGAATTTTTTGGTCAGTGACATTGACCAAACCACCTACGGTACCCGCACCATAAAGTAAGGTTGATGGCCCACGAATAATTTCAACTTGCTTGGCCAAAATTGGATCTACCGTTACCGCATGGTCAGGTGAAAGTGTAGAAACATCTGCCGTTTCTGAAGCATGTTGCAGCACTTTAACACGTGGGCCATCTTGCCCACGAATGACAGGTCGGCTAGAGCCTGAACCATATTGGTTAGAATAGACCCCTAGCTCATCTGCCATTGCATCACCTATAGTGGTGCTGCGCTCTGCCAACGTTTTCTGATCAATCACATGATCTGCTACAGCGAAATCTGCCGCAGTTTGTACCAAAGGATGTGCTTGTAGCTGAATCGTTTCCAGTTGTGTATTGGTAACATCCGTATTTGCAAATGCTGCTGGATTAAGTACTGCAAAAATTGAAACTGTTATTAAATTCTTATGGAACGCCATGACCCATGCTCAAAGTAGCAAAAAACAATTGTTGTTATAATATAACATTTCAATGGTATTGCAATAAAAAACATTCTCATTCCGTATTTTCAGTTAAGCTACGCCTTCAATTCTGCTGACGTTTATTCTTCTTTTTATTGGTATGCCCTTTACCTTATCTCATGCTGTACTTGCGCCTCCGCTAGCTAAACTCTCAGGACAACGGCTACCCATTGCTGCACTTGCAATTGGCTGTATGCTGCCAGATTTACATCGCCTGTTTACCCTACGCCAAGACCCAACGCCACATTTATGGTCAGCCTTGTTTTATCCAAACTTATTCTTGGGCCTTATGTTCTGTGCACTTTGGTATCTGGTATATCGCCCTGCATTGTATCGCTTTGTGGGCGTGCATCACCCGTTAAATCTAAACACGATAAAATCTGTACTTGGGTTTGTATGTGGCTTGATTCTGGCCTTACTGATTGGCAATGCCACCCATTTAATTTGGGATGGTTTAACCCATCACGACTTTCGTAGTTTTGCCTTTCAGGATTTTTTAGCGCAATCGGTACAATTAGGCACAGGTATTTATCCGATGCATCGCATACTGCAAATTGGTAGTTCTATTTTGGCGCTGCCTTTTTTGTTATGTATGAGCCTGCATTATTATCGCAAGCATCGACAGGTCAGTTCTGTAAGCACTAAAATTCGCGTTTATGCCATCGGCCTAATTATCTTGTCGATTGTATGTGGTGGTTTTTCACTTTGGGATTATGCGCGTTATATCCCCGATGCGACTTGGCAAGCCGAACTATATTATTTTACGGGACGTGCCATCAATGAGTTTAGCCAAGGTGCCTTACTCATGTTGAGTTTGGGCTGTCTGCTATTTCTGATTTTAGATTCTCAAGGGCGAATGGAATAAACGCTCTATCGCTCTACTTTCTCTTTCATCTGCCTACATTCTTCAGTTTCAAGCAGATTCCCGCTAAAAACCCACTGTTTTTGCAGCAGGTTCTTGTAGCCACATGCCCAAAGAGGCATAATCCTACCTTTGCTAAAGGCGGTGCGCTGTTTACGTATTCGCTTCCTTAACCCATATAGTTGGATTTTTAACGCTATGATGCGAACTCATTATTGCGGTTCTTTAACCGAAGCTCAAATTGATCAAACCGTGACCCTGTGTGGTTGGGTACACCGTCGTCGTGACCACGGTGGTGTAATTTTCCTAGACATGCGTGACCGTGATGGTCTTGTGCAAGTCGTGATTGACCCAGACACTCCAGAAGCATTTGCAACTGCAGACAAAGCACGTTCAGAATTTGTATTAAAAATCACAGGTCGTGTACGTCGTCGCTATGCAGGCACAGAAAATGCTAATATGGTCAGTGGACAAATTGAAGTTTTAGGCAAGGAAATTGAAGTTCTTGCAGCATCTGAAACGCCTCCGTTCCCATTGAACGATGAAAATACCAACATTTCAGAAGAAATTCGTTTGAAATACCGTTTCTTGGACATCCGTCGTCCAGAAATGTTAGATCGCTTACGTTTCCGTTCTAAAGTCACCAACCTAATTCGTAACTATTTAGACGATCATGGTTTCTTGGATGTTGAAACACCAATTTTAACACGTGCAACGCCTGAAGGTGCGCGTGACTATTTAGTACCAAGCCGTGTATCTAACGGTAGCTTCTATGCCCTGCCACAATCTCCACAATTATTTAAACAATTGTTGATGGTGGGCGGTATTGACCGTTATTACCAAATCGCTAAATGTTTCCGTGATGAAGATTTACGCGCAGACCGTCAGCCAGAATTTACTCAAATCGACATTGAAACATCGTTCATGAGTGACGATGACATTATGGATTTGATGGAAGGCATGACCGTGAAGATGTTCGATGAACTTCTAGGCGTGAAATTCGACAAATTCCAACGTATGCCATATTCGGAAGCGATGCGTGATTATGCGTCTGATAAGCCAGACCTGCGTATTCCACTGAAATTAGTAGACGTTGCAGACTTGATGCAAGACGTTGAGTTCAAAGTATTTGCTGGCCCAGCGAAAGATCCGAAAGGTCGTATTGTTGCGCTTCGTGTTCCTGGCGCGGGTTCATTGCCACGTAGTGCAATTGATGAATACACCAAATATGTTGGCATATATGGTGCAAAAGGTTTGGCGTATATTAAAGTCAATGAGCTTGAAAAAGGCATTGAAGGTTTACAATCTCCAATCGTGAAATTTATTGAGCCAATCGTGCTTGATTTATTAAAACGTGTAGGCGCTGAAAATGGTGACATCGTATTCTTTGGTGCAGATAAAGCCAAAGTAGTAAACGATGCAATGGGCGCACTTCGTGTCAAAATTGGTCACGATTTAAACCTTGCAACCTGCGAATGGGCACCGCTTTGGGTCGTTGATTTCCCAATGTTTGAAGAAACTGATGATGGTAAATGGACCTCTGTGCATCATCCATTCACTTTGCCAAAATCAAGCGTTGAAGATGTAAAGAGCAACCCAGGTGAAGCTTTATCTGTTGCGTATGACATGGTATTGAACGGTACCGAAATTGGTGGTGGTTCACTGCGTATTTATACTTTAGAAATGCAAAAAGCGATTTTTGAAGCTTTAGGCATTGAAGAAGAAGAAGCCGAAGAGAAATTCAGTTTCTTACTGAATGCATTGAAATACGGTGCGCCTCCGCACGGTGGTTTGGCATTTGGTTTAGACCGTTTGGTGATGTTGATGACAGGTGCTTCGTCTATTCGTGATGTGATTGCCTTCCCGAAAACCAAGACAGCTGAATGTCCATTGACTCAAGCACCTGCACCAGTTGAAGCGACTCAATTGCGTGATTTGGGTATTCGTTTACGTGAAAAACCAAAAGCAGAATCTCAAGA
This sequence comes from Acinetobacter sp. YH12252, assembly GCF_013417365.1. Taxonomy (NCBI): domain Bacteria; kingdom Pseudomonadati; phylum Pseudomonadota; class Gammaproteobacteria; order Moraxellales; family Moraxellaceae; genus Acinetobacter; species Acinetobacter sp. YH12252. The sequence goes on from NZ_VPEA01000006.1 coordinate 75,719, forward strand.
ATAAGTTTTGAGCGTTTCAGAAAAACCCTGCAAATTTGCAGGGTTTTTTATGAATTGAGATAAAGCTAAGCTAGTGGCATAATAGCGCTTCGTTTTGAATTTTTAGTTGAGCGTTACTATGGCTATGCGTCCTGCAGTTCGTAATCGTGGCATTATGCTAATTGTATTTGCTGTCGCTCAATGGTTATTCATGCGTTATATTCTGGCCAATAATCTGTTTGCCTTAGACACCAATGACCGTATTTTGTACTTTAGCTTAAGTTCTATTGGCGGTGCATTTGTGATTTTTGTGGGGCTGATTTATATGGTGTTGGCAGGGAATGCGGATAAACAATAATTTCTATATATAGCACTCAGATTTCTATTTATGTATGCTTTGCTGAAGAATTTTTCTCGTCTTCCGTTAAGAATCATTCAATCTATGGCAAAAGCTGTAGGTTCCCTGCTGTATTATTCAAACTCTTCCGCAAGAACCACAACCGAAATCAATTTAAAATCGGCTTATCCCGAACTTACAGATGTGGAAAGACAAAGCCTAACTAAAAAAAGTCTTAAGAGTCAGTGCATGACGTATGCGGAATCTGTAAAAATTTGGGGCTCATCTACAGAATATGCCCTCTCGTTGATTCAGGATATTCATGGTGCTGATTTATTTTTAAAAGCTTTAGAAAACCCAAATGGCACTTTGGCTGTTGTTCCTCATTTTGGAACTTGGGAATTACTAAATGTTTGGGTAAATCAACACACTGCACCTGTCATTATGTATAAACCCAGCAAAAATAAAGATTTAGATCGGTTTATGCTAGAAGCTCGTCAGCGTTTGAATGCGACTTTAGTACCAACCGATGATACAGGTGTACGCGCTTTATTTAAGCATTTAAAACAAGGTGGATTTGCCGCAATTTTACCGGATCATGTGCCTAAAGAGTCGGGTGGTATTTATTCACCTTTCTTTGGTCAAAATGCACTTTCCTCTACCCTGCTCTCTAAACTGGCAGCCAAGACCCAGTGTTCAGTGATTGGCTTAAGCTGTTTACGCCGTGAAGATTTAAATGGCTTTGAGCTGCATGTGCAGACCTTATCTGCAGAGATTAATGCCAAAGATTTGCAGCTTTCAGTCGACACACTTAATAAAGAAATGGAGCGCATGATTAATGCCGCTCCAGAACAGTATTTGTGGGGGTATAAGAGGTTTAGGAAGATTGAAGAGAATATTAACTTATATCAAATAAGATCTGAGTAATATTTTTAATATAACTCTCTTTTAAGCATCATCCTCAATCAATTTATATAAAAAACCTTCTTTAAGCTTAAAAAGAACTCTTTAAAATAAACTACCTTTAATAGTTTTTTATTTAAACTTTTAATAGTTTTTTTCTCCAAACCATATGACTTCCTAATATACTCTAATTGATTTATCACTTCTGAACACCATACATCAGGAATAGCAGAAACTTTTATTTTAAACTTTTCCTCAAAATAGGATTGCGCTTCTTTTAAATTTGGAGGAATATCATTCCTTGCGATAACCGATTGGCTTCTAGACCAGGTCTCATCCCCTAAATATTTTTCAGATTCAGCAATATCTGCAAAAAACCAAAAGTTTGGATGCATTTTTTTATTTATAATTTGATATGTATGATCAATATGCTCAAGAGCATTAAAATAAGTTTCATCAAACAGCCCTATCTCATCTATACATTTTTTTGAAAAATATGAGAAAGCCCCGACACAATTTTTATAAAAATATATCTCAACTTCTGAGTAATTAATGGATAGCCTATTTTTAGGAGAGCTATCTTTTTTAATATTCAATAAGCCATGCAAACCATAATTAAAATGCTGAATTCCTGTTTCCTTTGAGGCCTGAATATATTTATGAAAAACAGAATCATCTTTTATATATATATCATCTTCAATTAAAAAATAATGATCAACATCTTTATCAATAAGATATCTTAGAGCTACATTCTTAGATTTACCTACTCCGATATTTTCTTTATTATTTATTAATTTTATTCCCTTCAAATCAACACCCCCTATACTCTCACCATCATTAACAACAACAATATGATCTAAATATTGTATAGGAAGGCTATTAATTAACTTCTGAAGTAAATTATTTCTATTATAGGTTACAACCCCAACACCAATTTTATCTTCAGCTAACATAGACTTTTATTAAACCTTGAATTTACTTCCACTATACTATCAAAAAAAACTTATCAAACTCTACCAATAATTAAGTTTTAATTATATAGCTTACTTACAGCAACTCCCAATGCTGAACTCATTCTATTTTTTGATTTTAAAGTTAATTGAGAGTCGACAGAAATTATTCCTGCTTCAAGTTTATTTTTTAGAAGATTAATCATTTCTTTACTATTACCAACCTCAAAAAATGAAATTTGTGTAGACTCTACCAACTCAGGATACTCATTAATATCATCAGAGGACTCAGATACTACATGTGCCCCTAATGATAAACATTCATAAATTCTTGTTGTTTCCAACAAGGCATTTTCATAATAATGTAAGTTTAGAACAATACGTGCCTTTTTTATCTTATTCAACATTTCCTTTCCATAAAGGTTTGACACTACCTCTACATTAAAATATTTTTTCGCCTCATTTAGAAGAAATATTCTTCGCTCTGAATTAGGATTACCATAGAATAAAATATCAATTTCTTTCAACATTGGCTCAGAATAATAATTAGAATTTATACTTAATGGAATATGATAAATTTCTGGAGAAAGGTTTTTCTCCTCCAAAAATTTTTTATTAGACAGCGAATAATCCCAAACAAATAAAGAATTATTTAAAATATTTAAATATTCCTCATCAAACCATTCGCTTACTCTTTGCTCTAATTGAAAACTAATAAGTCTATGTTTAGGTGGCAAATATTTAAAGACTTGTGGGCAAATAACAATATAATAACTATTTGAAAAAACTTTACGCTTTTGATCTACCTCAACTTGAACATTTATATTTCTAGCTTTTAACCCCTCCTCCAACATTTTAGCGACATAGATTGTATGGGGTTTAGTTAGAATCAATATAGGATTTTTTTTAACATTTATAAAGCAACTCTTTAATAAAATATTAAACCTACTTAATATATAAAAAATAGACTTCACTACCCTAAACTCAATATTTTTAACTAAACCCACAGTTCAATACCTTATTTATCTCAAACTCTCAAAATTCTGTGCAACTAAATCTTTTGCACTTACAAGAACCTCACCCACCTGCTCCAATGGCCATTTGATAGCTAAAGTAGAATCATTCCAAATAATTGCTCCTTCACTTTCTTTGTTGTAATAATTCGTCGTTTTATATAGGAACTGAGTATTATCCTCCAATGCAATAAAACCATGTGCAAACCCTTCAGGAATCCAAAACATCGTTTTATTTTCTGCACTCAACTCAACTCCAACCCATTCACCATAGGTTTCTGAATTAGGGCGAATATCTACAGCAACATCCCAAACTCTACCTTGCACTACACGCACTAATTTACCTTGAGCATATGGAGCTTTTTGGTAATGCAAACCACGCAATACCCCTTTTTGAGACAATGAGTGATTATCCTGCACAAAAACTGGAATTGGTAAATTCAACCCTGCTAAGACAGATTCAAAGTGTTGCTGATTAAAACTTTCCATGAACCAGCCACGCTCATCCCCAAATACTTGAGGATGAAGAATCAGCAAACCCTCAAGTTTAGTTGTTTCCACCTTCACTTTGCTTCATCCAATAATTTAAATAAGTACTGACCATAATCTGTCTTCTTCAGTGCTTCTGCACTTTCAGCCAACTGCTCTTTTGAGATCCAGCCTTGCTGAAAACCAATTTCCTCCAAACAAGCCACTTTTAGTGATTGCCGCTTTTCAATGGTGTACACAAACTGCCCAGCTTCTAATAATGATTCATGTGTTCCCGTATCTAACCACGCAAAACCACGCCCAAGTAATTCAACATTGAGTGAACCATCTTTTAAATAGGCATTATTAATATCGGTTATTTCTAATTCACCACGTGCAGACGGTTTTACCTGTTTAGCAAACTCTACTACGCGATTATCATAGAAATATAAACCAGTCACAGCATAAGGTGATTTTGGTTGAGTTGGTTTTTCCTCAATACTCAGCACCCTACCAGTTGAATCAAATTCCACTACACCAAAACGTTCTGGATCAGTAACATGATAACCAAAAACTGTTGCACCACTTTCAAGGTCATTGGCTGCATGCAGTTGCTTGCCAAAACTTTGTCCATAATAAATATTATCCCCCAAGATTAAGCAAACATGATCATCACCAATAAACTCTTCACCAATTAAAAAAGCCTGCGCTAAACCATCTGGTGAGGGCTGTACCTTGTAGCTTAATTCAATGCCAAATTGTGAACCATCACCCAGCAACTTCTCAAAATTAGGCAAATCTTCTGGAGTTGAAATAATCAGAACTTCACGAATACCTGCTAACATCAGAACAGATAACGGATAATAAATCATTGGCTTATCATAAATTGGCAAGAGTTGCTTAGATACACCTTTAGTGATTGGATGCAAACGGGTTCCTGAACCACCTGCCAATATAATACCTTTACGCTTTATACTCATTTCTGAAGTACCTCTGTTACAGTTCTTTGTACATGTACTTTCCAGTCTGGCAAATAAATTTGAAAAGCATGTTGAATTTTTTGATTATTTAATCGTGAATTAAGTGGACGTTGTGCGGGTGTCGGATACGCTGTTGTAGGTATTGGATTAACTTTCTGAATAGCTAAATGTACACCTAATTTTTTTGCTTGCTCAAATATATATTGTGCGTACTCAAACCATGATGTTTCCCCACCAGCAACCAAGTGGTAAATACCAACTTTAGTCTGATCTCGCAATGTCTGAGCAATAGCATGAGCACTCACATCGGCAATGAGCTCTGCTGACGTCGGAGCACCAATTTGATCATTAATAATAGATAACTCTTCGCGCTGCTGAGCCAAAGTAAGCATTGTTTTTAAAAAATTTTTACCTTTTTGAGCAAAAACCCATGATGTCCGGAATATTAAATAATGGCATTGAGCATTTTGAATAGCTTGCTCCCCTAAAGCCTTTGTCTGACCATATACATTTAAAGGTTTCAGTAAATCTGATTCAGTAAATGCATTTATCCCATGGCCATCGAATACATAATCAGTTGAGTAATGTACGAACAACGCTTTAATTTGAGCACAGGCCTCAGCTATCTTACCTACCGCCACATGATTTATGAGATTAGCCATATCTTGTTCTGTTTCAGCCAAATCTACAGCAGTATACGCACTCGCATTCACAACTACATCAGGTGAGATATCTAAAATGGTCTGATAGACCTGATCAGGTTGACTTAAATCACCACACCACTGATCTAAACCATTTCGGTCGAGTGAAATTACCTCACCTAATGGAGCAAGAGAGCGCTGGAGCTCCCAGCCAACCTGACCATTTTTTCCAAGCAATAAGATTTTCATGACCTAACCTTGATATTGCTTTTCTAACCAAGAGAGATATTCACCACTTTGGATATGTTCAACCCATTCTTGGTTACTCAAATACCACTCTACGGTTTTACGCAGTCCGGACTCAAAAGATTCAGCAGGCTCCCAACCGAGTTCTTTTTTAATTTTAGAAGCATCTATTGCGTAGCGTACATCATGTCCAGGGCGATCTGTGACGTAAGTAATAAGCTCTTTATACTGTTGTACACCTTCTGGTTTATTTGGAGCTAGTTCTTCTAATAAAGTACAGATAGCATGAACAACTTCAATATTGGCTTTTTCATTATGCCCACCAATATTATATGTCTCACCAACAGCACCTTCGGTCACGACTTTATATAAAGCACGAGCATGATCTTCCACAAATAGCCAGTCACGGATTTGTTGACCATTTCCATATATTGGTAAAGGTTTACCTTGTAACGCATTTAAGATCATTAAAGGGATTAACTTTTCAGGGAAATGATAAGGTCCATAATTATTGGAGCAATTCGTGACCACAACTGGCAGTCCGTAAGTACGATGCCAAGCTCTTACCAGATGATCTGAACTTGCCTTAGATGCCGAATATGGCGAGCTTGGTGAATAAGAGGTTGTTTCAGTAAACAGATCTGCGGTTCCTTCTAGATCACCATAAACTTCATCAGTTGAAATATGATGAAAACGGAATTTATTTTTTAATTCTTTAGGCAAATTTAACCAATAATTTCTAGCAGCTTCAAGTAACTGATAAGTCCCAATAATATTGGTTTCTATAAAAGCAAAAGGACCCGAAATTGAACGATCTACATGCGACTCTGCTGCCAAATGCATGACTGCATCTGGTTTAAATGTTTGAAATAAATGCTCAAGGGCTGCACGATCACAAATATCAGTTTGACTAAATTGATAGCGTTGACTATCAGCAACAGAAATCAAGGACTCTAAATTACCAGCATAGGTTAGCTTATCGACATTCAAAACTTGATGTTCTGTGTTTTGGATAATGTGACGAATTACTGCTGATCCAATAAAGCCAGCACCGCCAGTAACTAGAATTCTCAAGATTGCTCCTAATTTATTGTATTTGAGAGCCCGAATTTTATCACAGGCTTGAATGAAAGCTATATAAGATATATAGCCTCCATATTAGATTGATCTATTGACTTTCTATAGTTTTAGATAACATCTTCAATAGACCCACTGTAGAATATTTTTCTTTTATATTCTCATCTATTTCCACTATAGGTTTATCGATAAAGCGTTTTAGTTCCACTACAGATAAGCTATCAATGTCTTTCACCACAAGTATATTATCAGCATGATAAAATGGCTCATTTATAACCGATTGATTATTTGTCAAAAGCTTTCGATTATAAAATAGAGCCTCAACTGGCCTTAATGTCATTCCACTTTGCCCATCTTGCAATATTTCAACAATACATTTTGCAGAAAGTGACTCTTCCAGATAATGCTCATAGCAGATATTTGAAGACTTAGTTCCATCTTTTAAATCTATTAAAAAATTTAAACCAATACTATCTGCTTTATCTTTTAAGCTATTTAAAATAATATCTCGCCCCTTATTTCGCCCAACAAAACATAGGTCATAATTTATTATTTTATTTTTAATATTTGGTAAAGGTGTAAGAAACTGTTGATAGTAATAAAAGCCATATTTCTGACAGTCATCGTGATCAAATGACCATTGCTGTATACTAAAATGCTTTAATTTCTCTAATAACCCATGAATCTTTTCATTCTTTGACATCGGATTCCGAATTAAAAGATGGCCTTTAAAAGGCTTTTTACTTTCTATATAGTGCACGATGGCCTGCAACAGAAGACGATGTTCATTAAAAATATAAATATAATCAGGATGTGCTTGAATATATTCCTGAATTAATTTCTTATGATACCAATTACGTATAAACCGCGGAAGTTTATTAAAATAAGAAATTTTACTGGTTACATCCATCGGATTAAAACTTACTGCATGAATCCCCTCAGTCTCAGCATACTGAAAAAAATATTTCTCATAATCAGGGAAAAAACCTATATAGCAAAACGTAATCAAAGCTAGAATCTCTAAAAAATAATAAATACAGTACTTAAAATTGATCTCTGTTTAGCCGTATCAAACGCTTTTGCGCTTTAAACATCACTTGCACATAACGACAAGCCATCGCCCACTGCCCTGCAAGACGTCTGGTCTTAAATTTTCTTTTTTCCGCAGCAGATGCATACACAGGTTTATGATGTTCAGAACGCCCAATCACCGACTCAAACTGTTCCTCAGGTACTAAACCATAAGCCGCTAGTTGATCTTCTTGAATCACTGCAGCTGGCTCAGCTTGCAAACTATTTAAACTATAATGACTAAAAATAAATCCATCTGCGATGGCGGGTGCAGATATTTCAAGCTTATCTAATAATTTTTGAGCACCGGAGGGATACAAAATATAGCCTGCTGCACCTGTCCGATCCTGATACAACTCAAACAGGTTGGTCTGACTATTTGCAAAAGAATAGACTGGCGTTTTAGAAATAATTTTCTTCCGGCTTCTGACTTCAAAATTAATCAGATCAATATCTTTAAAATTATGATGTTCAATGTCTTCAAGTAGCTGAGGTACATGACTAGCTAAAACTGCGTCATCTTCTAAAATCAGCGCTGGCGCATTGGCTCGAACTACAGTTTCCCATGCTTTCTGATGACTCAAAAAACAGGCCACTTCAACTTTACGGAGTGGTCGTTGCCAACCAAAACCTAATCGTTGATAAGCTTCTTCACTAATCTCATCAACCGATACTGCATCTAAACGCTGAAAAGAAAGTCCGAGCCGAGCAAATTGTTTCTGCTGAAAGGCCAAGCGTTCAGTTGAACGCGCCAAATTGATAATCAGTACTTGCATCTGTTACCACCAGCGTGTTTTTTCACGCGTATGTCGTTGCTTAAAACGTGAATACACATTGTCATTCTCATTACGTTGTACACGGTCAAAAATCTCAATCACAATTTGCCCAAGTGGATGAATTTCACAGACCTGTTCCAAACGCCAGCGCATATTTCGCAGGGTATCATCAGTACCTACCGCAAATGCAGAGGTCCCATCAAACAAGGCATAACGCTGATGCTGTAAATACTGCTGATGTTTTGGATTCTCCGTTATGGATTGATCACACAAAAAGCGCTCTGTTTCTTGCAACTTGAGTGTGTTAATTAAAACCACAGCATTCATTAACGTTGCCTTTAAACAGGCATCTTCATCAAAATCAATAAAAGTATCGCAGGCAGAAATCAGCCAACGAATATTTAAGGAACGCAACAGGAAATCTCGTTCAGCCAGCCATAAAGCCTTGAATTTTGCATAATTATTTTGGCTATCGACTTCACGGCGAATCAGCACAATCAAACTGGCATGATAATGATTCAGTTGAGGCTGCCCGACAAATTCCTGTTTCAATTGCTCGATATGCTCGTTTAAATCTTTTGCTGAGCCATGTGTATACGTTAACTCAGTGCCTTCAATTCTTGTCGTCTTTAGTTTATCCAGATCTACATCATTGAATTGTGCATATACTTTATCTGCACCAAAGCGGCGTTGATGACGACTGAATGAAAACCATTGCTCAAACTTACTTTTCTTTCTTACAGGCATAAGTATTCTCTAAAGCTTACTGCCAAGCCTCTTTAATCCAATCCGATGGTAATACATAACGATACCATTTCCCCCCACCACCATGAATTGCATCAGGCGGGTTAATTTCACCATGGAAGATAATAATTTTTACACCATCTGGCTTTACAGGTGGCTTAAAATAAGCCATCGGAATTTTTTGCAAACAATGATATTTATAACTTTTGCACCAACTGTCTGGCCAGTAAGTTAACTTTTTCTCTTGATCCACATACCAAGATAAATATGCTTGCTCATTACGGAACTTTTGACGAATTTCATCAAAATGTTCACGAAAATATGGCAATAAACCAGGAAATGCCCCCAACTTAAAACGATATACTGAACTGTTACCCGTAATACGCCACGGACGCTTCCAGTCATGAATAATCAAAAAGTCACCTGGATGGGTAAAGAAACTATCAATATTATCAACAATCACCACATCTAGGTCTAAAAACAGGGCATTGCCTGTTAAGCCATATAAATCTGGCTCAAAGGTCGAAAGCTTGTTCCAACCACGTTCAGGTGCGCCCTCAGGCAATGCAAGTGGCGGAATCGGGAAACATTCTACATTTGAATCAATACCTTCAGTACGATCCGTCAAACACACCATTTTAAAATCGACTGTGGTATGTCGCTTCACCATATTATAAAGACGATTCACATACTCAGACCCGTATTTTGTGCCCCATTTCATACAGATCACAACATTCTGCTCAGTCAAATTATCTACCTGAGCCTTTAGGTCATTTTGATTCATGTTCATGCATCCATTATCCACCCGTGCAATTTCAATATCATACCATTAACACGGCATAACTGAGATGCTTGCTTTTCATTTCTGCACAGTTTAACGCAAATCTTTCATAGAAATATAAACTTCACCAAACCGTCATCGAGCTTGAATAATTTTTCACCACATTAAAGGCATATAAAATCTACAAAAATCTATATTAAATATGAAAATTGCGATTGCAGGTACAGGTTACGTCGGTTTATCTAATGCCATGATTTTTGCTCAACATCATCAGGTCGTGGCTTATGATCTCTTAGAAGAAAAAGTTAAATTACTTAATCAAAAAATATCTCCTATTCGTGATCCTGAAATTTCTGAGTTTTTAACAAAATCAGAATTAAATTTTCAAGCCACACATTGCAAAGTCGATGCCTATCAGCATGCAGATTTTGTGATTATCGCTACGCCTACTGACTACGACCCAGATACCAATTACTTCAATACGCAAAGTGTTGAAGCAGTCATTCAGGATGTATTGGCTATTAATCCTTTGGCAACCATGGTGATCAAATCCACTGTACCTGTAGGCTTTACCCAGCAGATTAAGAAAAAATATCACACTGGAAATATTATTTTTTCGCCTGAATTCTTACGTGAAGGCAAAGCCCTACATGACAATCTCTACCCATCACGGATTATCGTAGGTGAAAAATCTGAACGTGCAAAACAATTTGCCAATATGCTTATAGAAGGCGCCATCAAAAAGGACTGTCCTATCCTTTTTACAGACTCCACTGAAGCCGAAGCCATCAAGTTATTTGCTAACACCTTCTTGGCCATGCGTGTTGCCTACTTCAATGAATTGGACACTTATGCCCAAATTTATAATCTAGACACGCGACAAATTATTGATGGTGTGTGTTTAGACTCACGTATTGGTCAGTTTTACAACAATCCATCCTTTGGTTATGGCGGATACTGCCTCCCTAAAGACACCAAACAACTGCTCGCAAATTACGCACAAGTTCCGAGTAATTTGATTAAAGCAGTAGTAGACGCCAACCAAACCCGCCAAGAATTTATTGCAGAATCCATTCGTAAGCGTGAACCCAAAGTAGTCGGAATTTATAGACTTACCATGAAAAGCGGTTCAGACAATTTTCGCGCCTCGGCAATACAAGGCGTTATGCAATATCTCAAAGCTTACGGGATTAAAGTAATTATTTATGAACCGGGGCTACAGCAGAAAAAATTTCTCAACTCTAAAATCATTCATGATTTAGCCGAGTTTAAACAACGTGCCGATTTAATTGTCTGTAACCGTAAATGTTCATTGTTGCAAGATGTACAAAATAAGGTTTATACGCGTGATGTATTTGGAATGGATGATTAAGAACACTCATACAACTCATCCCTCAGCACACGAATTTTAAATATAAGGTACGCTCCAGCAATTACTCCCCCCATAAAAAAGCCCTTATATAAAATAAGGGCTTTTCAAGATAAAGATTAAATTAAAACTTAGTTCTTTTCTTTATCTACAATCTTGTTCGCTTGGATCCAAGGCATCATTGCACGTAACTTGTTACCCGTTACTTCGATACCATGTGCAGCGTTTTGACGACGACGTGCAGTCATAGATGGGTAGTTCAACGCACCTTCTTGGATGAACATCTTCGCATATTCACCAGATTGAATACGTTTAAGCGCATTACGCATTGCTTCACGAGACTGTTCGTTAATTACTTCAGTACCAGTGACATATTCACCGTATTCAGCGTTGTTAGATACTGAATAGTTCATGTCTGCGATACCGCCTTCGAACATCAAGTCAACGATCAATTTAAGTTCGTGTAAGCACTCGAAGTAAGCCATTTCTGGTGCATAACCAGCTTCAACCAAAGTTTCGAAGCCCATTTTAACCAATTCAACAGCACCACCACAAAGAACCGCTTGCTCACCAAATAAGTCAGTTTCAGTTTCTTCACGGAAAGAAGTTTCGATGATACCAGTACGACCACCACCCACACCTGAAGCGTAAGAAAGTGCAACATTACGCGCGTTACCAGAAGCATCTTGGTGAATCGCGATCAGGTCTGGAACACCTGAACCACGTTGGTATTCAGAACGTACTGTATGACCAGGTGCTTTAGGTGCAACCATGATTACGTCTAAGTCAGCACGTGGAACAACTTGGTTGTAAAGAACCGAGAAGCCGTGTGCAAATGCAAGTGTCGCGCCTTGTTTGATGTTTGGCTCGATTACGTCACGATAAAGTTGTGATTGAAACTCATCTGGAGTCAAGATCATCACAACATCAGCTTGAGCTACAGCAGCAGGAACTTCAGCAACTTTAAGACCCGAATTTTCTGCTTTTTTCCAAGAAGTAGAACCAGCACGTAAACCTACAGTTACGTCTACACCAGAATCTTTAAGGTTAAGCGCGTGTGCGTGACCTTGTGAACCGTAACCAATGATTGCTACTTTCTTAGACTGGATGATAGATAAGTCGCAGTCTTTATCGTAAAAAATTTGCATTGCTGTCTCCGCTAAAATGCTTTGGATTCCTATCTTGCTCAAATGCAGGTCTATTCAGCATTTGAGCAAGCTCTCCATCCTTTGAGATGGAATGAATTCGATGAATAAAATTAACTAAATTCAGTTAAATGGTTAAAACTTTTTCGCCACGTGCAATACCAGACACACCTGAACGCACAACTTCTAAGATCGTATTTTCTGCAATCGCATCAATAAAACCGTCAAGTTTTTCAGTTGTACCCGCAAGCTGTACAGTATAAGTGGTCGGTGTAACATCTACAATTTGTCCACGGAAGATGTCTGCTGTGCGTTTAATTTCAGCACGTGCAGCGCCAGATGCTTTTACTTTAATCAGCATCAATTCACGCTCAATATGTGGACCTTCTGACAAGTCGACCACTTTCACTACTTCAACCAATTTGTTTAATTGCTTGGTGATTTGCTCAATTTTATGATCATCACCATACGTGGTCAGTGTTAAACGTGAAAGCGTTGGATCTTCGGTTGGTGCAACGTTTAAAGTCTCAATGTTATAACCACGCTGAGAAAATAAACCCACTAAACGAGAAAGCGCACCTGATTCGTTTTCAACGAGAACGGAAATAATGTGTCTCATTCTGTACGCTCCCCTTTACCTAACCACATATCTTTCATAGATTGACCCGCAATTTGCATCGGATAAACGTGCTCTGTCCGGTCAACCATTACGTTAATGAATACACATTTATCATTAATCGCCATTGCTTCTGTAAGCTTAGACTCAAGCTCATCGGCATGGTTAATCTGAATACCCACATGACCATAGGCTTCCATCAATTTAGGGAAGTCTGGTAATGAGTCAACATAAGAACTAGAGTGACGACCTTCATAGTTCATGTCTTGCCATTGTTTAACCATACCTAAAGCTTGGTTATTCAAGCACAAGATTTTTACGTTTAAACCATATTGCTTACAAGTAGAAAGCTCTTGGATACACATCTGAATTGATGCTTCACCCGTGATACATACAACCTGTTGATCTGGATAAGCCAGTTTAGCCGCCATAGCATACGGTAAACCTACACCCATAGTACCTAGACCACCAGAGTTCAACCATTGACGTGGACGCTTGTACTTATAGTAGTTCGCGCCAAACATTTGGTGCTGACCTACGTCAGAAGTAATGATCGCATCACCATTGGTCACTTTGTCTAAAGCTTCAACTACTTGTTGCGGCTTCATCGTGCCATCGGTTGGTTTGTCATATTTCAAACCATGAACTTTACGCCATTCATTGATCTGATTCCACCATGCAGCAATCGCTTCAGGGTTTGGCTTGGACACATTTAATTGCTTCAATTGAACCAACATTTCCTGAAGTACAGGTTCAACCGCACCTACAATTGGAATGTGTGCCATGATGGTTTTTGAAATTGTCGCAGGGTCAATGTCAATATGAATGACTTTGGCATTTGGACAGAATTTTGCAGGGTTATTGGTTACACGGTCATCAAAACGTGCACCAATACACAAAATCACATCAGCATTGTGCATGGTCATGTTGGCTTCATACGTACCATGCATGCCCAACATACCAATAAATTGTGGATCATTACCCGGGAACGCACCCAAGCCCATCAATGTATTGGTTACAGGGAAACCTAAAATGTGTGCAAGTTCAGTCAATTGCTCCGATGCATTACCTTGAACCACACCACCGCCTGAATAAATAACAGGGCGTTTTGCATTCAACAATTCATCAATTGCTTTACGAATTTGACCTGAATGACCACGATGCGGTGGCTGATACGAACGCATCTTCACTTTTTCAGGATATTCGTAAGCAAATTTTTCCGCTGGGTTGGTTGCATCCTTTGGAATATCAACCACAACAGGACCTGGACGGCCTGAAGATGCAATATAGAAAGCCTTCTTAATCACTGAAGGAATTTCACTTGCATGACGCACTTGGAAACTGTGTTTTACAATCGGACGTGAAATACCCACCATATCGGTTTCTTGGAAGGCATCTTCACCAATTAAGTGTGTTGCAACCTGACCAGACAAAATCACCATTGGGATTGAGTCCATATACGCAGTTGCAATTGGAGTTACTGTGTTGGTTGCACCAGGACCTGAAGTCACTAGCACCACACCAGTTTTACCTGTTACGCGCGAGTATGCATCTGCCATATGACCAGCAGCTTGCTCATGGCGCACGAGGTAATGATTAATTTTGTCTTGTTGAAAGAACGCATCGTAAATATGAAGTACTGCGCCGCCTGGGTATCCAAAAACATGCTCAACGCCTTCGTCCGCCAATGCGCGAACGAGCATTTCACCACCAGATAAAAGTTCCAACGTGATTCACCCTAGTCTTATCACTGCAAAATGGGAGACACCTGCAGTGTTTTGTTCATTAATTCCTGCACTGTTATAGCACACATATTTCATAGTTTTCATGGCAATAGGAAAAATTTCCGATCTGATTACCGTATAAGCAATATGAGATCTAAAACGTGTTGGGGTAAACACATTTTATAAGCTTTGTTCAGCTTCTCGGCTAGAGAAGTTGCCCATTGCATGACATGACACTTATTCGAAGGGTGATCGATCTAAGGCACATAAAACTAAAGTGTGCATTTTTGTAGTTTCATCGACTAAAGTCAAGTTTAAAAATCGGGTTTTTCTGCTTTATTCATAAACAGTGCATTTTTTAAGCTTTGTGCTGTACTTCACAATTTTCTCTCAAATCCAACATTCCCATATAAAACTCATAATTTCATATACTTGCCTTATTTTCTATAAATTTTTCATATCAAAACCATAAAAATAAAGAATAAGTCAAAAAAAATAGACATTGTTTATTTATGAATTGGCTTTAAATTTGACGTCATTTTTAATGAACACAGCACCCTGAGCATCGTCTATTTTTAAAGCCGTTTCGCTCTTCATCAAATAGCGCAGGTTATCGTGTAAAAAAGCCCCTAAAAGTGCTGTCATCCTGACACATCCTTGCTAAAATTTAGACAATTTCATCTTTAGTTTTTTCAGGTCTGCTTTTGCACCTTTACTCAGGACATTTACAATGAAAAACCACGTTCGTCGCTTGAGTTATCTTTCTGCAAGCTTGATGTTAATTTTAGGCACCAGTGCGGTATCTGCAAAACAATACTATAAATGGGTCGATGCAAAAGGTTCGACGCATTACACCACTACACCTCCACCTAAAACTGCAAAAAAACAAGGAAAGGTCGATACCTACGGCTGGAGAAATTCTGCACCGAACATTCCAAATCAAACCACAACTGCCACGACAGCACCCACAAATGGCACAACGCCTGCAAATGCTAACAATACGGCTCCCACTCCCGTAATGGATCAGCAGCAACGTGAAGCCAATGATGCTTTGAATAAAGCACAACAAGAACGCGCCAATCCTGCCGTTTACTAATTTTAAGCCTGCAAAATTATGGCTGCTTAAATTTTCCTGCACAATCCAGCGCGCAAAATTCACTTTTTGCTGCATTTTGCGCTATGCTGTGCAACACACTTTTTTTAACCGTTTATTCCTGATTTTAACCTTATGACTACTCACATTGACCCTGAATATCAAGCCAGTGCGATTGAACCTCAAGTCCAGAATGACTGGGAATCTCGCAAAGCCTTTAAAGTTGCCGACACTGTCGAAGGTCCACATCGTTATATCCTCTCGATGTTCCCTTACCCAAGCGGCAAACTGCACATGGGTCACGTGCGTAACTACACCATTGGTGATGTGATTAGTCGTTTCCACCGTTTAAAAGGCGAAACCGTATTACAACCTATGGGTTGGGATGCGTTTGGCTTACCTGCTGAAAACGCGGCTATTGCCCATCAGGTTGCACCTGCTAAATGGACCTTTGAAAATATCGCCTACATGCGTGACCAATTGAAAAAATTGGGTTTAGCAGTAGATTGGGATCGTGAATTTGCCACCTGTACCCCAGAGTATTATCACTGGGAACAATGGTTATTCGTGCAACTGTATAAAAAAGGGTTAATTTATCGCAAACTCTCGACAGTAAACTGGGATCCTGTCGATCAGACTGTTTTAGCCAATGAACAGGTCGAAAATGGTCGTGGCTGGCGTTCAGGTGCATTGGTAGAAAAACGTGATATTCCAATGTACTACTTCCGCATTACCGATTATGCCCAAGAGTTACTCGACGATTTAGAAACTTTAAAAGATGGTTGGCCGCAACAAGTCTTGACCATGCAGCGTAACTGGATTGGCCGCTCTCAAGGGATGGAAATTACCTTTCCTTCGGCAAATCCAGAAATTTATGCAGATGGTTTAACTGTATTTACCACGCGTGCCGATACCTTAATGGGTGCAACTTATGTGGCTGTTGCCGCAGAACACCCAATGGCGTTAAAAGCAGCAGAAAACAATGAGCAATTGAAGGCCTTTATTGAAGAATGCCGTATGGGTTCTGTTGCAGAAGCTGACCTCGCCACTGCCGAGAAAAAAGGCATGGCAACAGGCTTATTTGTGAAGCATCCTGTGACAGGTAAAGAGTTACCAGTTTGGATTGCCAACTATGTGTTGATGTCTTACGGTTCTGGCGCAGTAATGGCCGTGCCTTCACACGATGAACGCGACTTTGAGTTTGCTAATAAATTCCAATTGCCAATTATTCAAGTGATTGATGCCAAAGGTGCTGAAGATACGGACTTTAACGCAACTCAGTGGCAAGAATGGTACGGCTCTAAAGAAGGTAAATTGGTCAATTCAGGCGAATTTGATGGTTTAGATTTCCAAGCAGCATTTGATGCACTATTGGCAAAATTAGAACCACAAGGTTTAGCCAATGTAAAAGTACAATTCCGCTTACGTGACTGGGGTGTTTCACGCCAACGTTATTGGGGTTGCCCAATTCCAATGATCAACTGTGAAAAGTGTGGCCAAGTCCCAGTTCCAGAAGATCAACTTCCTGTCATTTTACCTACCGATGTTGTGCCAGATGGCTCAGGCAACCCGTTAAATAAAATGCCTGAATTCTATCAAACCACTTGCCCATGCTGTGGTGGCGAAGCACGTCGTGAAACCGATACCTTAGATACTTTTGTAGAGTCATCTTGGTATTACGCACGTTACGCATCTCCAGACTTTACAGGTGGCATGGTCAAGCCTGAAGCTGCACAAACTTGGTTGCCAGTCAATCAATATATTGGTGGTGTAGAACACGCCATCTTGCACTTATTGTACGCGCGTTTCTTCCACAAACTTATGCGTGATGAAGGCGTGGTACAAGGCAATGAGCCATTTACCAACTTACTGACTCAAGGCATGGTCTTGGCTGACACCTTCTACCGCGAAGCAGAAAGCGGCAAGAAAACTTGGTTTAACCCTGCCGATATCGAGCTTGAAAAAGACGAAAAAGGTCGCGTTCTTTCGGCTAAATACATAGGCGATGGTCAAGCTGTGATTGTTGGTGGTCAGGAAAAAATGTCGAAATCGAAAAATAACGGTATCGACCCACAAGCCATTATTGACCAATACGGCGCAGATACTGCACGTGTATTTATGATGTTCGCTGCACCACCAGATCAGTCTTTAGAATGGTCAGATGCAGGCGTTGAAGGTGCGAACCGCTTCTTAAAACGTGTTTGGCGTTTGGCGGCAGGTTTCCTTGAAAAAGGCAGCAATGCAACTGCAATTGACAGCAGCAAACTTGCTACAGCAGCACAAGACTTACGTCGCAAAACCCATGAAACCATTCAAAAAGTGGGCGATGATATTGAACGTCGTCATGCGTTCAACACTGCAATTGCAGCATTGATGGAACTCTTGAATGCTTGCAACAAGTTTGAAGCACAGAATGAACAAGACCTTGCGGTTGAACGCGAAGCAATTGTGACGTTATTGACCTTGCTTGCGCCATTTGCACCACACTTGAGCCAAACCTTGTTGGCAGAGTTCGGAATTGAATTAACCTCCACCCTATTCCCTGTGGTCGATGAGTCTGCATTAACCCGCAATACTCAAACGATTGTGGTGCAGGTAAATGGTAAATTACGTGGCAAGCTTGATGTAGCAGTAGATGCATCTAAAGAAGACATTCTTGCACTTGCCAAAGCGTTACCAGAAGTACAACCATTCTTGACTGGGCCAACCAAGAAAGAAATTGTGGTACCGAATAAGCTAGTGAATTTGGTGGTTTAAGTGCTTTTAAACCTCCCTTTTTTAAAGGGAGGTTTGGAGGGATTTTATAAAACAATCCCCCTAAACCCTCCTACAAAAAAGGAATTAAAACAATTTCCAAACAAAGCCCGTTGTCAGTCAACGGGCTTTGCACCTACAATCAAGATATTCTCAACTTCCGCTTTTAAACTTTCAAGAATATTACAGAGGACAGCACATGCACTTTAGCCAACGTCTAGCAGTCATTGTTTTAACTTGTGGACTCAGTGCTGGCTTAGTCGGCTGTGGTTTTCATCTTAAAGGCACCAATCCAAGCATTGCACCAGTGGCTTATTCAAAAATGAGTCTGGCTTTACCGAGCAATGCTGAAGAATTAGAAGAAAAACTTTCCATTCACATGGGTACAGCGGGCGTACAACTCAGCAATGACCCTAATGCTTATGTACTACGTGTACTTGACTATACACCACGTCGCTTGGAATTGAATGGCAAACTGGTGGAAACCTTATTGCGTTTGAGTGTGACTTTCCGTATTGAAGATGCGCAAGGCAACCCGATCACCGAACCTCGTACCGTCATGGCAACGCGCAGTTATCAATACGATGTCGCAACTGTGAATACCGATGATCAGGAACAAAAATTCTTAAAAGAAGTCATTATTGATGATGTAGCACAGCAAATGGTGCGTCAAATTTCATCTAATCGTTTACCTTTGGTCAACCCACCTGTGTATTCAAACCCTAAATAAGTTTTCGAGTGCGAATTTTTTATGAAACTTGACTATCTACAAGCCCTCAAACGTGTCGATGAAGCACGTGGCGTATGGATTTTGCATGGTCAAGAACCCTTACTCGAACAAAACTTGCTGGATGCTTTTCGTGCCAGTTGGCAAAAACAGGATATTGAACGTCAGCGTTATGATTTAAATAGCGTTAGCGATTGGAAAAATGTATTCAATGCCTTAAACAGTCTGTCACTGTTTTCGAGTCAATTGGCGGTTGAAGTACACGGCAATATCAAGCCTGATGCCAGCACACTAAAACAACTGAAAAGTTATATTCAGCACAATGAACAAAACTTGCTGTTGGTGGTGATGCCAAAACAAGACAGCAATAGCCTGAAATCCAGTTTTTTTCAGTTGATTGATGCCAATGGGGTCAATGTTGCACTCACGGCGAATTATCCTAAAGATCGGCAGCAGATTTTAGGTTTGGAAGCAGAAAAGCTTGGCATTCAATTAGGACATGATGCGTGGCAATGGTTGGAACAACATCATGAACACAACCTTTTGGCTGCTAAAAATAGCTTAATGCGGGTCAGTGACACCTTTCCTGAAATTCAGCAGATTCAGATTGAACATTTACATGCCTGTTTACAAGATCAATCTCGTTATAGCACTTATGATTTAAATGATGCTTTACTGACGGGAAATCTAGCGCAAGCTATGAAAATTTTTCAATACCTCATGGCTTCGGGTGAAGCCATGAGTTTAATTTTGTGGAGCATCAGCAAAGAAATGCGCTTACTGATGCAATTATTTGAACAACCACAAAATGCTTTGCAACTGGGTATCTGGAAAAACAAAGTCAGTGTTTATCAGCAAGCTTTGCGACGTTTAAATCCAAATAGTTTCTTGCAATGGCCCGCCCTGTTATTGCGTATTGATGCCGCCATAAAAGGGATGTCCAAGGAAAACCCTGAACATCTGGTGCTACAAGCCATTACAGAACTATGTGGTAAAACACTGTTCGCTTCTCACTCGGCTTAATTTAGCAGACTTCATTAAATAAATTTTAAAGTCAGCCACTTATCGCAAGATTAGCTAAAGAAACGTGCAAACCAACTTTTACCTTTTTTCTGCTCCTGCGAACGCAAATAATGCAGCATATTGTCGCGTACTGCATCGACATAATCCTGATCATCATGCTGAATATGGTTAATCAACCATTTAGACAACAAACGATACAAGTCATGTTCTACCGATTCGCCATTGGCAAAACGCTGACGACAATCATTCAAACGCTTCACAAAGAGTTCATGAATACCGCGATGCGATGGTAAGTATTGATAATTGACCTGTGACAACAAGTTTTCTTCAAAGCTAAAATGCGATTGCGTATAGTCAATCAAGTCATCCAAAACTTCTTTGATTTGCTCCCGCGCACCTGTCGCCCGAATTTTTTCCAACGCATTAATATAGTCCAGAATTTGTCGATGTTGATTATCAATCACATCAATTCCGATATTAAATTTCTCACTCCACTCCATGATTTACCCCTCAGATTTTTTGCTTAAAGTCATGTTGTATTGCATCGTCCCGATGCCGTATTATCCTAATGATTAAATCCATAATTATTTTATGGAATTTGATACTAGCTGCTTTTAATTTTTAAATCCATATAAAAATTAAGGTTTTTAAGCAACTTAGACCATAGTTGTATTTTTCAACATTTATCATAAAAATTCATAAAATTATCATAGAGATGAAACAAAATACCCACCCCATTCGCAGATGCTATTTTCAATTTTTTTATGGATGTAATGTCGTTCTCAGACTGTGTTAATCTAGCTCAAACCACCAATAAATAATTCTCATTTGCAGTTTCTTCAAAAAATTCACGATTTATCCTTATTTCACTTCTATAATTCTTTTTAATATCTCTTTTCTGTTTTTTGACTCATGCCAAAAATAAAATCGACCAAACTTATTGCGGGAATTATCATTGCGCTGACGCTGGCACTTGCCGCTTGGTATTTTTTAAAACCAAAACAAGAACAACCACAATACATTACTGCCGAAGTGAGCCGTGGAGATATTGAGAGTGCGGTTTTGGCAACAGGCGTACTTGAAGCCACCAAAATGGTCAGTGTCGGTGCGCAGGTTTCAGGTCAGGTCAAAAAAATGTATGTCGAATTGGGTGATCAGGTCAAACAAGGCCAATTGATTGCCCAAATTGATTCGGTACGTCAAGAAAATGAATTTAAAACCGCACAAGCCAGCATTAAAAATCAGCAGGCACAATTGGCAGTCAGACAAGCCAATCTCGCCAAAGTCGCAGCAGAATATCAACGTCAACAAGCCATGTATGCGCAAGATGCGACATCACGCGCCGAACTTGAAACGGCCTTAGCTAACTATAAAACCTCGCAAGCAGAAATTGCTGCCATTAACGCTCAAATTGAACAATCACGCCTAACTTTAGACACGTCTAAAGAAAATTTAGGTTACACCCGTATTCTTGCCCCGATGGATGGCACTGTCGTCGCAATTGTGACCGAAGAAGGTCAAACCGTGAACGCTAATCAAAGCGCACCCACGATTGTTAAATTAGCTAAACTTGACACCATGACCGTGAAAGCAGAAATTTCTGAAGCAGATGTGATGAAGGTCGAAGAAGGTCAAACAGTTTATTTCACTACCTTGGGCAACAGCGAGAAAAAACATTACGCTACTTTACGTCAGGTAGAACCTGCACCCAAATCCATCAATACCGAAAGCAATAACAACACCTCATCATCTTCAAGTTCTGCCGTGTACTACAACGCTTTATTTGACGTACCAAATGAAGACGGCAAGCTACGCATCAATATGACCGCACAAGTGTCCATTGTTTTGGCAGAGGCACGCAATGTACTGACCATTCCTGCTGCTGCAGTTCAAGGTGCAAACCGTTCACGCAGTCGTAGCAACAGCAATAACTCAGACAGCAACGCACGTACTGAACGCAACAATACCGATGCCAGCTCTGCCAAACGCCCTGCCCGTTTGGAATTGACAGCCAATGAAAAAGCCTTGGTTGATCAAGGTAAAGCCTCTTTAGGCATGGTACGCGTGCTACAAGCCGATGGTTCAGCTCGACCACAATCGGTATTGCTTGGCTTAAACAACCGTGCAACGGTACAAGTCATTCGCGGCCTAAAACTGGGCGATCAAGTCATTATTGCCGATGGTTCTGACACCTCAAACGATGCGGCGAAGCGTGGTGGTCGTGTTGGCCCATCAGTGAGAATGTAAGATGAGTCAGTCACAACCTCTGTTAGAGGTCACCAATCTGACCCGTGAATTCCCTGCGGGTGAATCTACAGTGCAGATTCTCAAAGGCATTGATCTGAAAATTTACCCAGGTGAATTGGTTGCCATTGTAGGTCAGTCGGGTTCGGGAAAATCCACCCTCATGAATATTTTGGGCTGTCTGGATCAACCCACCACTGGCAGCTATAAAGTCAAAGGACGTGAAACCAGACAACTTGAAGCCGATGAACTGGCACAGCTCCGTCGTGAATATTTTGGTTTTATTTTCCAGCGCTATCACTTATTGGGCGATTTAAGCGCTGCGGGCAACGTCGAAGTGCCTGCAATTTATGCAGGTGTCGATGTTGAAGAACGACAAGCACGCGCGACTGCGTTGCTCAGTGACTTAGGTCTAGCCGATAAAACTCAAAACCGTCCAAGTCAGCTTTCAGGTGGACAACAACAACGTGTATCGATTGCACGTGCCTTGATGAATGGTGGTGATGTGATTCTTGCCGATGAACCCACAGGTGCACTCGACAAGAATAGCGGTATTGAAGTGATGCGGATTTTGCGTGAGCTGAATGCCAAAGGTCACACTATCATCTTGGTCACACATGACCATAATGTCGCTAAAAATGCCACACGGATTATTGAAATCAGTGATGGGCTTATTATTTCTGATCAGCCCAACACACCTGCCAATCAGCATGATATTGCCCAACAAACCTTGCAACATTCGCCACAAAAAAGAACTTCAGCTTGGCGCTCTGTAATTGATCGTTTAGGTGAAGCCTTCCGCATGGCACTGCTGGCGATGAATGCGCATCGCATGCGTACCTTTTTAACCATGCTCGGGATTATTATCGGGATCGCTTCAGTTGTATCTGTTGTGGCACTCGGCAATGGTTCACAGAAACAAATTTTAGAAAATATCAGCAGTTTAGGCACCAATACCATCACCGTATTTCAGGGGCGAGGTTTTGGGGACACCTCTCGCTCCTCTCAAGTCAGAACACTGGTTCCTGCCGATGCCGATGCTTTAGCAGAACAACCTTATGTCGATGGTGTCAGCCCTTCAGTCAACAGCAATGTCACAGTACGCTTTAAAGACACAGAAGCTTCTGCCACAGTCAATGGTGTGAGTGAAGACTTTTTCTATGTACGCGGCATGAATTTCCAGTCGGGTCAGCCTTTTGACAAACACAGCGTACTGGAACAAGCGCAAGATGTGGTGATTGATCACAATACCAAAAATACTTTCTTTAGTGATGGCAGCAACCCAGTTGGGCAAGTGATTTTATTAGGCAGTGTACCCAGCCGTATTATTGGCGTGGTCGAAGAACAAAAAAGCATGATGGGCAATGCCGACAGCTTAAATGTGTATTTGCCTTACTCTACGGTAATGAGTCGCATGCTCGGTCAAAGCCATGTGCGCAGCATTATTGTACGAGTCAAAGATGAATATCCAAGTGCTGCAGCAGAAAATGCCATTCTGAGTCTGTTGGTACAGCGTCATGGTGCGCAGGATGTATTTACTCAAAATGCCGACAGTATCCGTGAAACCATTCAGCAAACTACCGCCACCATGACCCTACTGGTTTCTGCTATTGCAGTGATTTCACTGGTGGTCGGTGGAATTGGTGTAATGAACATCATGTTGGTCTCTGTCACAGAACGTACCCAAGAAATTGGGGTACGCATGGCAGTCGGCGCACGACAAAGCGATATTTTGCAGCAATTTTTAATTGAAGCCATTTTGGTGTGTATTTTAGGCGGTGTACTTGGCGTCTTACTCGCACTCGGAATTGGTCAGTTGATTAACCATGTGGCAGGCGGAACCTTTCAAATGGCGTACTCCACCACATCGATTGTAGCCGCTTTTGTCTGTTCAAGCCTAATTGGGATTGTGTTCGGTTTTATTCCTGCACGTAATGCTGCCCAACTGAACCCTGTCGACGCGCTATCTAGAGAATAAGGAATTAGAGTAAGCAATGATGATGCTATTTAATCGGAAGTCACGACAATTCAGCCAACTTGTCACTGCGCTTTTTTTTGGCAGCAGCTTGGTGGGTTGTGCAGCCGTAGTCAAAACGCCTTATCAGGCACCTGCTGTAGATATTCCACAACAGTTTGACCATCAGCAAAAAAGCCAGCAAGTGCTTGCGCAACTGAATACAGACCGTTGGTGGACGCTCTTTCACGATGCGGCTTTAAATCAACTGATTGAACAAGTCTTGGCGCGTAACAGTGACCTTGCAGTAGCAGGGTTGAATTTACAACAAGCCAGATTACAAGCCAAACAAAGCCAAAGTCAGCAAGGTGTCCGGATTGGCAATGCAGGTATTTCTACAGGGCATCAATTTAGTTTAGAGGGCAACGGTGATGCAGCACGCGGAATTTCACTGAATTATCCCGGACTGAGCTACGAATTGGACTTATTCGGTAAACTTGCCAATCAGACTGAAGCTGCACGTTGGGAAGCCTTAGCCACCGAACAAGACTTACAAGCCACCGCGCAAAGCCTGATTGCGACCACTGCCAATTTATATTGGCAATTGGGTTATTTAAATGAACGCTATGTTGTTGCACAACAAAACCTTGCCAGTACGCAAAAAACTTATCAATTGGTCAATGCACAATATCGCGCAGGTGCAGTTTCGGGGCTAGATTTAAACCAGGCCGAGCAAGCCCTACAAAGCCAAAAATCGATTTTGAGCCAAATTGCACAGCAAAAAGTTGAAACACGCACCGCCTTGGCAGTTTTACTGCATCAACCTGTGCAAATGTTGAATATCAATGAACCACAGAGTTTAGCCGCTGTTCGTTTACCGAATATTACTGCTGGCTTACCTGCAGAACTGCTGTCACGTCGTCCCGACTTACGTGCAGCCGAATTACGTTTACGTAAAGCCTTGGCCAATAAAGATGCCAATCGAGCCAGTTATTACCCATCCATCAGTCTTACAGGCACACTCAGTACAGGTGTCGGTACAGGCGCGCATACCTCTTTAAGCGATGCCCTAAAAAACCCAATTGCCACTTTAGGTGCAGGTTTAACCCTGCCATTTTTGCAATGGAATGATATGCAGCGCGATCTAAAAGTGAATGCTTTGGAATATGAAAAAGCCATTGTGCAATATCGACAAACTTTATATAAAGCCTTTGCCGATGTCGAAAATGCACTGTCAGCACGAACCGCGCTGAATCAACAAGTCGCGCTGCAAAGCCGCAATTTAGCACTGGCAGAGAAAACTGAACGCTTAACTGAGGTGCGTTATCGGCATGGTGCGATTGCCTTAAAAAACCTGCTAGATGCACAAGAAACCACCCGCAATGCACGTTTAAGTTTATTGCAGACCAAGCAAAACCAATACAACGCCTATGTGACTTTATTGCAAGCGTTGGGTGGTAGTCCGATTCAAAACATTCAATAATGCAAGAGTTGATCTAAATTGATCACGATAAAAAAAGCCTGTGGATGATTTTAAACATCCACAGGCTTTTGCTTGCTTTGTATATAAACTTTGAAATTAAGTTTTCTCAGATAATAACGCTTCTTTACTTAATACTTGATGGCTACTGGTCGCAATTGGCAAACTGACTTTAAAAGTCGTTCCCACACCTTCTTTCGATTCCACCACAATTTGCCCGTGGTTCAAATCGACAAAACGCTTACACAACACCAAACCTAAACCAATACCCTTTTCACCTGCAGTGCCTTTAAAACTAACAGTAAGTTTAGGCTCGAACAGCGTTTCGAGTTGTTGTGCAGTCATGCCCAAACCCGTATCTTGAATATAAATATCCACACTGGTTTCTGTTTGCTCTGCACGTAAAATGACTTTGCCTGTGCCATCGGTAAAGGTAAATTTCAGCGCATTCGACACCAAATTTTGAATCACCGAGGTAATCATATTGATGTCGGCATAAACTTTAATGCCTTCTTCAACTTGATCAATCAGTTCAATATTTTTCTTGATTGCTAAACTTTTCAACACATCGCAAACAATTTTGGTCGATTGCTTTAACTCAAAATTAATTGGGTGATACACAAAGCGTCCACCCTCTGCCATCGCCCAATTCAATAAACTTTCTAGCAAGTTATAGGTCGATTGTGCTGTGTCGAATAAATAGTCGGCAATATTTTGAATACTAGAATCATCCAAAGTTTCGCGCTCTTGCGCTAAAACTTCCGAAAACCCCAATAAGCCATGAAATGGCGCGCGCAAATCATGCGCAATAATTTGGAAAAATTTGGTTTTACTAAAATTCAATGCAGACTGCTGTTCATACAGTTCTTTTAAGCTTGCATAATCAACTTTTAATTCAATATAACGCACCAAACCTGCAGCAAACTCCGCCACTGTCGGCAAAGCACCTAAACTAAACGCTTCTTCACGATGATCAAATAACAACAACTGCCCAATCGACTCGCCATCGGTTTTGAGTAAATCCAGTGCAATTAAACGAGCCGCTTCTATCCCTAAACTTGCAATATGCTGCACAAAATTCGCATATTGAGGATGTTGAGGTTCAATCAGTTGCTGACCTTGAAAGAAAGCTTCTAACTGTGCGGTTGGATTGGCATGAAAAGCTTTAAAAACTTGATTGGTGGAATACCAGATATATGGCTCATTTTTAAAAGTCAAAATGGCATGATCGACTTGCAATATTTGACGGGCAAACTTCAAAAAACCATCAATTTGGTTAGTTGGCGTATGTACGCCTAATAATAATGAGAGTGTGCAAGCACTGAGTTGCTCCGTTTCGGGACCAATTTCCAGCAACTGTATTTTCATTTTTGCCTCGTTAATTAAAGTGTGCCGCGCCTATGAATTATTTTGTCTACAAAACTCATCCACTGAATTCAGAGTTAACTTACAAACTTTAACACAAAACACAAGCTTTCAAACTAATTTAAAAAACTGCGTAACAACTCGGCATTTCTTCTTTACTACTTGATTTTTTCATCTATGGATTAACAAGGGTTTAGCTCACGCTTGATTATGATTTTTGATGGATCAAACGGTGCTACAAACCCACTAAAAAATACGCTTATTTTTGTAAAATTTGGACCATAAAAATAGATCTAAACTTTTAAAATATAAATCAGGCTTTTTATCTGTAGATTTCCCTCCGTTTTTGAAGAAAATCTCAACTTCTATACAAGAGTTTACATTGCATCACACTGTAAAAAATAGAAGCAACATATTGATAAACATATAAAATAAATAGAATAAATATATCCACCTATCATTTTCATCGGTTATTTATCAAACATTCGACTTAAGTCGAACCCTCAACTGGTTAATTTATAATAAAATATACATATATTTTTGATGTCATATCTTCATCATACGATTTGATTAGTATTTCAACAGTAAATACTCAAGGCGATTTTTAGGTTTAAATAGGCTCATTTTTACATTAAGCCGTGTCTTGACTCGCACAAATGCGACACATCATTTCGTAGCGAAATGGCGTCATCACTGTAATTACGTTGACTGAAATGCATAGAGAGTCGATACTCTCAAGGTTAAATTAGGCAAATCGGTTCGCAGGGGCTGAGTCATCATCTCGCTCCTAAAAAACTCAATCAAAGCAAGGGGCTATATATGGCTGGTGGAAAGTCAAAAATCATTTACACACTGACCGATGAGGCGCCATTGTTGGCGACCTACTCTCTACTGCCGATCATTGAGACCTTTACTAAGCCTGCTGGCATCGAGATTGTCAAGAGTGATATCTCTGTAGCAGCACGCGTACTCTCTGAATTCTCGGAATACCTAAGCGAAGAACAGAAGGTAGCCGACAACCTCGCAGAGCTTGGACGTCTCACGCAAGATCCAGATACCAATATCATCAAACTTCCAAACATCAGTGCTTCAGTTGCTCAGTTAATTGCATGTATCAAGGAATTACAAGCAAAAGGCTATGCAATTCCTGACTATCCTGAAAATGCGGATACTGAAGAAGAGAAAGCTTTACTCGCTCGTTTTGGTAAATGCTTAGGTTCAGCAGTAAACCCTGTATTACGTGAAGGTAACTCTGACCGTCGTGCACCTGCTGCAGTGAAAAACTATGCAAAAAAACACCCTCACTCTATGGGTGAATGGAAGCAATGGTCACAAACTCACGTTTCACACATGGATGAAGGTGACTTCTACCATGGCGAAAAATCAATGACGCTTGACCGCGCACGTAACGTAAAAATGGAACTCATCACTCATTCTGGTGAAACCATTGTATTGAAAGAAAAAGTAGCGTTACTTGATGGCGAAATCATCGATTCTATGTTCATGAGCAAGAAAGCGCTTTGCGACTTCTATGAAAAAGAATTGGATGATTGTAAAGAAGCAGGCATTTTGTTCTCTTTACACGTAAAAGCGACCATGATGAAAGTTTCACACCCGATTGTATTCGGTCACTGTGTGAAAATTTACTATAAAGAAGCGTTTGAAAAACACGGTAAATTGTTTGAAGAACTTGGCATTAACGTCAACAACGGTATGGCAGGTCTTTATGAAAAGATCGAAACCTTACCAACTTCTTTACGTGAAGAAATCATCGAAGATTTACACGCATGCCAAGAACACCGCCCTGCACTTGCAATGGTGGATTCTGCAAAAGGCATCACCAACTTCCACTCTCCAAACGACGTAATTGTAGATGCTTCTATGCCTGCAATGATTCGTGGTGGCGGTAAAATGTGGGGTGCTGACGGTAAACCTTACGACTGTAAAGCAGTAATGCCTGAATCTACTTTCGCGCGTATTTACCAAGAAATGATCAATTTCTGTAAGTGGAATGGTAACTTCGACCCACGTACGATGGGTACTGTGCCAAACGTAGGTTTGATGGCGCAAAAAGCTGAAGAATACGGCTCACACGACAAGACTTTTGAAGTTCCTGCTGCAGGTGTTGCAAACATCACTGATATTGACACTGGTGAAGTGTTGATGACTCAAAACGTAGAAGAAGGCGACATCTGGCGTATGTGTCAGGTGAAAGATGCACCTATTCGCGACTGGGTTAAACTTGCAGTAACACGTGCACGTAACTCTGGTATGCCAGCAATTTTCTGGTTAGACCCGTACCGTCCACACGAAAACGAAGTGATCAAGAAAGTTCAAAAATACTTAAAAGATCACGACACGACTGGTTTAGATATTCAAATCATGTCACAAGTTCGTGCGATGCGTTATACGCTTGAGCGTGTTGCGCGTGGTTTAGACACCATTTCTGTAACAGGTAACATCTTACGTGACTACCTCACTGACTTGTTCCCAATTATGGAGCTTGGTACTTCTGCGAAAATGTTATCTATCGTTCCGCTAATGGCGGGTGGTGGTATGTACGAAACTGGTGCGGGTGGTTCTGCGCCTAAACACGTACAACAACTTGTTGAAGAAAACCACTTACGTTGGGATTCATTAGGTGAGTTCCTTGCGCTTGCTGCTTCTTTAGAAGAAATGGGTATTAAAGAAGATAATACTCGTGCGAAATTACTTGCATCAACTCTTGATCAAGCGACCAGCAAATTACTTGATAACGACAAGTCTCCATCACGTCGTACTGGCGAACTGGACAACCGTGGCAGCCACTTCTACTTGGCAAAATTCTGGGCAGAAGCACTTGCTGCTCAAGACGAAGATGCTGAGTTGAAAGCGAAGTTTGCACCACTTGCACAAGCTTTAGCTGCAAACGAAGACAAAATTGTTGCTGAACTTGCGGAAGTACAAGGTAAATCGGTTGATATCGGTGGTTACTACGCAGTAGATCAAGCTAAAGTGAATGCAGTAATGCGTCCAAGCGCAACATTCAATGCTGCTCTTGAAACTATTTAATGCGATGACATCGCACTGATACGATTCAGTGCCTGTTCTACAAAAAACCAGTGTGAAAGCACTGGTTTTTTGTTGGCAGTAAATTGATAAAGACTGAATAGGTGAGCTATATCTTCACATATATCTTTATTTCTTATTCTGTATACCCATTCTTATCCATGAGTCCCAAAAGTTAAATTGAAGCAAACGACAATCTTCATATAAAAACTTAAGGATATTCAAATCATTGGATAAAGTTCAGACAATAAAAAAAGCCCCCAAGTCTTAATATGCTTGAGGGCTTTTCCTTTATATGGTCCCGAGGGTCGGACTCGAACCGACACGTCATCTCTGACAGCGGATTTTGAGTCCGCCGCGTCTACCAATTTCACCACCTCGGGTAGGTGTTGATGGGTATAATAAACTTTTTTGACAGCTTGTCAACGCAAGTTTTTTGCAATTGTTTAAAATTAAATCAGCTGTCATTTTTTTGATTTATAATCGACCAATTTCATCCATAAAACCTAAAAAAGCATATACTAGGCGCAGTTTTCCCAGTGTTCTAACTTGTTTTTATCATGCAGCTTTCTGACTTTAATTTTAATCTCCCCGATGAACTCATTGCTCGTTACCCACTAGCAAGTCGTAGCGCCTCTCGTCTGCTGCATCTTGATGCTCAAGGTCAGTATCATGACCATCAATTTACCGACTTACTGAATTTACTCGAAGCGGGCGATTTACTGGTACTTAACGATACCAAAGTCATGAAAGCGCGTCTTAAAGGTAAACGTGCCACAGGCGGTGCAGTGGAAGTCTTGGTAGAACGTCTGCAAGATCAATTTATTGCCCATTGCCATATTAAAGCCAGCAACTCACCAAAAGCAGGTGCAGAACTGTTTATTGGGCCTGATGCTGTAAAAGTGACCGTACAAGGTCGCCATGAAAACTTATTTATTGTCGAGTTTTCGCAGCCTATTTTAGACGTATTGGATGCCTACGGTCAGTTGCCGATTCCACCCTACTTTAACCGCGAAGCAGAAGCGATTGATACCGAGCGTTATCAAACCGTATTTAACGACCCAACAAAACTCGCTAGTGTTGCCGCACCCACTGCCAGCTTGCACTTTGATGAAGCCTTACTGCAACAGCTAGCAGATAAAGGCATTCAAAAAACCTTTGTGACCTTGCACGTGGGCGCAGGTACATTCCAGCCTGTACGTACCGATGATATTGCCAATCACATCATGCACAGTGAATGGTGTGAAGTTTCTGAAGCTGCCGTAGCGCTGATTCGTGAAACCAAAGCACGAGGCAACAAAGTTATTTCAGTGGGCACAACTGCCACCCGTGCCGTGGAAAGTGCAGCTCAAGCCCATTCAGGCGAACTTGCGGCTTGGTCGGGTGATACGCAAATTTTTATTTACCCAGGTTATCAGTTTAAAGTGGTGGATCGTTTGATTACCAATTTCCACTTGCCTGAATCCACCTTATTAATGTTGGTATCTGCGCTTTCAAGCCGTGAAAATGTCATGCAGGCTTATCAACATGCTGTGGCTGAACGCTATCGTTTCTTTAGTTATGGCGATGCCATGCTGATTGATCAAGCTCAGACTTAATTTTCAAACTGTAAAAGAAACCGCCATGCCGCTCGATACCGTGCAACACTCCATTCATATTCGACGCAAGAAGAATCAACGGGTATTTCGTAATATCGCGCGGTTATGGGATATTGGAAAAAAAGCACAAAGCCATCAAGATATTTTGGATGGCTTGCACCCTTGGCAAGATGACATCACCCTCAAGTTTGAAAATGTTTTGCCTGTTTTGCTTGGCATTATAGGTGTGTTGTTCTGTTTATTGCTCTTGATTCAACCGAGTAATATTTGGCTGCAATTCTGCTTGCTGATTGGGTTAGGCTGTATCTTCTGGGCATTTATTACCTATGAACAAGACGACCCCATTGAAGAAGTCATCACTTTTTTAGAACAAGAAAGCATTGCACAGCGCTATCAACTAGCATGGCAGCAACCACCGCAACATCTTGCCCAAACCCTACAACCCGTTTATTTGATTGCTCATTTAAAAAGTCTGTTTCCCTTGTTTAATTTGGGGAATCTGTCCAATGAAATTCGCCGTTACGCCAGTACTGTTTGGCAAGATCAACAAGGCAAGCAACATCAGGTTTTGGTCTTTGAATATCGCTATGTCAGTGAAACCCGCATTAAAGATCAAAATGGCAATGACTATAAAGTGCGTGAAGTGGTGCGGCATTTATCGGGCGTATTTGTCTTTGATGTGCAGCTACAAGGTTTAGCCGTTACCTCAAATAATAAAACTTTTGGTGCGCCTTATCATGTGCCGTGGCATACCAGTGACATTCGCCTGAATCAAAAACTCAACTTTTTTGGCAGTGATGCAATTCAACTGGCGCGTACGCTCAGCCCTGCAATGGTGTTAAAACTGGATGATTTTTTTCAGCATCAGCAAGGTGATTTGTTATTTCACCCTGAGCGGAACACGCTCTGTTTTTTAGGTAATCGCAACTTGTTTGAAATTTCCAGTAAAGCAAAAAATATTCAAGATATTTCCGCATTGCGTGGACACTTACGCACTTTTAAATTACCTTATTTAGAACAATTACAGACAGATTTGATTGATTTTCTGGACTAAGAAAATCGTCTTGGGGCAAAACATGGGTATCGCAATTTTTCTTTTGGTTGTCATCGTCTTGGTGATGCTGGGCATCATGATTCGTAACAACATCATACGCCACCACAACGCCACCATCCGCGCTTGGGCAGATGTGACCAGTTTTGAACGACAGAAATTAAAAACGCTCGAAGAACTTGCACCAGTGGTCGAACAATATGCAGGCATGGAAAAAGGCACTTTAGAAAAAGTGACTGAACTACGCCAAAATATTATGAACCTGAACATCAACAATGCCGATGTGAGTCAGTTACAACGTGTTGAAGCCTTGAGCAAAGAATTGATGCGCAGCTTAAATGTGGTGGTCGAAAATTACCCTGAACTCAAAGCCGACCAACTGTATTTAAAAATGATGCATGAAATTGATGAGCAGAACGAAAATGTCGGTGCTGCGATTACTATTTATAACCGCAATGTCGAGTTATTTAATAACTATATTCAGGTCTTTCCTAACAACATGATTAACACTGCAACCACAGCGAAAAAACCTGTGCGCGCCTTTCGGGACAACAGTGCAGCACAAAGTTTTGATTATCGTCCAAACTTTTAAGCCATTTAATTCTAAGCCGCTCCTTTGAAATTATTTATAAAAACAGCAAGCACGAAGCTTGCTGTTTTTTCAGATTTCGACTAAACACAAGACTGTGTCAGATACTGCACCTGATTACGTCCTTTGTTTTTTGCCAAATACAACAATTCATCGGCTGAATGCAGAAAATCGACCACATTGTGATACTGCTGATTTTGGTGATAGCTATTTACACCAATACTCACAGTAACTTGGGTCGTCTCCCCTGTCTTGGTATGTGGAATTTCCAGCGCATATACTGCCTGTCTAAAGTTTTCAGCAAGTTGTACAGCATCTGCCAATGGTGTTTCAGGCAACAGCACCACAAACTCTTCACCACCAAAGCGAGCCACAAAGTCAGATGCACGAGCAAAGTGTTGTTTAAGCAACTGCGCCACACTAATCAAACAATGATCACCCTGTAAATGTCCATAATTGTCGTTATAAGGCTTGAAATGGTCGATGTCGATAAACAAGAGAGACAATGCATGTTGATGACGCACAGCACGTTTAAATTTGTTTTCTATACGCTCACTGAGCGCCTTTCGATTGGCAACCAAGGTCAGCGGGTCTTGTAAGCTCAAAGCCAGATTTTTGCGACTCAACGCTTCGAGTTCCAACTCCATTTGTTTACGCGCAGAAATATCAAACATAAACCCAATAATCGCCACAGTTTCGTTATTTTCACGAATCACATGCACCACATCACGAATCCAGACATAATCTCCTGTAGCGGTTAAGGCACGATAATCCGCTTCGTGGTCTGTGCCTTGATCGGACAGACTCACACACATATTCACGGTCTTGTCCCGATCTTCAGGATGCATCCGATCAATCCAATCTTGTGCAGTTTTCCAGCTGTCTTGCGTCCAACCCAGTAAAGACTCAATTTGTGGGCCAATATAGCTAAAAGCTTTGGTTTTCCAGTTAATCTGCCACGGAATTGCATTCGTGGTTTCCAAAAGTGTTTTATAGAATTGGTCTTCTTTTAGTGCACTGTTTAATTCACTCATAGCCCACCTCTATGAATTGATTTTAATTACAATTTAACAACTTAAGTGAGCTTTGACTACAATTTGTTTTGTCTTATTGACATTTTTCTCAGCTTTGACACAATCATGAGGTTGAGCAAAATATAAACAACAATTGCTCAAAACATAAATCCCAAAATAAAAAGTAAGCCGATAAAATGTTAGAACATATTCAGAACCTGAAAAACCCCTCATTCAAGAGTTTTTCCAACTCTATGAGCAATATGAACAAGACCAAATTTATGCCTGTGTACTGGTCTTTAATGAATATCTTGGGGTCGATTATTTAGCTGTTTCAAGCCAACGCAGCCTGTTTAATGAACAGGAAGATGAAGCACAATATTTATCTGAAGTAAATAAATGGAATATAGAAAAATGGCGTTATCGCACTCAAGCCAACAATTCTAGCGGTCTGCATCAATTTAAAAATATTTTTGCAGATTATTTTAAACAGCGACATATCTATGGCAATCCTCTGCTGAATTCCAATGACACGCTGCAATACAACCATCTTGAACTTTTACTGGATATATTTCAGCAGGCTAAACAATCTTTATCGGGCGCTTATGGCTTAGATTTAAGCCAAATTCTGTTTTTTATTCATGTGCCCAAACAGGTCGATGTAGAAATCCACTCAGCGCAATTTCTAAACACTCCAAGTGCTTTGCTCGATGAATTCCTGCACAACAAAGCGCCTCAAACCACGATGGAACAATCCACCGCACAACCCAAGCTCAAACTACAACAAGTGGATAAAGACTTGCTGATTGATCTGGCACAACTTTTAGAAGTGGAACCGTATGATTATTTGAGCATTGCACATGAAGCCTATTTGCTCACATTAGAACCGAGTTTTATCACTTGGAGCGTAAAACCTCGTGGTTCAGCACGAGGATATAAGCGACTGGCGTAAGCCATACGACATGGAATGTCGTATTAAATATCTTTGTTGTTCATTACTTAAAATATTATTGTTAAAATAAGCACATGAAAACACTTAAACTCCGCATAAAAGACAAACACGCAAAGGTGCTGATTAAATTAGCATCTGAGGTGAACTTTGTTTGGAATTATGTGAATGATTTAAGTTTTAAGCACCTAAAAAGAAAAGGTGAGTTTCTATCTGCATTTGATATTGCTCAATACACCAAAGGCGCATCTAAAGAGTGTGGTTTGCACAGCCAAACCATACAGGCTGTCACCGAAGAATTAATCACACGCAGAAAGCAGTTTAAGAAAGCCAAACTCAAATGGCGTGTTAGCAACAAGAAGTCAGCAAGAAAATCACTTGGATGGATACCGTTTAAGAAAGTAGCGATCAAATACGCTGATGGATATGTTCAATATGGTAAACATCAATTCAAACTATGGGATAGCTATGGATTAAGCAAATATGCTGTTAGAACTGGTTCATTTGTTGAGGACAGCCGTGGGCGTTGGTACGTGTGCCTTGTGGTCGATTCATCGAATCAAGAAAAACCAACAGCAACCAAAGCCATAGGTATTGATCTAGGTTTAAAAGATATTGCAACCTGTTCTGATGGTACGGTTATTTCAAACCCCAAGTTCTATCGCCAATACGAAAAGAAATTAGGTATTGCTCAACGAGCAAGGAATAAAAAACGTGTACGTGCATTACACGCCAAGATTGCAAATTGCCGTAAAGACCATTTGCATAAGGCAAGTACATTACTTGTTAAAAATAATGCACTCATAATTGTAGGTGACTTAAGTGCCAAAAAGCTTGTAAAAACTAAAATGGCAAAGTCTGTTTTAGATACAGGGTTTTCAGCACTAAAAACAATGCTCAAGTATAAATGCGAGAACGCAGGGGTAATGTTTGAAGAAGTCAATGAAGCCTATACCACCCAAATCTGTTCGTGCTGCGGTGAGATCACCTCAAGTAGTCCGAGAGGTAGGACAGGTCTTGGAATAAGAGAATGGTCATGTGAGTGTGGTGTCACTCACGATAGGGACTTAAATAGTGCCATGAACATTCTTGCGCTTGGGCATAAGCGTCTAGCTGTAGGAATCACCTCCGTTTAAGGGAGGTGAGGATGTCAATGACAGTAATTTATATATTCAGCGTTTAATTCAGCACGTTGCTGCAATGGACAATCATGAACAAGGTGAAATTGCCTTACATAAAGAAATTACCCAACGTATTCAGCAATTTTACGCCATGTAAGCACAATGGATTTGAACAAAATATTTACTCGCAATTTTTACCAAGGAAAACGTATCTCAACTGGCAATTCCGTGCAGAATCTAGGAAAATATTGCACTTTTAGCATGAACAATCAGCGAACTGTTTTTTCGCCTTGATTTGGAACATATATGAAGTTTGAGAAATTAGGTCAGTCGGGGCGCGCCCGTCGTGGTCGTTTAACACTTGCTCATGGTGTGGTAGAAACCCCTGTGTTTATGCCTGTGGGGACGTATGGCACAGTCAAAGGCATGCTGCCACGCGATATTGAAGAAATTCAGGCACAGGTTATTTTAGGCAATACCTTTCATTTATATTTGCGTCCAGGGCTAGAAGTGATTCAGCAACACGGCGGTCTACATGAATTCATCAAATGGGATAAGCCTATTTTGACTGACTCTGGTGGCTTTCAGGTGTTTAGCTTAGGCGCAATGCGTAAAATTAAAGAAGAAGGTGTGACCTTCCGTTCGCCTATTGATGGCTCAAAGGTTTTTCTTTCGCCAGAAATCTCGATGGAAATTCAAAAAACCTTGAACTCTGACATCGTGATGATTTTTGACGAATGTACGCCTTATCCTGCAACACATGAAGAAGCGCAAAAATCTTTGCAATTGTCTTTACGCTGGGCAAAACGCTGTAAAACCCATCACCATGATGAACTACAAAACAGCAACGCGCTGTTCGGGATTATTCAAGGCGGTATGTACGAAGATTTACGTGTTGAATCTTTAAACGGCTTACTTGAAATTGGTTTTGATGGTTATGCCATTGGCGGTCTTTCGGTGGGTGAACCGAAAGAAGAAATGATCAAAGTCCTGGATTATTTGCCAGCTAAAATGCCAGAAGATAAACCACGTTATTTGATGGGCGTCGGCAAGCCAGAAGATATTGTGGAAGCAATTCGTCGTGGCGTCGATATGTTCGACTGCGTGATGCCAACCCGTAATGCGCGCAATGGTCATTACTTTGTAACCGATGGCTTGGTGCGTATTCGTAACAGTAAGTATCGTCATGACCAAAGCCCGCTCGATCCGCATTGTGATTGCTATACTTGCAAGAACTTTACCCGCGCTTATTTGTTTCATTTAGAAAAATGTGGCGAAATGTTGGGGTCAATGTTGGGCACTATTCATAACTTACGTTATTACCAACGCTTTACCCAAGATATTCGCAATGCCTTAGATAACGGCACTTTCGATGAATTTGTACAGGACTTTTATGCCCGTCGTGGCCTAGAAGTACCGCCTTGTCCTGAAGATTAGTCTTTTCAGTATTTGCGCTGAGTAAAAAGACAAGGTAAATTGCAGAACAAACCCAATTTATTATCAGATCACTGATCGCCAGTTTTTAGTTTAGGAAAATGAAATGAGCCTTTTTATTTCGACCGCTCACGCAGCAGGTGAAGCTGCACAACAACCAAGCCTTGTGGCTAACCTTTTAATGATTGCAGTCTTCATTGCAATTTTCTACTTCCTGATTTGGCGTCCACAATCAAAGCGTGCCAAAGAGCATCGTACACTGATTGAAAGCTTGGGCGTAGGCAGTGAAGTGGTATTCGCAGGTGGTCTTATGGGTAAAATCACGAAAATTGAAGGTGATTTTGCAGTGGTAGAGCTGAACCGTGGTGTAGAAGTAAAAGTACAACGCGCGAGTGTCATTTCAGTTCTTCCTGAAGGCACATTAAACAACCTCTAATCAAAAAGAGTCGTGCTCACGCACGACTTTTTCATTTTAAGAAGAAAATAAATGCGTTACCCAGCATGGAAATATCTGCTCATCCTCGTTGTTCTTGTGGTGAGTACATTATATGCCCTGCCTAGCTTGTATCCAGATGAACCTGCTGTTCAAATTTCAGGTGCCAAAGCTGGTACCCAAATTGATCAAAGCATCATACAAAAAGCAGAGCAAATTTTACAATCAGAAAATATTGCCAGTCATGACAACAGCTTTACCAACAATGCTGCATTGTTGCGTTTAGACACCTCAGAAGCCCAACTCAAAGCCAAAGAAGCTTTACGTCGCGGTTTAGGTGATGACTATGTCGTGGCACTGAACCTTGCGCCAACCACACCAGAATGGCTACAAAAAATTGGTGCAAAACCAATGAAACTCGGTCTGGACTTACGTGGTGGTGTGCACTTCTTATTAGAAGTGGATATGGACAAGGCCATCAGCCAGCGTATGGAAACTTCAGCCACCGATTTACGCCGTCAATTGCGTGACAACAAGCTGAAATTTAATAGCCTTTCGCTGAATAACAACACCATCACCCTACAGTTTGCCAATAATGCAGACCGTGATGCAGTGATGGATTTCTTGCGTCGTAACGGCAATGAATACACACAGCAAGCTGTAGCCACCACAGAAGGCTCTAGCTTACGTCTGAACTATACCGATGTCCGTAAACAGGAAATTCAGTCGTATGCGGTCAATCAGAACTTAACTACTTTACGTAACCGTATTAACGAGTTAGGTGTGGCTGAAGCTTTGGTACAAACTCAAGGTAGCAACCGTATTGTAGTGGAATTGCCAGGCGTACAAGATACGGCTGAAGCGAAGCGTGTACTCGGTCGTACTGCGAACCTCGAATTCCGTTTGGTGTCTGACTTAAATGATCAATATATTGATCCGTACACAGGTCAGACTACAGGTACAGTACCACCTGGCACAGAAGCGTTTGCCTTTGAATCTTTGGACAGTGGTCGTCAGTTATTATTGAACCGCAGCCGTATTTTAACGGGTGAACGCGTTCAAAATGCGTCAAGTGGCTTTAGCCAAGATACAGGCGGTGCAGAAGTTAACATTACCCTAGATGCTGCGGGTGGTAAGCTCATGGCAGATGCGACGCGTAATGCTGTGGGTAAACGTATGGCGGTATTGTTTATTGAAAACAAACAACGTATTAGCTATGTGACCGATGAAACTGGCACACAAACTGAAGTACGCACCCCATATACCGAATCGGTCGTCATTAATGCTGCAACCATTCAGGCGGTATTGGGTTCGCAGTTCCGTATTACAGGTCTAGATTCCCCACAAGAAGCCTCTGAATTGGCCTTAATGCTTCGTGCAGGTGCCTTGGCAGCGCCAATGTACTTTGTTGAAGAACGTGTGATTGGTCCAAGCTTGGGTCAAGAAAACATTGATAAAGGCGTATTGTCGACTCAGATTGGCTTCATTTTGGTTGCAATCTGGATGGTGGTGTTCTTCCGTCTGTTTGGTCTGATTGCCAACTTCGCTTTAGTGTTTAACTTAGCCATGATTTTAACCGTCATGTCTTGGATTGGTGCATCACTCACCTTGCCGGGTATTGCGGGTATTGTCATCACCATTGGTATGGCGGTAGATGCCAACGTCTTGATTTGTGAGCGAATACGAGAGGAAATTAAGTGGGGCGCCTCGCCCAAACAAGCCATTGTGGCGGGTTATGACCGAGCGTATAACACTATTTTCGACTCGAACTTAACCACATTCTTGGTGGCATTCATTCTGTTTGCGATTGGTACAGGTCCAATCAAAGGCTTTGCTGTGACGCTCATGATTGGTATTGTCTGCTCGATGTTTACTGCAATTACAGTGACCCGTGCAATTGTACAAATCATCTACGGCAAAAAACGTAACTTGAAAAAGTTGAGCATTTAAGGAGATCACTGATGACTGAGAATACTCAACTGCCTTCAAAAAAATATGGCCGCCCTGATGATGAGCGCGTGATTCCGTTTATGAAGATTGCTTTGCCTGCGGCATTGCTTTCTATTCTATTAACGGTTGCCAGTATCTTCTTCATTGCCACCAAAGGTTTAAACTTAGGTTTGGACTTTACTGGGGGTATTGCTGCAGAACTCAACTATAGCAATCCAGTAAAAGCCACCGATGTTTCTAACGCATTGGTCAAAGCAGGCTTTAACGACCCTGTGGTACAAACGCTTGGTTCAGACCGCGACCTAATGGTACGTATGCCTGTGCAAGAAGATGTTGAAGCAGAAGACTTAACCAAAGCAATTACTGCTGCGGTACAACTACCAAATAACACGGCAACTGTGCCAAAGGTAGATGTGGTTGGTGGTCAAGTCGGTAATGAGCTATATGTCCGTTCTGCGGGCGCTGTCGCTTTAGCGCTATTATTGATGCTGGTTTACGTCACCATTCGCTTTGAATTCAAACTGGCAATGGGTGCGGTACTGTCATTGTTCCACGATATTATTGTGACACTGGGTATTTTTGCCATGATGCAATGGCCATTTGACCTGACTGTATTGGCAGCGTTATTGGCGATTATTGGCTTCTCACTCAACGATAACATTGTTGTATCTGACCGTATTCGTGAAAACTTCCGTAAAATCCGTGGTGCAACACCACTTGAAGTGGTAAACATTGCGCTGACAGAAACTTTACGTCGTACCATTCACACCTCTATGACCCTATTATTGGTTGTAGTCGCGATGATGCTCATGGGTGGTGATGGTCTGAAATGGTTCTCGATTGCGATGTTTGTGGGTGTCTTTGTCGGAACATATTCATCTATTTA
This sequence comes from Acinetobacter sp. YH12252, assembly GCF_013417365.1. Lineage (NCBI taxonomy): Bacteria > Pseudomonadati > Pseudomonadota > Gammaproteobacteria > Moraxellales > Moraxellaceae > Acinetobacter > Acinetobacter sp. YH12252. The sequence continues at coordinate 117,251 of NZ_VPEA01000006.1, forward strand.
CATTGGTACAGCCTTTGCCTTATGGCGCGGTTTGAACCGTCAGGACTTCATTGTTCAAGTCAAACCTGAATTTGAAGGTGAAGAGCAAGAAATTCCTTAATGCATTTCTGCTGACACCAACATTCAAGCCTATCTTCGGATAGGCTTTTTTGTGCCTTAGCATTGCGATATTTACGCTGACGTTGCGATGTTAATGCTGAATAATATGAATCTGTGGAAACTGAAAGCCTACGCAAGATGGCGCTGCTCGCCATGCTACGGTCAACATACAATCTGATAAACGAAAGTTTTGATAGGCAAAATGCCCAATCTGTGGATGATGACAAATGCCGCCCTGTGCATTGGGATGCATACGAGTATCCAACTCATTCAGGCTTAAACGAATCCCTAAACCTGATGCTTTCAGCACTGCTTCTTTAGTTGTCCAGACACGAAACCAATAATCAGCGTCGTGTTCCAAATCTTGCCAGTATTGGAGTTCATTGGGATGAAACGCATGTTGTGCCAAGGCATCGAAACGCACCTTACGGTCTAAGTCCTCGACATCTACGCCAACATCGAGCAATTCAAAACTGCTTACCAAAGCATAATGCTGACGGCTATGACTATGGTTAAACTGCAATTGAGGGAATGCTGTCAAAAATGGCTTGCCATGTGGGTTACGCTCAATATCGCTGTTTTGAATATCGTGTTCTAAGTATCCAGAAAGCAATTGATTCCGATGCCGATAAATCGCCTGTTTTTGCTGTTGAATCTGTTCACTGCGTACAGCACTTGGATCGGGACTAAAAATCTGCTGAATGCGGCTAACATTCACACAAATTTTTTTAGGTGTTTTATTCATCTGCCCTTCTCCATTTTGGCTGAAATACGATAGAAAAAAACCAGCAAACATGCTGGTTTTTTAAAGCGTGCTCGCTTAGCTGCCTTGCACCAAACGACGTGCGCTGATAATCCCTGGTTGCTGCTCTAAACGTGCCAACAAACGAGAAAGTTGCGCCAAGCCTTTAACCTCAATTAACAATTTCATATTGGCGATACCATCACTTTCAGAAATAGTATTCACCTGACGAATGTTAATTTGATCGGCAAAAATCACTTGGGTTAAGTCTTTGAGCAAACCACGGCGGTCATAGGCTTCCACCACAATTTGCACGCTTTGACCACGGGTTGGCTGCATTTCCCAATCGGCTTCTACCGCACGTTCAGGTTCGTTGCCAATCATACGCACATAGTCCGAACACGCCACTTTGTGAATACTCACACCACGGTTCAGGGTAATATACCCCGCAATCGCTTCACCATGCACAGGCTGACAGCATTGTGCGATATGCAGTTCAACGTTATCCAAACCATCAATCAAAATGCCATGTGCCGATAAGGTATGGCTGGCACGTGGGTTCAAGGTTGGCTTCAACACCAGTTCAGGTTCATCCTGATCTAAGTGCATGTGACGATTGACCTGATTAATTAAGGCATGCAGGCTAATATCACCATTCACCAAACCAATCAGAATGTCTTCACCTGTTTTGACGTTAAAGTGATTGCAATAATCATTTAAATCAATACTTTTTGGATGAATCGCCAAACGTGACAATTCTTTATTGAGCACTTCACGCCCAACTTCCAGATTTTTACTGCGGTCTTGCTGTCTAAACCAATGACGCAGCTTATCGCGCGCACGTGCTGTCTTAATATAACCTAAAGAATTCACCAACCAATCACGGTTCGGTTCACGGTCTTTTTTGGTCAAAATCTCGACCTGCTCGCCTGTTTTTAAAGTATAGGTGAGCGGCACATAGCGCTGATTGACCCGTGCGGCATAGCATTTATTGCCGACTTCGGTATGCACATGATAAGCAAAGTCCAGCACCGTTGAGCCACGTGGCAATTCTTTAATATCACCATCACGGCTGAACACATAAATTTTCTCAAAATCTTCAAACTCTTGGATTTGTTCAAAGTTTGCAGAATCATCATCTTCTTTATGTGCGCTGGCATCGTTACGTTCCTGATAATGCTCCAAAACAGAACGCAAAGAATGTAAACGATGATTAAACGAATGGTCTGTGGCTTTAGAACCTTCTTTATAATTAAAGTGTGAACATACCCCAAGCTCGGCTTCTTCGTGCATATCTAGGGTACGAATTTGCACTTCAAGCGACTTGTTTTCTGCAATTACGGCAGTATGCAATGAGCGATAACCATTGGCTTTTGGATTGGTAATGTAATCATCAAACTGGTGCGGAATATGCCGCCACAATTGATGTACGATGCCCAAAGAGTGGTAACACTCTGGAATGGTTTTCACCAAAACACGTACAGCACGAATGTCATAGAGCTGATCGAAGCTGAGGTTTTTACTCTTCATTTTTCGATAAATCGAATAAATGTGTTTCACCCGCCCGCTAATTTCGGCATGAATACCATTATTGCCCAGCTCTGTACGCAATTGCTCAATTACGTTTTGAATGTAGTTTTCACGCTCCAAACGCTTTTCATTCAGTAAAGTCGCAATTTCTTTATAACGGTCTGGCGCCAAATAACGGAAGGCTAAATCTTCGAGTTCCCATTTCAGTTGGGCAATCCCTAAACGGTGTGCCAATGGCGAGTAAATGGTTAAAATTTCTCGCGCCACACGCTCCTGACGTTCTTTGGAAGCGGTTGCCAACTCACGTAATGAATAGGTACGTTCTGCCAGTTTAATTAGCACCACGCGCACATCTTCCGTCATGGAAATCAGCATTTTATAAATGCCTGTTAAATGTTCACGCTGGTTATTATTAAAATGGTCTTCTAAACGCTTATTTTTCTCAATCAGTTCAGACAACTTACCCATCGACAAGGTGCCTTTGATCAAGCCATAAACTGCTTCACCAAATTCTTCACGCACTTCATCTAACTGCATGACATTTTCACGCACGCTACGATAGAGCATGGCTGCAGACAAAGTGTCTTCATCGACATGCAAGTGCGCTAAAATATTCGCCATCTCAATACCTGTATATAAGGTATGCGATGGATGACTGACGTCTGTTTCCAGCTCTTTTTTCAGGGTGTAATTGGCAACGCGTTCTAATTGTTCAAGTGCCGCCCCATCGTAAATCCCGCGTACTCGGTCTAGCCATTCTGCTAAATCCTGTCGGGCTTGCTCGGCATGTTCTACAGTCGTTTCCTCAGACAGTTCATTTAAACGTCCAGGAAGTTGTTCACGTACTGTGACCATACCCTTCTCCTACCTCTATGTACTTCATATTATAAATCGTTTATTTGCTTTTCTTTCTCAAACAAGGCAATGGATTCGACATGCCCCGTATGCGGAAACATATCCATCACGCCTGCTTTTTTCAATTGATAGCCCTGCTTGACCAATACACCTGCATCCCTTGCGAGTGTGGCTGGATTACAAGACACATAAACGATTCTATCTGCGCCAAATTTGGGCACATAATACATCACTTCCTCTGCGCCTGAACGCGGAGGGTCAATTAATAATGCCTCAAATCCTTGATTTGCCCAAGAATGATGCGAAAAATCTTTTGTTAAATCTTGTGAATAAAACTTAACATTGTCTAAATCATTACGTTGTGCATTCTCTGCACCACGCTGCACCATTTGCTCTGAACCCTCTACAGCAACCACCTTTCCTGTTGCACCTACACAACGTGCAAGCGGCAATGAAAAGTTGCCTAATCCACAAAACAGATCAAGCACCCGATCACCTGATTTTAAGTTAAGCAAATCACATGCCAGCTTAACCATTTGTGGATTAATTGTAGAATTGACTTGGGTAAAGTCTTGGGGATGAAAGCCAAAACTCACATCAAAATCATCTAAACGATAATGCAAACGCATTGCTGCATGCGGATCATCAACCCGATGCAAACTGTCTGGACCTTCAGGCTGCAAATACAATTGCCAGTGTTTCTGTAACGCAAACTGCTGTAACTGGTTGATATCGGCTGCAGATAGTTGTTCTGTATGCCGCACCACCAAAGCAATCTCTTGATCTCCCATCGCCAATTCTATATGACCAATATGGGCCTTGCCTGTTAGACTTTGGAGTAGCTGCTTGATTCGTGTTAACGAACCAAATGCCTGATCCAACACCATACAGCGGTCAATTGAGGTCAGTTTATTGCTATTGCGCTCACGAAAACCGACCACCAATTTGTCTTGACTGGCAATATAACGCACCCCAACACGGGCTTTGCGGCGATAATCTTCACGCTGTGAACGCAAAGGCGCTAACCATTCTTCAGGCTGAATTTGCGCAAAATGTTGCAGATGCGACTGCAACACCTGTTGTTTGAGATGAATCTGCTCATCCAACTGAATATGCTGCATGCTACAACCACCGCAACGCTGATAATGTGGACATTGTGGCGTAACCCGTAATGTCGAAGGCTCACCCAGCACTTCTAGACACTCGGCTTCTTCTAAGCGTTTGTTACTATGCGTAATTTTGGCGCGTACTGTTTCACCAGGCAATGCGCCCTCTATAAAAACTGTTTTCCCCTGCTTCTCGGCTGGATGACCCGACTGAGCTGTGTAGTGTGCAATCCCGCGCCCTTCATGTGACAACGATTCCACCTGAAAGCAATATTCAGCCTGCTGCGTGGTACGGTTTTTACTGCGATGTTTCATATCAGTCTAAATATCGGAAGATGGGGAAGATTGAAAAGGCATCACGGATTCATTTGAAGGCGTGGTGACACTTTGTTCAGGAAAATCTGTACGGGTAAATTCAGTTTGCTGCGAACTGTGCTGCCACACGCTTAAAAAGTCTGCATGCTGCGGCTGAGTATGCAAATATTGAATGGTATGCTGTACCCATAAAGTATGCTCTTCAAGCAGCAATTGCCCTTTGAGCAGCAGCCAACGCAAATAAATCAACCAAGTATTTAAGACATCGCCTTCACAATAACGCGTCAGCCTTGACCATTCGCCGCTTTGCATAAATGCAGGAACATGATAGCCCGCATCTACACGTTTACCCGGAAAACCTAGCAAATACGCAATGTCATCCAACTTTTGAAAATGACGACCATTAAACATTGCCATCACATCCATTAAATCGACATGACGCTGATGGTAACGGTTTTGATAATTGTTATAGCGCTTTTGCTGATCAATCTCGCCCTGATCAAATAAACTTGGTGCAGAGAGCCCGTGATACATGGCGCGGAATAAAATCACTGGCAAGTCAAACTGCGAACCGTTCCAACTGACCAAAGTCGGATGACGCTTATCAAAAATAGACAAAAACTTTTTCAGCATTGTCGCTTCGCTGTCGTGTTCACGGCTAAAGGAAAACAGCTTCATGCCGTGTTCATCAATCCACAAGCCTGAAATACACACAATTTCATGCAAAGGCAAACGCTGAAAATCGGTGCCCGCCTCTTGGCGACGCAACTTCATTAACGCTTGTTCAAGCTCTGCTTCGGGTAAATCAAGTTGATATAAATGCGCGCCTGACTTCAAATCGGTAACGGTTTCTATATCGAAAATCAGCACAGGTAAACGCATAAAATCTTACTCAATGGGTGATAGAAAAATGAATATCACGATTCAGCATCTTGAACAGAGAATAAACCTGTCGACAAATAACGATCACCACGGTCACAGATAATACAAACGACGACTGCTTCTGGGTTTTCTTCGGCAATTTTTAAAGCTGCCCATACCGCGCCGCCCGATGATGTGCCTGCGCTGATGCCTTCTTTTTGCGCCAATTTGCGCATGGTTTTTTCTGCTTCAATTTGCGGAATATCAATAATGCGGTCAACACGGCTGCGGTCAAAAATGGTTGGTAAATATGCTTCAGGCCAACGGCGAATCCCCGCAATGCTTGAACCATCTGATGGTTGTAAACCAATAATTTGAATCTCTGGGTTTTGTTCTTTTAAGTATTTAGACACACCCATAATGGTGCCTGTTGTGCCCATAGAGCTGACAAAGTGGGTAATTTTACCGCCCGTTTGCTGCCAAATTTCAGGCCCTGTTGTCAGGTAATGTGCTTCAACATTATCTGGATTCCCAAATTGGTTCAGCACCAAGCCTTTGCCTTCTCTCTGCATTTGCAAAGCCAAATCGCGTGCGCCTTCCATGCCTTGTGCTTTGGTCACTTCAATCAATTCTGCACCATAGGCACGCATGGCATCTTTACGTTCTTGGCTCATATTATCAGGCATGATCAGCTGCATTTTATAGCCACGCATAGCTGCAACCATCGCCAAAGCAATACCGGTATTGCCACTGGTTGCCTCAATTAAAGTATCGCCCGGTTGAATTTCACCGCGTTTTTCTGCCTGCATAATCATGTTGTAGGCAGGACGATCTTTAACAGAACCCGCAGGGTTATTGCCTTCCAGTTTTGCCAAAACCGTTGCCTGCGTATGACTTGCCAAACGCTGTAAACGCACCAATGGGGTTTTGCCCACATAATGATCTAACAAAAATTCATCACTTTGGAAATCTGATTGGGTATCAAGCATGGTCTGCACCAATATCAAGGTGGGCTTATTGTATGAAAATTTGCATCTTCCTGCACGTTTTTCACAGGCTTTTTATCAAAACAGCAATACTCTGCCGACAATTTATGCATCACTCACTGCCTACACAATTCTAGGCAAGATGAACACAATTTCAGATTGTCTTTTGCGGGATGGATGCAAAAAAATGCACACCGATTGATTGCGAGATGCAGCTGAACCACTCGCACCAAACAGATGAAAACACAGTCAGCAGAAATAAAGCATGCTAAACTGCCAAACATAGGGATTAAACTGCGTTAACCATGTCAAATATCAATAAAAAGTTATTTAAGCGCTTACATTTAAATCATGCTTATGGACAGCTGATTGCACTTATTTTTGTGCCAATTATGGTTTTGGCATGCGTCGGCACGATGCTAGTTTTATCTGAAACCTCGAATGCCGCAAAAGCACAGCAGCGACAAATGGCAATTGCGATTTTGACCCGTTTTGAGTTGCCATCTGAAGCAGCTTTGCATCAACTGGCTAGCTTTCCGTGGAAGTACGAAGAAGCACGTACTTTTATGCAAAACATGATGAACGAAAAGCACTTGATTCGTACTGCACTGATTGATGCTTCTGGTACACGCCGTTTAAGCATGGGCTTTCAAGACCAAGCCGAATGGCCCAAATTCCCTAAAAATGCCGATTTTTTTGGCCCAATTCTGTATAAAAATAATCATGTGTATGGCATGCAAATTCAGCAAGACATCAACCGTCCTGCATGGTTGCTGATTGAACTGGACAATCAGCCATTACAAATTGCCCGTTATCGGGTCATGATTGTATTAATTGCCACAGGCTTGCTGACCCTGTTGTTGTTATTGCTGTGTCTGAATTTCTATTCACGACGCTGGATTGCACCCATGTATGAAATTCGCATGCAGCTACAACGCCTGAATGCCGATACGCTCGATCAACACATGGTCATTAACAGTACTGGCGAATTACGCTTACTGCAGCGGGATATTGCCAATGTGGTAAAACGCCTGCATTTCAGCTTTTTAGAACTCAAAGAACATACCGAACAAACCGAAGATGACTTGCGCCGCACCCTCGATACTTTGGAAGTGCAAAACATCACTTATCGTCAGGCACGTGACCAAGCGATTTCTGCCAACCAGTCTAAATCGGTATTTTTAGCCAACATCAGTCACGAACTCAGAACACCATTGAACAGTATTGATGGCTTTATTCACCTGTTATTGCGTCAGGAAAATCTTAGCAATGAACAGAATTTATATTTACAGACCATTCGTAAATCATCGGCGCATCTTTTAGCACTCATTAATGACGTATTGGATTTTTCTAAAATTGATGCAGGCAAACTGGAACTGGATACCGCACCCTTTGATTTAGAAGAAGCCATTTTTGATGTAATGGATATGCTCTCGCCTTTGGCTGCGCAAAAACACATCAACATGGCCTTTTATTTTGCCGATAACGTGCCGCAATATGTGCTGGGCGATGCTTTACGTTTCAAGCAAATTTTAACCAATTTAATTTCCAATGCGATTAAATTCACCCCCGATGGTGAAATTATTGTACGGGCGCGGGTAGAACATGACGATATTGGACAATGCTTAATTCACTTTAGCGTCCAAGACAGTGGCATTGGTTTAAGCGGCACAGACCGTAAAAAATTGTTTGAGTCTTTCTCTCAAGGTGATACTTCGGTCACGCGTCAATTTGGTGGTACAGGTTTAGGTTTGGCCATTTCCAAACAGTTGGTGCATTTGATGCAAGGTCAAATTGGCTTTGAAGACAATCAGGAACGTGCCCCAACCGAAAAAGGCTCGACCTTCTGGTTTACTGCCATGTTTGCGGTAGATGAAGCGCATGCACAGCAGCATCCAAACTTTAAAGAGATTCAGGTGGTGTCGTATTTGGCGCACCCTGCCACAGCGAATGTCTTGCGTCATTATCTTGAAAATTATGCGGTGCGACATATTGAAGCCGCTTCAATTTTAGATTTATTTAGCCGCTTAAAAGATGTATCCGACCTGCAAGACAATACTTGGTTGATTGTTGATCATAGCGGCGACACCGAAGCTTTATTAAAAGAAATCCGTACCCGTTATCAAGGTAACTTGGCGGTGTATGGCTATCAAATGGCGCTAGACCCAAGTCTGTTAAATGAATATCGTGCGCGGGCTTTGTATCAACCACTCAGTCGTTCCGCCTTAATTGACTTACTTAACAATGAAAACAGTTTTGATGAACAGGATTCTGCATCATTTGATGGTAAAGGCCTGCACATTTTAGCGGTGGATGACCATCTACCAAACCTGATTGTACTCGAAGCCTTGTTAGGCGAACTGAATGTGACCACCACCAAAGCGCAAAGCGGTCAGGAAGCGCTGGGAATTTTGCAGCAACGTATCGAACAGGGACAGCAACCATTTGACCTGATCTTTATGGATATTCAAATGCCTGTGATGTCGGGGGTAGATACCACCCGTGCGATTCGTTCTTTAGAGTCAACTTTGGAAAATCACAAACGCTTGCCTATTATTGCCCTCACAGCGCATGCACTTGCCGATGAAAAGCAGAAATTGCTCAAAGTCGGTATGGATGACTATGTCACCAAACCAATTCAGATTGAACAAATCATCCAGATTTTAACCCATTGGACGACGCAAAGTTTTAATAAACTACCTGCTGTTGATAAAGCCATTGTGATAGAAGCGCTAGATCCACAGGTGTTGGATTGGCAACAAAGCCTGATGCTGGCAGCCAACAAAGAAGACCTTGCAGTGGATTTACTGAAAATGCTGGTGGATAGCTTTGCCACAGAATTACATGAAATTGAACAGCTGATTGAACTGGAAGATTTCCCGCAACTCGAGCATGTGTTGCATCGTCTGTATGGTGCAACCCGCTATGTTGGTACACCAAACCTACAAGAAGTAACAGGTTCATTTGAACAGTTTGTTTCGACCTTGCGTAAAGAACGTCGCAAAGCCGATGATCTATTTGTGCAAGAGGTCTTAAACCGTTATCAGGAATTACAAACCTGTATACAGCAAGTTGAACATGCGGCAGAACACATTTTTACCAAACACAATGCGGTAAGTTAGCCAACATCTAAGTGACATTCACCGCGAACGCCTCAACGAGAAGATACAGTTTGTAAGCACGACTCACCCAGCACTATTCACAAAAAAAGTCACGTAATCAAAGGCAAGGTCGCAAGGCTTTGCCGTGACTCTGCTGTCATTTATCGCACTGCTGCCCATGTTATGCTTTGCCCAGTAAAAACAAGAGCTCACATCATGACCTTACTTCGTATCGAAAAAAATAATGGCATCGCCACAGTTTCCCTGAACCGCCCAGACAAACGCAATGCCATGAGTTTTGCCCTACTCAAAGAATTGGTGCGGACTGCCGAAAAACTTAAAAAAGACCGCAGCTTACGTTGTGTAATTTTAACAGGCGAAGCAAAGGTATTTAGTGCAGGCATTGACTTGGCCGACCTCAACAATCCACAAAACCGTGCATTTGCGGCTTGGGAATTAATTAAGCCAGGGCAAAGCCTGTTTCAAAAAGCATTTCTCGTTTGGCAACAATTGCCTGTACCTGTAATTGCTGCAATTGAAGGGTATTGTTTTGGCGCAGGGATGCAATTGGCTTTGGCTGCAGATATTCGTATCGCGCATCCTGACACGCAAATGTCGATTATGGAAAGCCGTTGGGGCTTAGTGCCTGATATGGGGCTAAGCCGTTCATTAAAAGGTTTAATTGGTTTAGACCTTGCCAAAGAACTGACCTTAACTGCACGTATTTTTGATGCCAACTATGCCAAAGAAATTGGTTTGGTCACGCATTTAGATGCAACCCCCTTACAAAAAGCACAAGCCCTTGCTGAAGAAATTGCACAACGCTCCCCAGATGCATTGGCTGCAGCCAAACAAGTGCTGGATGCTATGGAACATGCGCCAAATAAATCTTTACGTTTAGAAAAAATTTGGCAATTAAAATTATTGCTGGGTAAAAATAGCCAACTGGCACGTAAAAAGGACAAGAACCCTGAAGTGACCTTTGCACCGCGTCAGTTTTGATTCAGTTCAAACACAACAGACTTTGACCAAAGGCTAAATTGACATTTCAAGCCAGACTTGTACTGTAGGCAAAAATGGAGAATCAGCGCTATGCATTTTGATCGTGACACAAAAATCGCTTTTTTAGGTATGGGACTTATGGGGACGCGCATGGCAACCCGCTTAGTTCAGGCAGGTTTTGAGGTCGCGGTGTGGAATCGTAGCCCTGCGGCTTGCGAATCTGTGCTCAGTCTGGGGGCAAAACCGCTGCAATTGAGCGAGATCGGACAATATCCAGTGATCTTGAGTTGCCTTGCCGATGATAATGCCGTCCAAGCTGTATTAGATCAAATTGAGCCTTTTTTGACTGCTCAACAAGTCATTGTCGATTTTTCCAGTTTGTCTGTAGATCAAACCCAAAAGCTAGCGCAGCAAGCCAACCTCAAACAGGTCACATGGATTGACTCACCTGTATCGGGAGGCACTGCGGGAGCCGAACAAGGTAGTTTGGTGATTTTTGCAGGGGGTGATGCAAACACCATCGAAAAATTAAGCCCGATTTATGATGTGCTGTCACAACGTGTGACCCGTATGGGCGAAACAGGCACAGGACAAGCCACTAAAATCTGCAACCAACTGATTGTTGCTGCCAACAGCACCCTAATTGCCGAAGCTGTTGCCTTAGCAGGACAGGCAGGCGTAGACACCCGTTTACTTGCACCTGCTTTGGCGGGTGGTTTTGCCGACTCGAAACCGTTTCAGATTTTAACTCCACGTATGGCAACTCACAGTTTTGAGCCTGTGCAATGGAAAGTCCAAACCCTGTCTAAAGATTTAAACAATGCCTTACAACTGGCAGCGCAATTTCAGTTACAGATTCCTGTGGCAGAAAAAGCCCTTTCACAACTGCAAGCCCATCAAGCCAAGGGTTTTGCAGAAGCAGATTTAGCCACCATTATTCATCAGGTCGAAGCTTAATCGGCTTGATTCCTGATCCAACCTTTGCCTGCAAGGAGCACCTGCATGTCTAAACTGGCGGTTAATCTGTCGATGATTTTTACCGAAGTGCCTTTAATTGAACGCTTTGCCCTTGCACGCGAACATGGTTTTCAGCATGTTGAAATTCAATTTCCCTATGAGCTGAGTATTGAGCAGATTCAAACCCAACTCACACTCCACCAACTCAGCCTGTGTTTAATCAATGTCCCTGCGGGTGACCTCATGCAAGGCGGCAATGGTTTGGCGGGCGTACCCGGAAAAGAGATTGAATTTCATCATGCCTTAGAGTTAGCCATCCGCTATGCCACGGCATTAAATGTCCCTAGCGTCAATATTTTGGCAGGCAAACAACCTGTCGATGCCGATTTACTGCCTTGCTTAAACACACTGGCAGAAAACCTAAAACTGGCCTGCTCGATGCTCACTCAACATCATATTCAGCCTGTCTTTGAAATGATTAATGGCACCGACATGCCACGCTTTTTAGTACAAAATATTGCGCAAGCTCAAGAGATGCTAGAAGCAGTCAAACATCCTGCTCTTAAAATGCAATACGACTGTTATCACATGGCGATGATGGGTGAAGATGTGCTGAGCGCATTGCAAGAAAACATTCAGGATATTGGTCATATCCAGTTTGCCGACAATCCAGGACGCCATGAACCCGATTCAGGCGAGCTAGACTATACTACTATTTTCAAATGGTTACAGCACAGTGCTTATTCAGGCTATATCGCTGCAGAATACCGCCCAAGTCTGGCGTCAAATCAATCATTTGCATGGAAAGACAAATACTTTCCCTCAAATCAAAGTGGTTAAAATTAAACCGATTTGAAATTTCAGGCTAAAACAGCTATATTAGACGATGAATAATTTTAGGAAATTATACACCCCATGAATTTAGAACCATCGCCCGGCGCTTCTAATTCTCACGATCTTGCAATGAATACCCAAAAGCATGACGTACAAACTTGTCTTAAAGTTGTACATGAAGCTCTCCTTGATGTAAAAGCCAAAGAAATTGTTGAACTTGATGTCAGCAGCATCAGCAATGTTTCAGATGCCATTGTGATTGCTAGCGGTACATCAACTCGCCACGTAAAATCTCTTGCCGACAATGTTGCCGAAGAAGCGCGCAAAGCAGGCTTCCGCCCAATTGGTATTGAAGGTGAACGTGATGCAGAATGGATCTTGGTCGATCTTGGTATGGTAGTGGTTCACATAATGCTACCAACAGCACGTAAATTCTACGACCTAGAAAGCTTATGGCGCACTACGCCTGAGTCTGTTGCTTAATACAACAGCTCACTTGAGCAGCCTTAAAGATACACAATAAGCGACTTTCAAATAAGTCGCTTTTTTAATGCAGATCTTTTGAAGCTCATATCCCTAATCATTTTTATATCGCATTAATCTACCCACCAAATATTGGTTTATATCATCCCCTACCCAATACATTGCTTCAAACCAATCCTATAAAACTCGCCCAAACTCAATCTGCCTGATCTCAATTAACCACTTTACATCAGCCATAAAAAAAACCGCCCGAAGGCGGTTTCATATCTGGAAACAGTGTCTTAGTGACCTGTACCGTTGATTGATTTAGTCATATCTTCCACAACTTTCTTGGCATCACCAAAGATCATCATGGTCTTGTCGTTATAGAACAAGTCGTTGTCTAGACCCGCATAACCTGTTGCCATTGAGCGCTTGATGACCATAATGGTACGTGCTTTATGCGCTTCAAGAATTGGCATGCCGTAAATTGGCGAGTTTGGATCGTCTTTTGCCGCAGGGTTAACTACGTCATTTGCACCAATCACCAACACCACATCTGTTGCAGGGAAATCTGAGTTGATTTCGTCCATTTCTAAGATGTCTTCATACGGTACGTCTGCTTCTGCAAGTAATACGTTCATGTGACCCGGCATACGACCTGCCACTGGGTGAATCGCAAAACGAACAGTTACACCTTGCTCTTTTAACAAGTTGGCCAATTCTTTGACCGCATTCTGTGCACGACCTTGCGCCATACCATAGCCCGGTACAATTACTACGCTGTCTGCATTTGACATCAAGAAGCCAGCATCATCAGCAGAACCTGAACGGTAGTTACGTTGCACTTGCGCACCCGCTGCTGCCGTTGGTGCTGCTGCACCGCCCATCGCACCACCAAACAATACGTTGATGATTGAACGGTTCATGGCTTTACACATGATGTAAGAGAGAATCGCACCTGAAGAACCGACCAATGAGCCTGCAACAATCAGCATGTTGTTTTCAAGTGTGAAACCAATACCTGCTGCCGCCCAACCTGAGAACGAGTTCAACAATGACACCACAACTGGCATGTCACCACCACCCACTGGTGCAATCCATACCCACCCGAATGCCAATGCTAAACCTGTCATTGCCCAGAATGAAGTCATGTTGCCGCTCAGGAAGAAGTGAATCCCAAAACCGAGCATGGCAAGGAAAATTAACGCCTGAACAGGTTTTACCCATGCACCCGAAATAGTTTTTGCCCATTTCTTCGCCGCCAATTTACCGTATGCAAAAACAGATGCAGTAAAGGTAATCGCCCCCACGAAACAGCCCACAAACAATTCAAATAAATGAACTTTGCTCATTTCATGGAAAGTAATGCCATTTGCAGCCAACAAGTCTGGACCAAGTTCGATTAACTTGTTGTTATGAATAATCGCAGCAATCGCAATTAAAACTGCAGCCAAACCGACTAAAGAGTGCATTAACGCTACAGTTTCAGGCATTTGAGTCATTGGCACCGTACGTGCGCGGGCAATACCCACCACCGCACCTGCTGCCATAGCTGCCAGAATCATCCACACAACTGGATTGTCTGCCACAAAGAATGTAGTCAAGACTGCAATCGCCATTGCGATCATGCCGTAACGGTTGCCCGCAATCGCAGTTTTAGGCCCAGACAAACCACGTAAAGTTAAGATAAAGAGCACAGCCCCGATTAAATAGAACCAGTCTGCATATTCACGAATAAATTCCATGCATTAGCCCTCTTTTTTCTTTGCTTTTGGTTTGAACATTTCCAGCATACGTGCCGTTACTGCGAAACCACCAAAAATATTGATACTTGCCAAGAACACAGCAATAGCACCCAGTACACTCACCACGTTAATGGTTTGAAAATCGACACTACCTTCTACACCCACCATTGGTAAGCCAACAGTTTGAATCATCGCACCCACGATAATGATCGAAGACAGCGCATTGGTTACCGCCATAAGTGGCGTATGCAATGCAGGCGTTACGCCCCAAACCACGTAGTAACCTACGAAAATGGCAAGGACAAAAATCGTTATTGTTTCAACCATGAGAGTTCTCCTTAACCACGCTTTAACAGTACTTGACCGTTATGGGTCACCAGCAATGCTTTCTGAATTTCTTCTTCAGGATTCAGTGCAAAGTTCTTGTCGTTATCAAATAATGTTTCAACAAAATTCAATACATTACGTGCATAAAGTGCAGAGGCTTCAGTCGACACTGTAGATGGAATGTTTGGGATACCCAAAATTTTCACACCATTGGCAGTCACAACCGTTTCACCACATTGTGAACCTTCAACGTTACCACCTGTTTCTACCGCCATATCTAAAATGACTGAACCCGGTTTCATCTTTGCAACAGTTTCAGCTTTGATTAAACGTGGTGCATCACGACCAGGCAATAATGCCGTGGTAATCACAATATCAGCATTAGAAACAGCTTTATCTACAATAACAGCCTGATCTTTAATGTATTGTTCACCTGGCATCCAGCCGTAGCCATTTTTGGCAGCATCTGCAGCTTTTTGCTGTTCTTCTTCAGACATTGGCACGTCTAGCCATTTACCGCCTAAAGACTCTACCTGATCTTTCGCAGTTGGACGCAAGTCAGTTGCTTCAACTACCGCACCCAGACGTTTTGCCGTTGCAATGGCTTGCAGACCCGCAACGCCCACACCCATGATCACAACACGTGCAGGTTTTACAGTACCCGCAGCCGTCATTAACATTGGGAACATGCGTTGGTATTCTGCTGCAGCCAACAGCACTGACTTATAGCCTGCCAAGTTGGCTTGTGATGACAACACATCCATATTTTGTGCACGTGACAAAGTACGCGGCAAAAGCTCTAACGCAAATGCAGACACCTGAGCCGCAGCAAACTGATCTAATTCAGTATTGCGGTAAGGATCAAACATCGCCACGACAGTGCTATTCGGTGCCAATTTCTGAATTTCATCACCCTTCGGGGCACGAACTTTCAAAATCATTTGACTGCCACGATAAGCATCATCTGTCAGGCTTGCACCCACTTGTTCATAAGCACTGTCGATATAAGCGGCTTTAACACCCGCACCACGTTCAATGACCACGCTATGACCCGCGCTAATCAACTTCTTTACTGTTTCTGGCGTCGCAGCGACACGATTTTCACCGACAACAGTTTCGGTTGGAATTCCGATCTGCATGAGCGTCCCTCAAGCTAGTTTTTCTTAAGTCAACATCGTGGATAACGATGCTTTCCCCTCAGGATAAGTTTTGTTGAATTTTTGGATTCTAATGCAACATTTTTAAATTACCACCCAATATTTATTTAATAAATACCCATATTTTGAACTGATGATTCATAAAAATATTGTTGCGAGATATAATTGATAGGTTTTGCTTCTTTAATATAAGTCTAATTATTCAGCAACAACCATATTTGGCAGGATCAAAACGACAGCACAGCAGTTTTGAGTTAGCAGTTCATCACATTTAAATGAATTTTGCATTGATCATTCTGACATGCATTTGGCTAAATTGGGAAAATCCGACTTAGACCCAAAAGATCATATATCTATACATTTGACCGCTAAAACTTAAAACTTCAATGCCAAATTGACTTTTCTGACAAATTTTATCGCTCGCTATACGTACTAATTTAGAGCCTATACCTCCCCATTAAAACCTTACAAATACCAACCTTTGCCTTATCAATAAAATCTAAAAGTGGCAGCAGCAAAACTTTTAAACCCTCTGTAAATTTATTCAGTGTATGTCTAAGTTGACCGCTATTATTATTTTGAATTTTTTTAAACATCATTTTGTCTGATGATGGATTTTGTGTGTTTTGTAATATTTTAAAAGTTTTTGCACTATTATCGTGCAAATCCCATTTACTCTACTTTTCACAAAATTTATGCCATCTCAAGCAGACCATCTGCATAAAATCGGCTATGCTTGCTCAAATACAGCACACACAGCTTGATCCATGCAGTCGCATCTGCCTTTATCTATCATGCAACTTGCATTTGTGTGCGCGGCATGTGTCACTTCTCTTGCATCCACCTTGCTCGACAGCATTTTTCATGATCAGACTTAACGCCACACAATGGGGCTCCATCTTTGCCTTATTTGCAGCCTTTTTGTTTAGTACCAAAGCCATTTTTATTAAACAGGCTTATGCGCTTTCACCGTTGGTCGACGCAACCGTACTCATGGCTTTGCGCATGGCAAGTGCCCTGCCTTTCTTCTTGCTGATTTGTTGGCTCAATCGCCATCACAGTCGCAACATCTCTACACGCAATTGGCTGTTGCTGATTTTTGCAGGTTTGATGGGCTATTATTTTTCCAGCTGGTTGGATTTTTTAGGGCTGATGTTCATTAGTGCCTCATTAGAACGCATTATTCTGTTTTTATACCCAACGCTCACCGTTCTGGCTTCGAGTGTGATGTATCGGCAGAAACTTAGCTGGTTGAGTCTGTTTGCAATTGCCCTGAGTTATGGCGGAACAGTGATTGTGATGTTACAGGAACAGAGCAATACTCCGCATGACACGTATTTTTGGTTAGGCAGTAGTTTAGTGTTCGCCAGTGCAGTGTGTTTTGCAGGCTATTTATTGCTGACCAAAAGCCTGATTCAGCATTTTGGCTCTTGGAATTTTACAGGTCTGGCTTTAAGTATTGCCTGCATCGGTACGCTTACGCATTACAGTTTGGTCACACCGAATCCACTGGGACTGGTGCAACAACTGCCTGTAGAAGTGCTAGGCTATGGTATTGCTTTAGGGATATTTGTCACAGTCTTGCCCACCTTACTCATGGCGCACAGTATCGCCCGTTTAGGTGCGGCACAATCGGCCATGATTGCTTCAATTGGCCCCATCTTGACGATTCTATTGGCCACAGCATTTTTAGGTGAACATCTAAATGGCATACAATGGTTCGGCTGCATGCTCAATATTGTAGGCGTGATGATGATCACCTTGTCCAAAAACAAGTTCTCTCATTAAGTTAAAGGCGACATCCTGCCACTAATGAAGTTGAATATTGGATTCAATCTTTGAGCTACTGCAACCCCGTTTTACCATTGACCTTAGGATAATTATGAACACTGCACCCGACATCAGCCAAGATAAAACCCTGCTCTGGTTGATGGCGATTGCCTGTGGCCTATGCGCGGGGGCCAATTATTATTGCCAACCGCTGATTTACTCGATTCATCAATCTTTCCAGATTCCGCAATCCCAAGTGGCATTGACGGTGACTTTTGCACAAGTATCTTATGCACTGGGTTTATTGTTTATTGTACCGATGGGCGATATTGTCAATAAAACCAAGTTCATCCCCTTGCTCATGTTCTTGGCATCGGTAGGTTTGTTTTTGTGTGCCTTTTCTAGCAATTTAAGCATGCTTTGGATTGGTACCATCATCACAGGGCTATTCTCTGTGGCGGCACAAGTATTAATTCCTTTTGCGACCATGACCGTAAAACCTGAAAAAATGGGAGAAGTTGTTGGTTTGCTGATGAGTGGTTTATTGGTCGGTATTTTACTTTCGACCAGTTTAGCAGGCTTGCTATCTAATTTATTTCACTGGAAAGTGATTTATCTGCTCAGCGGGATATTCATGTTGTGTATTGCTGCGGTACTTAAAGCACGTTTGCCTTTTATTTCTACCAGCAAACTCAGCTATTTGGCCGTGTTTCAGTCTATGGGCAAACTCATTTTAGAAGAACGTCGTTTGGTCTATCGTGCCTTGCTCGGTGCGTTTGCTTTTGCAGCGATGAGCGTGTTGTTTTCCACCATTGCAGTATTACTCAAATCCAGTTTTGGCTTAGCTGACTTTATGGTGGGCATTGTGGCAATGGTGGGTGTATTCGGTGCTCTTTCGACCAAACACGTGGGGAAAATTGCAGATCGTGGCTATGTTACAGCGCTGACGTGGGGTGGTTTGGCGCTATTGGCAATCAGTTGGGTCTTTCTATACAACGGACAATTTAGCTTATGGAGCTATATTCTTGGTTTTGGCTTAATTAACCTTGGGCTTGCCACCGTACACAGCAGCAACCAAAATGTAATTTTTCGCTTACGCCCCGATGCCAAATCGCGGATTAACTCAATTTATATGACCAGTTATTTTACTGGCGGTGCTTGTGGTTCTGCCTTGGGAATCTATGCATGGCAACACGGTGGATGGTTATGGAGTTGCCTAGTTGGTTTGTGTTTTGTTACCGCCGCAATGAGCTTTGCCCTACTCGACTGGCAGCATCAACGTCAACACACCGCCATGCCTTAAACGCTGCGATTACAATCAAGCAAGTCGCTTAAGACATTTGCATCACAGGGTAAAATGGCTGACTCAATTCCACATTTTCTAAATTTTCCAATAAGATTTGGATAAAACACGGCATCAACGCACACAGTAAAGTATTGGCATGGCTGAGTTGTTTGCGGTTGATTGCACTGTTATAAGTTGCACCACCTTGTAAAAGTTGCTGCTGTAACGTCAATAAGCGCTTAAACAAACATGCCAAAATTGTAGCTGAATCATGGATGTGCAATGCCTGCATAATCTGCTGTTTCTCTGCTTCATAATCTGCACGCCATTCAGCTTCAGTCATTTTTTGATTACGCCAATCCCAAAAACTTTGATACAAATAAGGGTTGCTCAGCAACACCTCTAAACTTTGTGGATATTTTTCCCAAATAATTCTCGCCATGCGCTGATCGACATCTTTTTGATACATACGCTGCACAAATTGCTGCAAGGTCTGTTGTGTATGCTCTGCCGTTTGACCTTGCGCATACAAGGCACTCAACGCCACCCATGCTGTCATAAATTGCATATCGACATCATCATGAAACTCAATGGCTTTTTTCCACCAACTTAAACTGCGCTGCATGCGTAAATTAAATGCCGTTGAAAATTCATTTTTCTTAGTTCGATAAATTTCTTCTAATACCAACATTTTATTTTCCCTCTTATGCTGCGTTATCCTATCTTTTCAACATACTAAAAAACGGCTACGCATACAAATACTGAGCAGTTCCGCTTTAGCATCTACGGTTGCGCTGCTTTGTTCATAGCGAACAAAGCAAAGTTAATGCCAATGGATGTGGGTTGGGGATACTGTCGATTTTCACTTAAACCCCGTATAATGCGCGGTCTTGTGCTTTTGTTTTTCAATTCAGGTGGGTTATGACACGTGCCATCCAAACTTTACAACCTCGCATTTCGGTTGCCCCTATGATGGATTGGACATACAAATAAAATTAAATATTTATTATCAATAATTTAGTTTAATGTAAAAATATTGTGGCGTAAAATTGGTGTAAATCATAAACCTTTCAAGAAAACATCAAATAACTTAGTGGGTCACAAAATACATATCCGTTATAATAAAAAATGGATAGTGAGTATCACCATCCATAATTTTTTTAAAAACAACAATTACTGCTAGCTAGCACTTTTTCGCTTATCTGAAAGCTCTTTTCTCCATCTTATTAGACTCTCAATATCTGAACGTAGCTCATTTTCTTCAGGAATACGTATTGGGATTTCTGTTGACTGACTATGTTCAAAGCATGAATACTTAGTCATCAATTGTTCTATAAATATACAATCATCTTTTTCAATCAATGCTAAAGAATGTATTTTATTATCTGTTGTGATAGATCGACGATGTCTTCTTACAATTGAATTCAATAAGTCATCTTCAACACTTTTCTCTAATAATTTCCTAAAATCGCTACAAATGGCTTGAGCTAATTGTCGATAAACTTCTACTCCAGATTGTTGGCCTATCTTAGAAGCATCCCTTAATCTATCTAGAAGAATATTATTAGCTGTTTTTGTATTAGAATTCCAAGTTTGCTGATGTGCAGGATGTCCCACACTCCCATTAAAACTCTCAATACATAATGCCGAGAAATGGACCTTATGCCATTGTTCACCATTTTTCTTAGATACATCTTCCATTGTGCCAAAAAGTGATAGACGATGTGTAAATATAATAACTTGGCGTTGTTTGGCTAAATCTGCTAAACGGGAGGCCACATGCCATTCATAATCATGATCTAAGGAGGAAATTGGGTCATCAAATATAAATGGAGCCAAATAAGGCTTATTGACTACATCTGCTAAGAAAGCTGCTAAAGAAATTATTCTACGCTCCCCTTCACTTAAAACTGATTCTGGTAGTAAGTTTTGATTAGTTGCCCCCTTTAATTGAATTTTATGAAAAACTTCCCCTCTCGCTGTTCTCGCTTTTATTAACTCAACCTTTAAATGATGTGCCCCCAATAATCGTAATTCGTCATTGAAACGCCGAATATATGCTTCAGTAATAGCTCTTTCAGAAATTGATGCGGCTTTAGTGGAAATATGTCTAGGATTTGTTAGTGACTTCCACAACTCGTACTGCTTATGATTTCTTAATCTAAGTACTTCTTGCTTTATTGATTCAACTTGCTGACTGGCCCACATCTTAGCTTCTAATTCTAACTTTTGCTTATTAGCCAGAACTCTATCAAACTCTGTAGCATCCTGATCAAATTGATTTGCCTCTCGATTTAATCGATCTGTATATTCATTAAGATCAACTATTACTTTTTGTACTTCGGAAATATCGCTAAGTACCCCCTGCTCTTCATGAGCATTAAGAACCAAACTATTATTCTTAATTTTTAACCAGATACCCCCCAAACAATTTAACCAATCGTCAGTACCGATTCCCGCAGCCTCACATTGAGTTCTTATTTGTTGATCCGTTAAAGCTAAAGGAAGTTGGGCAAGGCTAGCTTTATAGGTTTTTTCTGCATTTGCAGCATCTTGTTCAAGAGTACTACATACAAATTTTTCAAAATTTTGTAGTCGTTCTTTTGCCTCAAGATTAAGCTCTTGATGGCAAAGTAAACATTTTGCATCATCCGTAACTGGAAATTTTTGTTCTGAATATACCACTTGAGAATACTTTCTAGCAGCGCTCCACATTGCTCGCCAAGTATCACCACCTACCCCAGTTAATTCACCAGCTATATTCTTTGCTGCATCTAAGGCAACTTGGCGCTTTTGCACTACATCTTGTTTAAGAAATCTAAGCAATTCGATATTTGAAGAGCTTAGCGAGTGTTGTGCCCCTTCAAGTGCTTTAATAATTTCCTTCACTTGTAAGGCTGTTTTTCTTCTTTGCTTCGCAAGTTCAGTTGGATTATCTGTACTCAACCTTAAATTCAAATTATTGAGTTGCTGTTGATCATTTTCAGACCATAAAGTAAAGCTCTCTAGGAATTTATCATTCGTTTGGTCATTTAATGCATTCAACTTAGTAGCTATTTCTGTTGAATAGAATTGACTAGGAAGCTTTGGTAATTTACTGAAAAGAGTATCCTGCTCGGTTTGTAGTATATCCTTTACTTTTGAGCAAACTTTTGCCAATTCTGCAAACAAGGTAACTGCTGGAGGCGTATATGTAGCAGTACTCTCTTTGGTTAAATAATAATTTGCTTCTTCACTATCAAAAATATCAATTGAAACGAGGTCATCTAAACATGACTCATGAGCACCCCACTTAATTTCTTGCTCACTCCCATCTATATCAATTACAAATGTACAATGACTAAGATCCGGTGGCGGCAAAAAAACATTTGATTTTAAATTCTGTGCTCTTGGGACTCCTGATACTTTTTTTAATATACGTGTATAGCTCGACTTACCTGAACCATTATGTCCATAAATTACACTTAAATTCCCTTTTCCAAATGTTAAGGGGCTTTTAGGAGCTAAGTTTTCTATACCAACAACTTCATTGATAGCTTTTAGACGCAATTCATTTTTGATTTGGTTTCCAGTCAAGTCATCATAAGTTCGGTGAGTTGTTACCGCTTTGCCTTCGGGAGTTTTTATTAGTATGCATAAATCCTGATAGTCATTATCATCAAGCTGACCTTTCTGAAGTATTCGTATCGCCGCTTCTTGTAACCAATCGGCTTGTGTTAATAGCCATTTTTTAATCTCAAGTTCAATTATCATAATTCACCCCACTTAATATTTATGCTTTAAACTGTTTAAATATAGCTAAATTCTAAAAAAATCAGCACATAAAAATATCTGTAAAACACCATTTCCTATGGTTTTAGGTATGATGATAAATTAATTATTCAGCTATAAATTCTTTTAAATTTAGAAATATCAAACTAAATCTTAAATTCCAGATACTTAAATATATTCTTTTATCACATGTAAAACCAATTAACTTCCAGATTCTGATTTTCCAATGTTAAAATAAAGTTAGCGTACTAACACAGCAGAGTTAATACACTTCCTTTATTTTGTCCAAGCATTCGACAATTGCTCAGCCTGCTTCATCACCAACTCAATCGCTTCAGCTGCTTTATCAGGTGGATACTTCCAACGCTGTAAAGTACGACGTACTAATATTTTCAGCTGAGCACGGACACTGTCCCTAACCTGCCAATCGACGGTCGTTGACTTCCTGAGCTTTTCGGTAATCTCTCGTGCGATCTGTTTCAACGTATCGTCTCCAAGCTCTCTGACAGCACTTTCATTGTTTGCCAAAGCATCATAGAAAGCGATTTCATCAGGATTCAAACCAAGTGAAGCTTCACGCTGCATCTCTGCCTGAAATTCTTTTGCCATTTGAATGAGTTCTTCAATGACCTGAGAAGTTTCAATCGCTCGGTTATTGTATTTCCTCAAGGTTTCCTGCAAACGGTCAGAGAAGCGTTTTTCCTGTACCACATTGTTTCGTGTCTTTGCCTTAATGCCATCATTGAGTAACTTTTCCAACAGTTCAACTGCCAAGTTACGGTATGGCATCTGCCGTACATCTTCTAAGAACTCATCTGAAAGCAAGCCAATGTTGGGTTTATCCAAACCACACATTGCAAAGACATCTGTTACGCCATCAGCAATGACAGCATTATCCAGAATCTGTTTTAGCGTACTGTCCTTTTCAGCTTGCGACAGTTTACGATCTACAGAGGTATGCTTGCTAATGACCGCTTTAATGGCTGAGTAAAAGGCAATTTCTTTGTGCAGGTTCTTCGCTTCATCCAAGGTGCTGCATAAAGAGAAGGCTTTATTGATTGCCAGAACTAAATCAAGAAAACGCTTTTTACCATCCTTCAAGCTCAGCACATAGTTAGCTGCGGGGATAATCAGTCGGTGTGCCTGAGTTTCGTAAGCACTTAAATCCATGCCTACCTGTTCATTGGTTTTGGCAAACATTCCTCGTATGGCATCCATCTTTTCAGCAAGAACTGCATAGGCTTCTTCTGCACGTAAAGTCGGCTCACCTTTACCTTTGGCATCGGTATAGGTTTTTAAGGCTTGCTTCAATTCATTAGCAATGCCGATATAGTCAACAACTAGTCCACCCTGCTTATCTTTAAAGACACGGTTCACACGTGCAATAGCCTGCATGAGGTTGTGTCCCTTCATCGGTTTGTCGATATACATGGTATGCGTGCATGGTGCATCAAAACCTGTAAGCCACATATCGCGCACGATCACTAACTGCAAAGGATCATTCACATCTTTAAAGCGTTTCTCAAGACGTTTTTTGACTTGCTTGTTATAAATGTGTGGCTGTAACAATGGTTTATCTGAAGCTGAACCCGTCATCACAATTTTGATTTTGCCTTTTTCGGGATCAGGGTCATGCCAATCTGGACGTAGAGCAATAATTTCATTATACAAATGTACACAGATTTCGCGGCTCATGGTCACAATCATGCCTTTACCCGCCGTGGCTTCGGTACGGGCTTCAAAGTGTGCGACTAAATCCGCAGCAATCTGTTTCAGCCGTGGTGTGGCACCCACCAGCTTTTCTAGTCGGCTCCATTCGCTCTTAGTCTTTTCTCGGTTACCAACATCTTCTTCATCTTCTACAACCTCATCGACTTGATCAGATAACTCTTCAATCTCAGTCTGATTAATATCTAGCTTTGCCAAGCGTGACTCGTAGTAGATTGGGACGGTTGCACCATCATCGACGGCATCCTGAATATCATAAATGGAAACATAATCTCCAAAGACAGCTCGAGTGTCTTTATCTTCACTTGAGATCGGAGTTCCAGTAAAGCCAATAAAAGCAGCGTTTTTCAAGGCATCGCGCATGTGCTTGGCATAGCCAAACTTGTATGTGCCATCGTTACCTAGTTTTGCTTTCAGACCATATTGGCTACGATGTGCTTCATCTGACATCACAACAATATTGTGGCGTCCATTCAATAATGGATGTTCACTCTCACCATCTAGCAATGCGAACTTTTGTACTGTGGTAAAGATGATGCCACCAGACTCACGTTCAGCTAAAAGCTGTCTCAGCTCATCGCGGTTATTGGCTTGTACTGGGGTTTGTTTTAATAAATCTTGAGCATTGCTAAAGGTTTCAAAAAGCTGTCCATCTAAGTCATTACGGTCAGTGACGATTAACAAGGTTGGGTTGCGCATAGCAGGCTGCTGTAAAAGTTTACCTGCATAGCAACACATGGAGATACTTTTACCCGAGCCTTGGGTATGCCAAACAACGCCTGCTTTTTTGTCCCCTGTCGGATTGGCTGCCGCAATGGTCGCTTGTACGGCTTCTCTAACCGCATGGAATTGATGATAGCCTGCAATTTTCTTAATGGTCTTTTCGCCATCTGTTTCAAACAACACAAAGAATCGAATGTAATCGAGAAACAATTCTCGATCAAAGAAACCTCGAACAACTGTCTCTAACTCCCATTCTAAAGCGGGTTTATCATCTTCATTCTTGATTGTACGCCACGGTAAAAAGCGTTCCTGATTTGCTGTCAGTGAACCGACACGTGCTGTTACGCCATCACTTACAACTAAAGCTTCATTAAAGATAAATAGATCTGAAATTTCTTCTTTATAGGTTTGCAACTGGTTAAAGGCATCCCAAATATCCGCGTTTTCATCAGTTGGGCTTTTTAGTTCCAACACCGCAAAGGGAATACCATTGATAAAGCAGATGATGTCGGGACGTCGAGGTTGTTTAGTACCTAGAATAGTAAATTGATTAATCGCCACAAATCGGTTTTTATGCACATGGTTGAAATCCACCAAGAAGGCATGGTCATGTACCCAATCGTCCTGTTTCTTATAGGTGACAGGTACACCTTCCAATAACATACGGTGGAAAGCACGGTTATTAATGACTAAATCCAAACTTTCAGGCTTGCTCAGTTTTTGCCAAACCTGCTCAAAACAGCTCTTAGGCAAGTGTGGATTCAAGCGTTCAAAGGCAGCCTGTATATCACTTTCAAGTAAAACTTGTTTAAAGTCCTTGCGTAAAGGATTGCTACTATCAGGTGCAATATCTATACCATGAACGACTTCCCAGCCATTCTCTAAGAACCAATCGAGGCAGAGATTTTCTAATTGTGTTTCATTCATGATTTAACTCTTAATTATTCCAACAACCCACACTTTGGGCATTAAAAAACTTAATATTTTCTTCATCAATATGCTTAGCAGTAGACATTATTCTCTCTACAATTTCTTTTATTTCTCGATCTATTTGTTCATCCTCTTTATTGCCTTTATACACAGATACAGCGATCTGTTGATAAGTTCCTCTAGCAATCTGCTCTAGAATGTGTGTGTCTTGCTTACCTATACCCCAACCATAAATAACCAAAGAGTCCCCCCCATTAGGAAGTTCCTCATGGATAACATAAGAAAGGTAATTAGATGAGCTAATTACTTCTAACTTTTCCTGATAAGTACCTTCACTAACAAACAGTGGAATTGAATTATTTTCTTGCCAAAAATCTGCAATGTTTTCTAAAATCGAGTTATAAATTGCTTTGTGACCTTGGATTTTCCCCTCTTGACTTTTGGTTCTATGCAGAATTAAATTTCCGTGTGGATAAAAGACTAATGTAGCTGAATTATTACCATTGTAAGGTTTTTTCAATATTTCAATTCTGCTTTTCGCAAATACTTTAGAATTAGAAATTAATGAATCAGATGTAATAAATCCATCTTTTAAGACATTTTTATATTGATCATTATATTCCAACATTGACCAATAAATAATTAAATCATAATTAAGACTAAATACAGTCTTAAAATGAGAAAGATATTTACCTACCAAAAAAAGCTGACCCTTTAATTCTCTATGATTAGGATGAATATCTTTAACTGCTTTAAGTAAGGCTTTTTGTATTAAGTTATAACCATCTTTTATTTTTTGTTTTTCTTCATCAGAAACACTAAATAAATGATTAATATAATTAGCTTGCCACAATCGATATAAGACTCTCTCAAAGTCATGACTATCTTTATAAAATTTAGAGAAAACCTGTTGGGTCGCCTGATCTAAATTTTCTTTTTCTCTGGCTTTTTCATAAAGTGACTCGTAAACAAAATTATTGCTTAGAGCCATACTCCCACCGTTACCTACCAGCAAAGAGTCCGTAAATTCGTCTTTTATCTCAGACCATTCATATATTCTCGGCATATCAAAGGTTTTCAACTTCAACCTCACCCGACAATAATTTTGGTAAAAGAGTATCTCTACTTTGATTTAAAAAATTATTTATTGAGCCGTTTTTTAGCCAATATTGAAATATAGAATCTGTATTCTTAATAAATAAATTGATTAATTCAAAATTTGGAACAATTATGCTTGTTGACTCAATACCACTAGAGCTGATATTAGGTTGAGCACTTCCCTGGGCTGTACCAACTATCTGCTCAAAATATTCTTTTCTATTAAACAGACAGAATAAGAAGTAACTAATTTTACCTCCAAATTTTTCTGACTCAAACTTTGCGACCCGTTGATTTAAATAAATAGATTTACCGTGTGTATTTACTAACCCAATTTTTCCAACGGTTGCCCCCGTCATTGCCATAACTAAATCACAATCATGCAACATGAATTTTGCAGCATTCCGAGCAGTTTTTTCGTCAATGCATTGTGTACCTTGAATATCAACTTTACCATCACCTGTAATATTCTTAATTTTAATTACAGGATAACCTTTCTCCACAAACTGTGAACCTTTAAAAGCATACCCGCCTTTTGCAGTCGCAATATCTTCAACGCAACCAACCTCCCACCCCTTCGGCACTTCTCCTAACTCACTCTCTACCAACTCATCAGGAAACAACGCAGCAGTTGCTTGTAACTCAGCAAAATCATCTTCAGCCATTTGCTGAAGCTCTTCTTCACTTTTACCACTAATAGCACACATGGCAGCAAGTTCAGTGTCTTTGCCTTCCTGCTTAGCTGCAATTTTGGCGCGTACAGGCTCAAAGTCGATAAACCAACTTTTAAAAATGGCTTGAGCCATAGATTCTAAATTTTGGTTAATTTGGTTATTTAATTCAATTTTACAATCTAGTGAATCTAATACTTGAACAATATTATCTTGATCAACTTTATCAGGTAATTCAATTACAACTTTACTAAAGTGCCCCTTATTTAAGATAGGAGTTGCTGAGCCACCTGCAATACTCTTCAATTCCTCCTGTTTTAGACTTAAAACATAATAAATGTATTTAGGATTATGTTTACTAGCATCAACAATAATAGTATTTATTTGTTGATTAGTTACAGAATCCTTTTTTAAAAGTATAGCTTTTCCCATATCTGAACCAATACACGAAACAGCTACACTATCTTTAGGAACAAGATAGTTTTTTAATGATTGCCTTCCTGCTTCAGATAGATAACGCTCAGTGGTTTCTATCCACCTTCTACCATCCATGTCTTTAGGTGTTACAAATGGAATTCCAGATGAACTAAATGCTCCGATAACATTAGAAGATGGCGTTTTACCTGTCACTATTTGACCAATTTCTTCCAACATGATTTTTTGGAAAATTATACTCACACATCCCCCCCAAATTCTTTCTTAATCATCCAATAGCCACGAGTTCCACCCATACGCTCAAGCCAACCTGCATCTTTTAAATGATTCAGATGCTTTTTCACTGCTGACTCATTAATACTGAGCTGCTCCGCCATAGCACGATAGGAAATTTTCGGGTTCTGTTGAATTAAAACTAAAATCTCTTTTTGACGATCTGTCAATATACTTTCTTGGATTGAGCCACCTATTGAGCCACCTATTGAGCCACCTAATTCCTCAATCGAAGGACGATAAAAATCCCAATCGACAAAATCACCTTGTGCTTTCAGTTGAGGTTCTGCATTGCCTGCCTGTAAACAAAGATCTTTAATACGGGCAATACCACTGCCCCACTGCTCGATATAACCCAGCTCTTTAAACACACGCGCCAAAACACGGTTACGAATCTCTGAACGACCTTGTGCCAAATCTTCTTCAGTCAGTCCATTTGGCAAACCACCCGGCGATACAATATTCAGGATGTCATCATAAATGCCGACCTTAATATCACGCCCTGCATTGCTATAGTCACGATGCAACACTGCATTCACCAAGGCTTCACGAATGGCTGGGATTGGAATTTCAAAACTTTCTGTACGCTGCAAACCTAAAATTTCTGCCCGTAGATGCAGATGATTCTTGATGAATTGCTCTGTTTGCTTCAACTGACTAAATAAGTCTCCACGGTATTCTTTTTTATCCAAAAACACTGTCATGGTCGTGCCTTTAAAGCGGCTGCATTTGATTTCAACCTGCTCATAAAGCCCCAACAAAATGAGTAACCCATGACTAGGATAATCCTGTCCATTCTGCTGAATGATCAATTTAAGATTCCGCATCTTTTGCAAAGACAGCTCTTTACCCACCTCAGCAAAGGCTTGCTTTAAAGGTTGTAAATCTATGTCATCTAAACTGTATTGCGGATTCGGCTGTTCATCAAAGGTCTGGTTCAGACGTTGCAATTCAAGTTGCTGAATATATTCAGGCGATGCCACACGATTGCTTGCACCTAAACGGATATACGTCCCCTGTGCCTTGCCTTGCGGCTTGAGATAATAAGGCAATAATGAACCACGGCTGACTTCAATCACCAGCAACTCTATGCCTTGGATATTCTCGATATAAATATACGGCAGAATGTTTGGCATACACAATTCATTGATCATTGAGGTGATCTGATCTTGCAACTCAAAAATATCATCTTGAATACCTACGAGTTGGCGATCATCACTTACACCCACTACCAATTTACCACCACTGGTATTGGCAAAAGCAATCAGGGTCTTTGCGACCTGTTGCCCTTTCGGTAACTGCTCTTTAAATTCAAGGGTTTGACTTTCACCCTTCTGAATTTCCAGCAATAAAGAATGATCAGAACTCATAGCCCAAGCCCTTTAGGTTCTTTTTAATCTCACTTTCCAAGACCGCACTTTCAGCAAATTGTTCTTTGAGCTGAGCGGTCAAACGCAGCATTTTCTCAGCGAATGGCTCGCCATCATCTTCCTGCTCGACTGCACCCACATAACGTCCTGGAGTCAATACATAGTCGTGCTTTTGTATATCTTTTAACTCAGCAGAGAAGCAGAAACCTTTCTCATCTTGATAGGCTTCGCCTTCAAAATTTTCGCCTTGTTGCCAAGCATGTAAAGTATTGGTGATTTTAGCAATATCCGCATCGGTAAAGTCACGCAGTACGCGATCTTTCATATAGCCCAAATTACGGGCATCGATGAACAGAGTCTTGCCTTCACGGTTGGCTTTCTTTTTATCTAAAGACAAGCCATTCTTTTTGTCCTTGGTTAGAAACCAGATACAGGCTGGAATTTGCGTGTTGGTGAACAGTTGTCCTGGTAATGCAACAATACATTCCACTAGATCGGCTTCGATCAGGTTTTTACGGATTTCACCTTCATTGTTGGTATTGGAACTCATTGAACCATTGGCAAGTAACAATGCCATACTGCCTGTAGGTGACAGATGGTGCAGCATGTGCTGCATCCAAGCAAAGTTGGCATTGCCTTGTGGCGGTGTACCATACTTCCAACGCACATCATTTTCTAGAGAAGCATGCCACCAATCCTTGATATTAAAAGGCGGATTGGCCATAACAAAGTCAGCACGCAAGTCTGGATGCTGATCCTCTAAAAAGCTGTCTGCATTCTTTTTACCGAAATTAAAATCAATCCCACGAATCGCCATGTTCATAGCAGCCAATTTCCATGTAGTCGGATTGCTTTCCTGCCCATAAATAGAAATATGCTTTTTCTGTTCGGAGGCTTTGTAATGCTTTTCCTGAGCATGTTGTTCAATAAATTTTTCACTGGATACAAAGAATCCACCTGAACCCATTGCAGGGTCATACACACGACCTTTATAAGGCTGCAACATTTCAACGATTAAGGTGACGATACTTTTAGGCGTGTAGTACTGCCCACCTTGCTTCCCTTCAGCCAAGGCAAACTGTCCCAAAAAGTATTCGTAGACATGCCCGAGGATATCTTTGCTGTGCAGACTGAGTTGCTCACCGTTATATTCTGGATTAGTAAAACTGGTGTCAGAAAAAGTATTGATCAGATCAAGTAGCTTGTCATTGTCCAGCTGATACTGTCCAATACGATTCAGAATACCTTTTAGTTTTGGATTGGCTTTTTCAATTTCATCAAAAGCATTATCAATCAACCAAGATACAGAGCGTAACTTCACGTCCTGTCCTTGCTCATCCTGCCAAATGATTGCGCCAATTGGTAAAGCTGCTGCATTGCGGATACTTAACCAACGTGCTGCTTTGGGCACCCAAAATACGTTTTTTTCTTGGTAGTAATCCAGTATTTCTAGTTCGTCAGCAATAGCCTGTAGGTATTCTTCATCGCTATCATAGTGATCACGTGCCATGTAGTAGATATTGTTGTCATCTTGATGAGCGAATAAAGTCTTGAGCTCAGACTGTCGTTCATCAAAAGCATCTGAAACGTACTTTAAGAAAATCAGCCCGAGAACAATATGCTTATAGTTGGCGGCATCTAGACTGCTGCGTAATTTATCGGCGGCTTTCCAAAGCTTGTCATCTAAGTCATTTAGAAATTTTTGTTCCAATGAATGCATTTTATTTCCTCAATCCACGATCAACCGCTTTGGTTTTATACTTAATGTTAAACAATGTTGCTAAGTTAGCATATCTATGACTTATTAAAAGTCATGCACTTAACAAAAAAATTAGGAATTAATTCAGGCTTGTCATTTTAACGAGATAACCATAGCGAATATAGTCCTTTAACAACTGCTACGTCTTATAATGTCGTAAAAAAAGAGCAACCTAGAAAGTTGCTCTTTTCCAACCAATCGATTAATTGACGGGTCTGACTGATCGCTGCAACCCTTGCTGAATATCCTGCACAAACCCTTCAGGCGAAGCTTGTTGCTCCACCGAACGGTTTTGTTCTTGTTCAGGGTAGTATTCCTCCAGCACATCTAACCCTTCCTCTATATCCGTTTCAAACCGTGCATTGGCAAAACCCTTCCTTGCGGTAAAGTCTAAAGCCTCCTGATAAAACCCCGCCTGCTTACTCTGCTCATCAATTTGCTTCGCCTGAATAATCGCCTCATTCAAGCTAATCCCTTCTCTTAAAGTCAGATCCACGTAATACACAGGCTGACGATAACTTTGTGTCGTACTCTTGCCCCGCAATATCAACTGCAAGGGTAGACATGACAACAAGCCATTTGATGCTGCATGGTAATAACTCAGCCGTGCAGCCAAAGTCCGAATACTATTAAAGCCTGTAGTTCTAAAGATGAAGGTGCCAAACTCATCCGATTCATCTAAGTTCACATGTAAACGTCCATAAGGTTTGCAGTTGCCACCTTGAGCCAATGGACATAAATCAGGGGATGGGCAGGGATGTTGCTCGACCCCTTGATTGGTTAAACGCTGGCAGGTTTCTCCATTACCGACACAGATAGGTCTTCCAGTCTGTCGGTCAAACAGGCTGTATTCTGCACGCAGGTTTAAATCAGGATCATTAAAGATCATTCTGACAGGGATTGAACGTAGCTTCTGATTCGGAGCATTCGCTCGCAGCTGATCATCCAGTGGATGTTTAACCCAGCCTTCTTTGCTTTGAATCTGGGAAGTAATGGTGAACTGGTCATCCTTTTCCGGTAGGCGTTTGCCATTCTTTTCAACCATCCGACCAATACTGATCCGTCCGAGTATTGGAGGAGTAATTGCTAAACCTTTAATCATGTTGATATTCCTTAATGTATTACCTTACAAATTTGGGTCTATGTATGTAGGTCGGAACAAGGACCAAATAAGTTACCCAAAGAATGTAGAGCCAGATAAAGTGCTACAGAGATCGCGACCGATTTGCTCTCTACCGAAGGGTAGAGAGCGGGGAGCGATTTTTGTGAATTTTTGATTTGGTGCTGTAGATAGGGCTTAGTCGGTATAGATGTTAAATCGACGACTGCCTTGCTTTTGAAGTGGATAAAGCTCAATGAGTTCAGGTTGGTGCTGAAGCAATGCTTTGGTATTGAGGCTGATAGAATCCTTGGCTTTCTTCCAAACTACCGAGCCATTTGCAAAGACCGCCCTTTCCTTGTCTTGCATCATCATCTGGATTTCATGTTTAAGCTGGTCAAAGCGTTCCTGCTGATGCTGAATCTCTTCTTTCATTTTGATGAGCTGGTCGAACATCAAATTGGCATTTTCATTTTGCGAGAGATCCTCTACGGTTAAAGGCACATGCGCTGGATAGAGTTGTTGAATCGCTTTAGCTGCGGATTCACTGGCATCCACGGATGGCGGCATATCCTTTTCTACACACTCCCAGAAATATCGTTCTGCTTTGACAATATGGTCAATCACTGATTCAGACCGTGTCACTTTGAAGATCTTGGTTTCATGCCCACAGATCAAGACACAAACATGTGCTGCCTGCTTTCCTGTCACCGCCAGTTGATGTTGTACCTGACAAAGCACATATAAAGGCACACCATCACGCCACAATTTTGCTCCATGCTCACCTGCTGTTTTGCATTCCAAAATTTGGACTTCATCACTGCCGACCACGCTGTAATCCAGATTGGCTAACATAAAGTGTTTATCGGGATCAGGGTGCTGTAATACAGCATTGACTCGACGAACTTTGTTATTGGTGTGCATGCTGTAATACTCAGCCACTAAAGGTTCGAGCTGTTTGCCCCAGTACAGTGGGGCAACACCTGTACTTTCATCTTCAATGGACTGAGCTTGTCGACCTGTTTTGATTAGCCACAGTTCTAGCATCGACATGTATGGGTTTAAGCCACATGCTGTTGCTGCATCACTGCTGCCAATGCCTTGCTTACGAACTTCGAGCCAATCCTGATATTCCATCCCTTTGGTGTTGACCAGTCGCTTGGCTGCTGTTGAGCGTTTGGTGGTGATGGTTGGATTGACTACAATCTTTGATCCTACCGTCGTAGGCTGATGGGAAATAGATACAATTTGATTCATGGAATTATCCTTATAAATTCTGATCTCTGTAAAAGAAATGCATAAAAAAGCCATACCCGACACAAGGTCGGGTATGGCGATATGCATGCTGATTCAGATTGTTGATTGTGAGTAGTAAGTAGAGAGAGTTACGTGTGTGCTGTACTCAGCGATTGTTGAGACTTGCGGGCTTAAGGTTGGATGGATTACATGAGCTTAGGCTATCAAAGATAAAGCCTGTTCCAGTCCACGTTGCTTAAGACCTGCACCTGCACCAAACCAAGCTGAATCAAGACGGTGATCTGTACTCATGGCACGTCGTTCATGATCCACAAATTCTGTGATCGAACACAGTAAGCCATAAGCAGTGTCTTTGGCGGATGACAATTCAGCACCGCGTCCTTGCCCATTAAACATCTCTAAAGCTTTATTCATGGCGCGACCATTGGGTTCAGGCTTTTTCTCCTGAACTTGCTGCGCGACATTACGATAGAACTGAATGATGTTTTCTTCAGGATCGGAAATTGACATGGTGCTATTATTAAACACGGCATCAAAGTAAGCTTTGGCTTCCTGTTGACTCACCTTACGCTGCGTGAGCTGTTTCATTTCATACATGTGCTCATCCCATGCACGCACTGAAATACCTAATTGCTGTTTCACTTTCTCTGCATCAAACTTGGTGCTATGTGGAACCTTCACTACACCAGCACTACTGCTCTGCCCACGTAGCGCAATGGCTAACGTGTTGTTACAGACCACTCGGATACTGGTGAACTGTGCTGTCGTTGCCAAGGTGCCATCACACGCAGTAGCTAGCAGGATATAACCATTACTGACATCCTTAGACTTTAACGCGGTACTTTGACCTGTACGCGCCAATGCCCAGAACTTCTTCCCGCCTTTCAAAACCCCTGCGGTTTCTAACTCAAAGCCAGATTGCTCAGTCAGATCCCGGTAGAACTCCAGAATCTCTTTAGGTTGAACTTCCTGATAACGCTGACTGACTACAGATAAAGGTGCATGGGTATCTGAACGATACAACACTCGCTGCTCTTCAAATGGCATGATAATGCTCTGACCACGTTCATTCTGTGCCATATAGCTGACGTTCGAGGATTCTATCCGCCAGTCCATCCCAGCTTGCTGTGCCCAAACTTCGAGTGGTTGGTTCGGACTTAGCTGATTACCGAGACCATGCCAAGGGGTTTCGCCAACGTAGGCGATTTGTTCGATTTGATGTGCCATCGTTTTTATCTCCTAGGTTGTTAGCGGAAGTTCTGCTGACATTGATTACAGTGATAGTAGGTCATAGTGATTGGCTTTTTCGGCTCATCAAACATGCTGCTAAATAGACCACCAATGACCGCACCTGCAAGCCCGCCAAGCAGTGGTGATACAGGCAAAGGTAAACCCTTTGAAATGGATGCACCGATGGTTGCGAACGAAGCTGATGCTGCTAGACCTGTAGAATCAGAACCACTCACCTGCTGATTAACAACCTGAATGATCTGATCCGAAAAACAATAAGGACAATTTAAACTCATAATATATACCTCTAGAAATGACAAAGGCTCACCGATTGGCAAGCCTTGTAAAGTATTTAAAACCTTGTTTTCATCTAGATAATATATATCTGAGATTATTTTCATTTAGCGCCTATCATACTGCGCTCTTAACTGACCTTTACCAAATACTCTTCGCCCTCTTGGCTTAACGCGTAAGTATTGAGGAGTACGTTTATGATGATCAGCAATATATTCCATTGCTCTAATAAAATTTGCCACTTGAGTTGAATCGCGACGATGAATCACACCGATCCCTAGCTCATCTTTACTTCGAAGTTCCGCTACACGTTTACGGTTCCAACAATTATAGCCTTGACCAAAATCTCTAGTAATATCCTTCCATAACTCAATAATTTCATTCCCCCAATATTCCGCGCTTCCAGCACGGTAGGCATTATCATAGATGATTGCTAAGTGACAGTGAAAACCTTTACTTTTACCGCCTTGTTCCACTCCCCATATATACCCGACTACATGTTTAAATATGCCATCTTTATTTTGAATACGATTAAGCAGTATATCCAAATCATTATAAATATCTTCAACTCTGATGCGACTAGAATGTTCTTGTAAATAACCCAAGTCCACCCGAGCAACTAATATTCGGCTATATTTACCAATTATTGACTCACAATATTCCTGCACTTCAATTTTATTTTCATCTTTCTGTTTTTCAATAGTTTCATAATCTTTCTTGAAAAGCTCAAATAAATCTAAAAACCATTTTCTTATCTCTCTGTACCTAATTATCTTTAACTCATCCATAAGTTCCAAATAACCAGAGTCTATTCTCTGTAAGTCATATCTCAGAATTACAAAGAATTTAAGATAACCTGTGTATTCATCATCGGGATCATAAATATCATTAAAGCCTAATAACAGATTAGTAAGCTGCGAATAGAATCCATACCATTTTGTACGTTCTCTTTTTAAACGCTTTAAAAATTTCTCAATCTCAAGTGTAAGTTTTTCCTGATTAATTAAAACTCTCATGTTTAAACCTATGTGTGTGACAGTTACATAAGAGATAGGGAATTCAGTATATATATACGTTTACTTTACAATAAAGTGTTACATAATAAACGATTAGATTAATAACCAAAGCTTTAGGGAGTCCAAATTCCTCCTGTAGTACAGTACCTATTCTCCACATGAAAAACTTTTCCTCCCTGCTCTACGCTTAAATTCATGCAGGCTCTAGTCTCAAAAAAGCTAGAATTAAGGAATAAAATTAATTTTAGACTATATCGTTTTAGTACCTAATTTCAGTTATAAAAAAATTAAATTAAAAACTTATATTGCCTAAACATTTTTTATTTATAACACCCTTATTCCCTAGTAGAAAGCTTTTAAAAATATAGTGTAAAACAAGGGGAAATAGAGCGAAAAACTTAGTAGAAGGTATTGTTTTTATTGCCTAAAGTATGACGTAAGCTTTTTAGAAACAGGATACAAAATGCGCAATTCTGAACTAGACAATCTTAAATCATTCCTGACACAACTTCGAGATGAAGATCTTATCTGGGTACTGTATGTCTATCATCGCCCAAATATTGATAACAATCGCAGAATACGGGAGAGCAACGATGCTATAGAAAAAGACATCGCAAAACTGAACAGCCTAGATAAACTCAGGAACATAAGTAAATTTATAATTGATGAAATGAATAATAGTAGTGATGATGATATCTATTATTTTTTACGTGATTTAAAGGATTTTCAATCTAGAATCACAATACATTCTTTTGACTTTAATAAAATTAAAGATAATCAAAGATTCTTACAATTTGCATGCAAAGTCTTGAATGAAAAAGAAGGAGATCGCTTAATTTTAGATATAAAAAATCTATACTTCCAGCTCCTTTATCTGGCTTATACAATCCCTTTTTATTATGAAAATTCTAGATCAATTGAAAATATATATTATCGATTTGACAAAATATACACAAAATTCAACAGTCATTTTAAATCACCATGCTCTGATTTTTTTGTATGGGCTAAAAAGTATATTAATGAAAACTCAGAATTTAGGAGATACAGAAGAGATGCATCACATGTATCTGAATATGAGACTTTAATTAACTCAATATTTGATATTATCTATTATGAAGATGAAAATATTCACTATGCTTTAAGAAAAAAATTATCTAACGCGTGGTATCAAAAAAAGCACCGTGAGGAGAAAAAGGTGAAAAAACCTCACTATTACGCATTAACTAAAAGAGCTAGAGAAGCGTTGCTTACATTAGCTTTCAAGAATGGTCTGACCGAAGAGCAAATGATCGAAAGACTCATCAATGAAACCTATGCCAAAGAATGCTGTTCAGTCGATGGAGAAAACCTATATTTGTAAAAATAATCTTTCCACCAGTCACACCCAATCTAGTCCATTATATAACTAAGATTGGGTTTGTGCGTGCAGACCTAATGAAAATAGGTATCTTAATAAAATTTTATTGATTTAAGCTCATATTCACTTTGCTTAAAGCACTTTTAAACGGCTTTGTTGCACAAAGATTTCATAACTATATGATTTAAAAAGTTTTGATTATTTTTTGATCCAAAGTTAAATTTATTTAAATCAGATACTTACATATTTATACAACAAAGCCTCGGTAGTGTAAAAATGACCCCCTAACGGCATTTAAAAACTGACCCCCTTGGTTAATATTGCGCTCGGTTATATGCCGAGCGAATTCTGTTCTGTGACACATGAGCAAGCTGCCGTTCAATGGGATCGGGATTAAACAAATTTAATTCGTTTACAACTGTACTGAATAGCGCTCTCAAATAGTGTTTGTTTATTCAACCTGTATAAATAAGCATGCTCTAATATTTTAAAGTTTAGCCTTAGCTGCTTGTAACTGCTTCTTAAAGAATGCATTAGAATTTGGATTATAGTAAAAATCATGAATGAACACTCTTTCATTCATTCCATACATTTTTTCTTCAACCAAGCACTCTACAGTTATACGTATAAGCGTGTAAATGTCATAGACACGATCGTAGCAGTCAAATATAGTTTTTTCAGACACAGAGAAACCAAAGTCAGCTAATTTTTTTCTTGCGAGCTTGGCACATGAGATATCCGAGTCCACAATATATTGAGGGGACTCTTTGAACAATGGTTTATCGAGATTATTACCTTTCTTAAGTATCAAATGCCATGCACCGATTAAGGCAATCCAATTAGCCGAACTATCTGAGAAAATGGGATTATGTCCTAATCGCTCTTCAATATTTATTAGAAACTTCTTCAGATCATTCTTAGTCTTTAGCTTATAAAATCCATCATATTCAATCCCCTTTAATGACTTGGCCTTCCCCCTAGCCTTAATGGCAGCTGCTACTTTTTCATAATCTTCCAAATCATTTAAGTTAACAATCTGATCTTCGGAATAATACTCTGCAATTAAGTTATTTTTAAAAATGTCAAACTCTAGAAATAACATCGCCCTATAGAAAAGTTTATTTAAAAAACTCTCATTGATGACTTTATTCTTTTTTTGATATTTAGCTAATGTTAAAAAATTAAAATCTAGAAATTTACTAAGTACCCCTATAGTTATATTATCGTACTCAAAATATAGAACTTGACTTACAATTTTAAAAGCAGCAGCACTAGTAATTGACTGGATTGGAATTTGGATTAATACTTCATCTAAATCTTGCTTATAATATTCTATTTGAAAACCCAATAACTCTATTTGTTGAATTAGGTAGGCACGATATTTTTCTTGCATTTTAAAATAGATATCATCTTTAATTAATTCACCCTTTCCAAAAGTTAACTCAAAATCTACTCCTATTAATAACAAATGTTTGTAATGCTCCCCTATCAACATGCCCTCAGACCTACGATAAGCCAATGAATCAATAGTAGCTAATAACTTACTATATATACTTAACTTCTCTGTTGAGAAGCTCTGCATGGCTGCAACATCATGAAAATATAAATAATCTAATAGTCTGACTGTGCTGTTTTGAAAATCGTTAAGTTTTGGCATAAATGTGTATTCTTAAAAAAGTTCCCCTTATTTCAGAATTATTACCCATTTCATCTTATTTACAATTATTTCAGTTGATTTAGTTACCTAGACCTTAGTTCTATGTACTAAGAATTCGAAAAATTAACATTCTTTTAAAAGGTTCCCAAATGAGTACAGTAAAAATGAATTTATCAGACTATTTATTCATGCAATTTAAAACCATGACTCCCACTCTTGAACAAGTGGCAGCCATGTATTACCCCCATCTAAGTAAAGCAAAAATATTAGAAAAAGCGAGAAAAAAGGAATTTCCATTTATTTGCTACAAGATAGATGAAAGTCAAAAATCACCATACTTAGTTGATATTTTTGACTTAGCTTTTGTTTTAGACAAACGTTACAACGAACAAGCTAAAGAGTATGAAATTTTTACGAAGTCAGCTCTAACGAATTCTCAAAATTAAGGGTCTGTTTTCTTCGTTTAACCGATACATACCTTTCCAAACTCCCCCATGAATCGTGCAAACTAATTTGCTGTATCTGGGGGATAGTGAAACCTTGCTCAGCTAAACGGGTACACCCTTCATGTCTCAAATCATGGAATTTTAAATCATCTATTCCAAGCAACTTACAAGCTTTTCTAAATTCACCACCTATTGTTTTTGGACTCAGAGGTATCAGATATTCATCACCATAGCCTCTTTTCAACATTCTAGCTCTAACTTTCGTCTCTAATAAAAGCTCAATAATTTTTTTACAGTCAGGTAACACATTAAATTCTTTATGATTACCTTTAGAGCCCGTTGGGTTTTTCAAATCACGTATTTTCCATGAGTTGTTATGCTTGTCAAAATCTATTAATTTCATTCGAGTGATTTCCGCTTCACGTCTACATGAGTAGATCGCAAACCAGATAATTAAATGCATTGGATAGCTATAGTTCGGATTACACCATTTTTGTACAAAATATTTTGTAAGTGCCATCAGCTCATCATTGGTCGGGAGCCTATCTCTTTTCTGACTTGAAGAAATTTGGCGTGTTTTTCGTAATTGCGCTGTCGCTTTGTCAAAGGCATTTAGATCAATATCTATATCCCACATCACCGCTGCATGAGATAGCACCCCTCTAATATGTAACAACTCATGCTGGAGTGTACTAGATGCAACAGGAACGAGTCCTAGATCTTCAATGCCTTTTTTGCGTAGAGCTACATGTTCCGCAATATGAGTCGATTTAATTTTTGTGATAACATGCCGCGCGATTGGAAACTTCTGAATAAGTTTGAGTGAATATGTTTTAGTTCGTCCATACTCAGCTCCAACTTCCGCCAAATATTTCGAAATAGCGTTAGAAAGAGTTAGATCTATTACATCTTCTTGACCAAACAAAATTTCAGGATTTTCTTCTATTTCAGCTTCCCTTTTTGCTAACCAAATAGCTGCAACTTTCTTCGATCCAAATGTTTTACTTTCTTTATATATTGGTAAATCTTTTCGATTGATTCGAATTTCAGCACGATAGCGTATTGATCCATTGACTAACTTACGCTGCGTGATTGTACCCATTTTTACGCCTTATGATATTTTTACTTATTATGGCGTATTTATGGCGTAAATCAAATTTTAAAAAGAGCAAAAAAAGATGAAATAGATGCAAATAAATTCAACACAACACTGATTCAATAGGTTGATTTTCAATGAGTATTTTATCAAAACCAAGCAACACACAGAATCCTCGAATCAGTGTAGCCCCGATGATGGATTGGACTACCCGCGATTACCGTTTTTTTGCACGTTTATTTAACCCCAATATCATTCTGTATACTGAAATGGTAACCACTGGCGCAATTTTATTTGGTGATACCAAGCGCCATTTAGATTACAGCAAAGAAGAACATCCTATTGTCTTGCAGTTGGGCGGTTCAAATCCGAAAGACCTTGCGACCTGCAGTAAAATGGCACAAGACTGGGGTTATGATGAAATCAACCTGAATGTTGGCTGCCCAAGTGATCGAGTACAAAACAATAAAATTGGTGCGTGTTTAATGGCAGAACCAGACTTGGTTGCAGAGTGTATTGCCGCCATGCGTCAATCGGTTGATATTCCTGTGACCGTAAAACATCGCATCGGGATTGATGACATGCACTCTTATGCAGAGATGCTGCATTTTGTGGATACTGTGGCTCAAACAGGTTGCAATAACTTTATCGTGCATGCCCGAATTGCCTTATTACAAGGTTTATCGCCTAAAGAAAACCGCGAAGTTCCGCCTCTGCGTTATGAGGATGTGTATCGCCTAAAACAAGACCGCCCCGAATTGTTAATTGAAATTAATGGTGGAATTAAAACGTTTGCCGAAACCCAACAACACCTCAAGCATGTCGATGGGGTGATGATTGGTCGTGAAGCCTATCACAACCCTTATTTACTGGCAGAGCTTGGGCAATTATGGGGGCTAGAATTACCTGACCGTTTTGAAATTATGCAGCGCATGTTGCCGTATATTGAACAACGTCTACAACAAGGTGCACCACTTTCTGTCATTACCCGCCATATTTTAGGTTTATTCCAAAACCTGCCAGGTGCACGTAAATGGCGTCAGGCACTAAGTGGCGGCAATGCCAAAACATTTGCAGATGTAGAGCAAGCATTGGTCAATATTCAAGCAGCAATGCAGCGTACGGAAGACTATTTAAAAGAGCAGCAGCTACAACGACCTACTGAATAAAGTCATTGGCGATGTGCAAAATCAAAGAACTTTTTTATAAGCCATGCCTCGCATGGCTTTGATTTATGTATTTTTAGCCTGTAAGGCATCTAACTTTTTCAACACTTCTGCCACAGCTACCATCGCAAAACTGGACGTGACCACCACCGCCGAACCATAGCCGCCACAGCGCAAGCCTGCGCTTGGGCATACATCGGCACTAGAAAATGGATTGTCGATGGAATACACACAGGTAATCCCAAACTTTTCTTTTGGCTTTTTACAAATACCTTTGCTGCGTAATTGGGCGCGCAATTTGGCCAACATTGGGTCTTGTTCGGTTTTAGATAAATCTGCCACTCGAATTTTCAACGGATCAAGTTTGCCACCTGCACCACCCGAAACAATCAGTGGAATCTTGTTAAAACGACAATGCAGCATCAACGCTAGTTTAGCTTTTACGTCATCAATGCAATCTAAAATCAAATCAGGTACAGTCGCCAATAACGCTTTGACGTTATCTGGACTGAGGTAATCATCGACCAAATTAATTTTGATACGTGGATTAATGGCGCGACAACGCTCTGCCATGACATTAATTTTTTCATGCCCCAAGGTTGAGCTCATGGCAGGCAATTGACGGTTAATGTTAGATGCTGCGACCACATCCATATCCACCAATGTCAGCTCGCCGATACCCGTACGTGCCAACGCCTCAACCGCCCAAGAGCCGACACCGCCAATTCCTATCACCATGACATGACTTTGGGCATAATGCTGAAAAGCACTGTCGCCATAAATTTTGGCCACACCTGCAAAACGGCGTTCATATTCATCATCTTGAAGAAGATCTGTCATGCTGCAATCAAATTTAATTTCAAAGTGTGGGCATTTTACTGCGTTTCGCAGACTTCGTGTTGTTTCATCTAAAGTTTAGGCAGGTCTAATACTTGAACACTATTCTGCCAAAGCTGTGCGGCTAAAGTCTGCGGCGCAATTTCTAAACAATCTGCTAAACCTTCAAGCACATAAATCAGGTTCGCAGGGGTATTTCGGGTTCGTGATTGAGTATTTGCCTGACAACATAAAGGCGTCATATCGGGGCAGTCGGTTTCCAAAACCAAATGTTCAGCACCAATTTCCTGCACAACACGGCGCAGTTTTTTTGCATTGGGATTGGTAATCTGACCTGTCACGCCAATTTTAAAACCCAATTTGATCAGTGCTTTGGCTTCTTCTACCCCACCGCTAAAAGCATGTGCAATGCCACCAAACTGAAATTGTTGTTGTTTGAGTATTTTTAAGGTTTCGGCATGGGCCTTACGAATATGTAGCAGTACAGGTTTTTGTCGATGGCGTGCGATTTCCAATTGCGCGGCAAAAAAATCTTGCTGCTTTTGAAACGCTTCAGGCTGTTTATGTTCAGCTAAAAAAGTATCTAAGCCAATTTCGCCCACAGCGACACAATGCTGTTGTTGCAAAAACTGTTCTAAATCTTGTAGATGCTGGCTTTGATGCTGTTCAATATAAAAAGGATGCAAGCCTGGTGCAAGATGAGTTTGTGGCACCTGCTCAAGTTGATTTAAAAACTGTTGTGTGGCGATTAAATCTTGAAAACGTGATTGTACAAAGCCAATCAACACCAAATGTTCTACGCCCGCCGCCTTTGCCGCATACGCCAATTGATCCCGATCTGAGTCAAAATCAGGTACATCAAAATGGGTATGCGTATCAAACAGCGCAATGCTCATATTAAGATTTCGCTTTAGTTGATGTTGTGTTTGCTGCACTGGCTTCGGCAGGTTGTGGTGATGCTTCAGAGGCTGCTTCTGTTTCAGGCAAATATGCAGCTTTTAAAATTCCCTGTAGTTCTGCATAAGGAATGGTTAAACGCGGTAAACCAACGACATAAGGACCGATTTCATATTCCGCATATTGCAAAATTAATCCTTGTTGACCCAAATAGTAATTTTCCGATAGCTTAAATTTCCACGCTTGCTCATATTCTTCCACATTGGTGGAAAGTTCAGATGCAATGACCCATTGTTTAAACGCTTCGTAAGCTTTACGTTCCAATTGTGGACGCTGCTTATCTAATAAAATGTCATTTAACAACACTAATTTTTTCTTTTCTAAATCAAAATTATAGTATTGCTGTGCCGATGCACCATGTGCTCCGCCCAAATAACTGCTGCTATTCAATACCACGGTTGCCAAAGGCTGATCTGCATTTAAAATTTTAGGCTTA
Source organism: Acinetobacter sp. YH12252 (assembly GCF_013417365.1). Taxonomy (NCBI): domain Bacteria; kingdom Pseudomonadati; phylum Pseudomonadota; class Gammaproteobacteria; order Moraxellales; family Moraxellaceae; genus Acinetobacter; species Acinetobacter sp. YH12252. The sequence continues at coordinate 161,994 of NZ_VPEA01000006.1, forward strand.
ATCATCAAACTGATTTTATGATTTGAACTTAAAGCTTTCAGTTCCTGATCAAGCGCCAAAAAGGTTTGCACATAAGGCAAGGTTTGTTTTTCTAATTTTTGCGCCAAAGTTTCCACTTGAGCAATGGCTGCTGCAGTGGGGTTGCTGGCAGGTGCATCTGCAGCAGTGGCTGCATTCTCAATTGCAGCAGCTTCAGAAACCGCCTGCTGTGGCGCAATTTCTAAAATTTGTGCCAATTCTTGAATAATTTTCTGATCAATAAATTGGTCGATAAAGGCCTGATTGCTATTCAAACGCTCAATTGAGATTTCAGGGCAGTTTTTCCCTTCACATTTAGGCAACGACAAATTCAGTTTTTCAGTATCCCCGACCAGTTTTAAGCTTTGTTGTTCCGCCTGCGTCTGCTCTGGCTCGACTGTTTCTGGTTCGGTTTTCTTTGGCTGACATGCAGTAATCCCTAGCGTTGTAATTAAAATACTGATCGCCAAAATACTTTTATTTTTCAACATGGATCCAACCTTGATTTCATCTATTTTTGCTTGTCACCGTACTCACCTACTAAAACATAGATGGATAGATGTCTGCTTTTAAAACTTGTTGTGTTTGTGCTTTGCTTAGGTAAATATCTAACTGCGTGCCATCTTTGACAATTTCATGGGTGCGATAATGCAATCCTAAGCCCTGATCATCAAAAAACCAATCTGCCTGCCCCCAGTATAATTTGGCAGGTGCTGCTTTTTGCACGTCACTGCTTTGTGTTTTGAGCCAATCCTGATAGGCCTGCTGTACAAAAGTATTCATACGGGTTTGTTGTTTGGCATCAATCACATCTAAAACAGACAAGGCTTTTTGCTGCTTCCGATCTGCCACAAAGAAATAATAGCGTTCTTTGACCTGCGTGCCTTCCTGTTTGCTATCTACCCCGACTTGCAACAAAACATATTGATTGCGTTGATATGCCATACGGGTGTACATCGCCAATTCATAAGCTTTATTTTGATCTAATTGTGCCTGCCAAGCATCGGATTTTTTCACATAGGCATCTACGGCTTGCTGCAAATTCATGTTTTGTTTTAAGCCAATTTGGTCTTGAATCACCATGGCCTGATTTTTTGCAATCCAACTGTTGAGCCATGTATCTTGGGTATTTAAAGTTTGTACTTCTAATTCAATGCAGTTTTTATTTTCACAAAATGGCAAGGCAATTTCTGCCGCCTGTTGCTTGATATTCAAATACGGTAAAACATCCGCTTGATCTTTCTGAAAAATAGACGTTTGCTCATCTGAGTTTTGATCTTGTTTAGATGAGTCACAGGCGCTAAGCAAAACCATCCCGCTCAAAATTGCACCCAGATAAACCGATTTTTGCTGCATGATTTCCCCAATTCATTTATCAAAAATAATCTTTAATCTTTTACCGCCCCCATAATAAAACAGCTTCCTAAAGAAGCTGTTTTAATTTTGAAACTTTTAGGCATGCCGAACATTCATCTGCGCTACGCTGATTGCATCTGCCAGATTAAGCATCATCAACCTGAGGCTTAGTGCTCGCGTGTATTTCTAAACTCAATGTCAGGGTAACGCTCTTGCATTAACTGTAAATTCACACGGCTTGGCGCGAGATAAGTTAAGTGACCACCACCATCGACAGACAACTGATCGTGGGCTTTTTTCTTAAATTCGTTAAACTTTTTCTCATCGGCACAAGACACCCAGCGTACCGTGTTGATGCTGACAGGCTCGTAAATACAATCGACTTTGTATTCTTCTTTCAGGCGATAGGCGACGACTTCAAACTGTAGCACACCAACAGCACCTACGATTAAATCATTGCTGTTTTGTGGCATAAAGACTTGCGTTGCACCTTCTTCTGAAAGCTCTTTAAGGCCTTTTTGCAGCTGTTTGGACTTCAATGGGTCTTTCAAGCGTACACGACGGAACATTTCAGGTGCGAAGTGCGGAATCCCTGTAAATTGCAACTTTTCACCCGAAGTGAAGGTATCGCCAATTTGAATCGTCCCGTGGTTATGTAGACCAATAATGTCGCCCGGCCACGCTTCTTCGAGGTGCTGACGATCACCTGCCAAGAAGGTTAAGGCATCGCTGATACGTACATCTTTATCAATACGCACATGCTTCATTTTCAAGCCTTTCTCATACTTGCCTGAACAGATTCGCATGAAAGCAATACGGTCACGGTGCTTCGGATCCATATTGGCCTGAATTTTAAAAACAAAACCACTAAAGCCTTCTTCATTGGCTTCTACAATACGGTCTTGCGTTGGATGTGCTTTTGGCGGCGGCGCATATTCACTGAATGCATTCAATACATGATCTACACCGAAGTTACCCAAAGCAGTACCAAATAGCACTGGTGTTTGACGACCCGCTAAAAACTCTTCACGGTCTAAAGGCTCATTCGCCATTTGTACCAACTCAAGTGATTCTTCAAATGCCGCCCATGCCAATTCACCTACTTTTTCACGTAGGTCTGCATGGTTATAGCCATCACGTACTTCAATTTCAGGAATGGTTGAACCAAAACCTGATTTGTACACATAAAACTTTTCTTCGATGAGGTTAAACACCCCTGCGAAATCACGCCCTGTACCCATTGGCCAAGTGATTGGCACACACTTAATTTTGAGGACATTTTCAATTTCATCCAACAACTCTAATGGTTCACGAATTTCGCGGTCCATTTTGTTGACGAATGAAATGATGGGTGTGTCACGCATACGACACACATCCATTAATTTAATGGTACGGTCTTCGACACCTTTCGCACCATCAATCACCATCAGTGCAGAGTCCACCGCAGTTAGAGTGCGGTAAGTATCTTCAGAGAAATCTTCGTGCCCTGGGGTATCGAGCAGGTTAATCATTTTGTCTTTATACGGGAATTGCATCACCGAAGTTGTAATGGAAATACCACGTTCTTTTTCCATTTCCATCCAGTCAGATGTTGCGCCACGATCTGACTTACGGCTTTTTACCATCCCTGCAACTTGAATGGCTTGTCCCCATAACAGCAGTTTTTCTGTCATGGTGGTTTTACCAGCATCGGGGTGGGAAATAATAGCAAAGGTTCTACGAGCCTTTACCTCTCTAGCTAATTGATCTTTAAACATGAGAAAAATCTACAATATGTACACAGTTATGTACACATTTCTAAATATGTACTAAAACTGAAAAAGTGGGAATTCAAAATTGGCGTAATTGTAGCAGATTTGAATAGGATTTTACTGATTGCGGATATGTCTTGATTTATCCACAATTGAAAGTATTGTTATCTTTTTAATCTATATCTTTGCTTCGGACTTTTCGGCTTATCAGGAATGGTGCGTTTAATCAGACCAGCTTCTATTGCAGGATTTAAGTAATTCCTTTGGAATGTTGCTCGATGAGTTAATCCAACCAATTGCATCAATTCAGCTAAAGTATAATCTTCTTGCTTCATTGCAGAAAGTAAACGCTGAACTTGGTCGCTCACTTGTACGTTAACTTGAGCGGTAACATGATCGCTATCTTGAGCGGTATCAGTTGAACTAAGAATGGCATCTAAAATCATGTGTAAGATGAATTCTATAAACGGGGCTGAATCAGTACGATCTGTACTTGCTTGCAACGCTTCGTAATAAGCTTTTTGATTTTGGTAAATCAAGCTTTCAACAGGAATATTGGCAAAGATTGGATTCCATCTACTTAAAATCAATGTCTGCCACAACCTCCCCATTCGACCATTACCATCTGCGAATGGATGAATAAACTCAAACTCATAATGGAATACTGAACTTTGAATCAGTGGATGTATATCGCTGTCATTCAACCAATTAAGTAAATCAGCCATCAAACGGTTAATCTGATTCGCAGGTGGAGCCATATGCACTACTCGATCACCTGACATTACACCGACACCACCATGACGATACTGACCGACTTCATCAATTAAGCCTGTCATTAAAATTTGGTGCGCTTGTAATAGGTCTTTTCCTTGGCTTGGTTGCCACTGCTGAAATGCTTCATAGGCTTTAATGGCATTACGTACTTCCTGAACTTCTTTCGGAGGTGCAATCACAGTCTTACCATTTAGAATCGCCGTGATTTGTTCTGTACTTAACGTATTCCCTTCTATTGCAAGAGAACCTTGAATAGTACGGATACGATTGGCTTTTCTGAGTTTTAAGCTGTCCTGAATTTCCTCTAAAACAGTCAAACGCCCTATATTTTCACTGATCTGAGCAATCAGATGAATGATTTTTGAGGTGATGGTATAAGGCGGTTGGTATTTCATAATAGACCTACTTTGGTAAATTTATTTTTGAATGAAGTTCACAGCTTTCACCCCAAGCAATTAAGCGTCCTTCAAACTCAGGAACTAAAAATTCAATAAATTGATTTAAATCATGTTTATAAATTTTAAACTCTTCTGGCTGTTGAACATATTTTTTATAACGCTCTTTCCATTTACCCGAACTATCTCTCTCGTTTAATAAATCGGGTTTGCCTGTTACTTTTAAAGGGCTTTGTTGCACAAAGATTTGAAATGCAAAGCGCCCCTAATTGAGCTAAATTTAAGGCGTAACTCGGGTAAGTGGTCGACCTAATTCCGTAAATCTGTTAAGGACTGCTACACGTGCATGGATTTCATTCACTTGGCTATCAAAACTCCTTGCACTGAGTTTATCTCCTAATAATTTGATGCAATGCATCTTAGTTTCAACCAAACTGCGGCGATGATAGCCTGACCATTTTTTCCATATTGTCCTGCCTAAACATTTAATTGTTCGAAGTAAGTCATTTCGCTCTAGCGAGCTACTCTTTGTATCTTTCCATGGTTTCGCATTTTTTCTAGGTGGAATCACTGCATGCCCTTGCCGATCTGCAATGACCTGACGGCATTGCTTGGTGTCATAAGCTCCATCGGTATAAACAGAGTCAATCTGCTCATCTTGTGGAATCTGATTAAGTAAATCAGTAAGCACCTGTGAATCACTGACATTATTGGTTGTAAGCTGAACTGCTCGTATTTGTAGGGTTTTAGCATCTATACCAATATGAAGTTTACGCCATTGGCGACGATATTCAGGTCCATGTTTCTTGCGTTTCCATTCGCCCTCACCTAGAAACTTCATGCCTGTAGAGTCCATGAGTAGATGCAGCCCATCGCTACTTTTTTGGTAGCTGATTACAATATCAATATGCTTTTGTCTTCTACAAAGCGTGGTGTAATCTGGAGCTATCCAATTTAATCCGCAAAGTTTAATCAGACTTTGCACAAAGCCAGTAACCATACGTAAAGACAGACGAAATAAGGATTTAATCATTAAGCAGCATTGGATGGCTGCGTCGGAGTAGGTTTGATTTCGCCCTTGTTTGCCTTTTGATGGCGCATACCATTGCGTAGCAGGATCAAACCAAATGGCAATATTTCCGCGACTCATGAGTGCTCGGTTATATGCGGGCCAATTGGTTGTGCGGTAGATTTTGTGTGTAGGCTTCTTCATTTGAAAATTATATCGCTGAAAAAGCCTTTACAGATAGGTTTGTGCAACAAAGCCCATTCTATTACTTGTTCTTTAACTGCATCCGTCACTTTGGAAATAAGCGTTGGGGAGACGTCCGCATCGTACATTTCCTTGAATGTGGCAACAATATCTCGTGTCGTCATGCCTTTAGCGTATAGGGATAGGATTTGGCTATCCATTTGTGTGATACGGGTTTTCATTTTTAATCAGCTGGGTCTTACCTTTTGCCTCTGTCGCAATACGATTTAGGGCAACACCTTGCTGAGTTAGATATTGAGATACTGCCTGCGCACGACGCAAGGACAATTTTAAATTATATTGTTCATTTGCCTGCTGATTGGTAAATCCATACAGTGTCAAGGTGTAAGCTGGATGTGCTGTTAGGAAGTTCACGATCTGATTGAGCACATTGATGGAATCTTGCGATAAAACTGCCTGATCCAAAGCAAAATGTACAACATTCGGCACAGGTTGATCAGCAACCTGGCTATTTTCAGAGATGACTGTTTTTTGTTGTGGCGACCAAATCGGCCATGTTCCGACCACACCATGACATCCCTGCTCACTGCCATTCAGTTCCTGTAAAGATGGATAACTAATTTTCGGAAGCTGTTGAGGAACATCTGCACTGCAACTAAACGCCCGACTATTTGCCTGATCAATTAAGCGCTGTGCTGATAAAAACAGCTCCCGTGAATGTCGCCAGCCCAACTCACAATGTTCAGCGGCTGCCCAGGCCAGCATCACCTCTGCCTGTGCAATCTGAGACTGGGCACAGGAAAAACCTGCATGCTGTTTCAATAATTCAGTATTTGCCCATAAATCCCGACGCATTACACTTGAGGTAGACAGAATCGGTGTGGTTAAACTTAACTGCTTAGCCTGACCTTGCTCTAATGCCACTATAATCATTTCCGCCTGGGCAAGGGCCTCCTTTCGCGCAACCGTTGCACTTTTTTCACTTCCCTCATGGGCTGCATAAGTCAACCATGCGGCTGCTTTGACAGCATGATAACGTTCAATTCCCTGTTCATTCAAAAAAGGAACGAGACGTGTTTGCAAGGCAGCAACCTGTTGATCTTTTGGATTATAAATACCTGACTGGGCTGTAGTATCTGGAGAATCTTGCGCCATAACAGGTGCAGCCAAATGATCAGGATTTTTTGCCCAAACCATCACGCTCCAGCAAACCACAACAGTTGCAGCACCACGATAAAATTGACGCAAGGCAGGTGTGACATATTTCATCTTTATGGTTCTCTTGAAGCGTTCACGGTAGAATTGTTGCGAGAAAACAGGTTCTCATCAAACTTGAATCTAAAGCGTACATATGCGCCCTGAAGAGTTGTGTCACTATCCACCAGATCATCATCTTTATAGCCAGAGAAGTTATAACCACCTGATAACCAGAGGTTTGCAGCCAGCAAATAGCCCACTTCCCCCCCAACCAAAACACGGCGGCCCGAACTCATGTTCGACCATAACACGCCTGTATGAATACCCGCATCCCAACGTTCATTGATGTCATACATTGCCCGACCACTGAGCATATGTGTCATACCACTTGACTCCAAACCAGAGAACGTTGTGTCCACATTTTTAACTGCATATTGGCCTGAAAGGGTAATATCGCGACTTGGATGATAATTCAAGTGATTTGAAAAAATATAGACATGCTTTAAGTATGGATTATTTAAATCTGACTTGTTACTGTCATAGCGGTATTCCACCTTGGTCAGCGCATCAAAACGATTGTGCTCAGTGTCACGGTAGGCAGCCCCCACCTGGAAACGATCAACCAGGCGATCACCACTGTTTTCATTCTTACTATCAGTCAGGCTAACTACATTTTTCGCCAATAAAGTCACGTCATCCGAATATTTGTAGGCAATCCCCAGATTATTCAGGATGGTGTCAGACTGGTCAGCCCAACGTGCTTCAATTCTCGCAACAGCTTTCCAGTTTGGATTGGCCAGATATTCCACACCTAAAGATGCAGCAGTGTTATCGGAATTTTGGTTATCGGTATCTGCTTTTGACAATGACTTTACCTGTTCAAAACTGGTGGTTGCATAGAAGCCTTTTTCCAGTTCCCAACGGTTACGTAAACCGATTGCAGCTTCAGCTTCGCGCGCACTGATGCCATCGCGAACACGATATTCACTAAATGCCGTACCGTTATTGTTATATTTACTGTCCAGACCAAACACTGTGACATTACGACGCTGATTGTTATTTAGGTCATACAGTCCCTGAATACTGGACACCAACTCATGGCGACCATAGGCACGTAGTTTTGAATTAATCTGGTAATTCGCACCCAAGGCAAAATTACGACGCTCAGCTTCGGAAACATCCTGCTCATATTCAGCAAAAACATTTGAACCCTGCCAAGGAAGCTGTGTGGTGATTTTTGTACGTGCGGTTAAACCATGATACGGCGCTGTTTGTGAAGCCCCCAACAATGCTGGATTCTTAGACTCATCGTAATACTTGAGACCCAGCTCAACCGCGACAATACGGCTGATCGCACGTTCGATACTGGCAGAAACACCCTGATTGACACCACTTTGCAAATCTTCAGTACGGATGGCCTCCAGTTTTGCCAAACCGATCTTACCCAGTTGCGTACGCCCTTTTATACCACTTTCCTTACGTCCAGCGGTGATTGGTGCCGCAGTGTTATAGAACCCTGTATCTGCCTGATTATGGTAGGTTTTCAGCTCCATATTCTTATAGGCATAGTTCAGTTCAACGCGAGCCGCATTCCCCGACAATTTACCTGTTGCATCTGGTGTGGTGTTAATCTGTGTTAAAGAGTTTAAACCGTCATTGATATTTTCAGAACGGGCAAACTCAGCAATGAATTTACCTTTATCATTGGCAAATTTAACGACAGTATTCACACTTGCTAACTGATCTTGAGTTAGTGGATTATTACTCTTCACATAAGAACCACCTACTTTGGCTTTATCTGTGACTTTTACAGAACCAGACACACCACCAACCGTGTATTCATCCCCACCCTGCTCAGATTCCACTGTAATACGCAGATAGACTGGATTCAGGTCAGCATCGACACTTGGTACAGGATCTTTTAAGTAAATGCTGTTGCTAAAGGTATCCACTTCATAATCGGTAAAACGTGCCAAAGTGCTACGCGAAATGATCAGGCCTGGATTATCGCGGTCACGGGTCACCACCTCAACTTTTTCACTATTGGCAAGCACATCATCGGTATTGACATTGCCCATGCTATACGGACCTGAAATCCCCATAGCACGTTGTTCATTGGTCACCTGTTGCGTATTGGTCTGCGCAGCAAAGGCCGTGACTTTATAGCGGTCTGTTTCGACAGCCCCACGAACACCTGTTAATGAACGGCTATATTGACCTAAAGCCAGGCCCTCATCATTTTCAGTACGTGTTACGTAGTCACCATACATGGCATAAGAACGGCCTTTATCCACACGCACGTAGAGCTTACTGGTTGTTTGTGCATCAAAACCTTTCGCTGCCGAGTCACCATAAACTGGATAATATTCATCTGGACGAATATCACGGAACAAGCGCTGGTTTTTATCCTTGTCAGAATCATAGGCAAGGGTCAGTAAATATTCACCCTTGACTTTCCCTTTCAGGAACATGGCTGCACGCCCTGTCACATTGCTTTTGCCATTGTCCGATGATGAAATCTCTTGCAGTTCTTCCTCAAATCCATCTTGCGAACGGATATTGCTTAACTGTTTCGGGTCAAATTTCTTAAAGTTAATTGATCCTTCTACCAAACCAACGGCGATGATCGGACGTAGATCAGGTAAGAAACGTACTGGGGTACTGCTATGAAAAATACCACTTTCAACCGACAGCGTTCCTTCCCCAGCCTCGATTGGCGCCTTTATTGGCACAACAAGTGTACCGCCCTCAACAAACACCTGAATACCAGGTTGTTTCGGGTCCAGGTCAGTCAACTCAATTTTACCAATCGAGCTGTCGAGCGTAACTGGAGTTCTGGTAGAAACCAATGTGCCATTACGGTCAACAATTTTCATGGTCACGTTAAAATAATCACGGCCGTTGGCTTGCGGCTGTACTTTGGCTGACTCAAGTAACAGCTTATCCATTTGGTCAGGGACAATCACATTGACCTGTTTGCTATCCCGAACATTACCCATCATGTCGACTTGACGAACTTCAATACTGTTTTTACCCACAGCGAGATCGACACCGATAAAATCCAGACCTGCAACCTGTAAGTCAGGCAATATTGCACGTTTACCAATGCGTTTCTCAGAAACCTGTGTGCCATTTACCCACAGTTGTAGTTGTGTGCCAGCAGCACCCTTAACCTGAACCGCTGTTTGGGCATAACCAAGAAGCTGCCCATCTTTTAAGTTGATAATTTCTAGCTGATTATTGGCAGCATTTTCCAGCACTGTTTCCAGACTAAGCATTTTCGCAGCTTGAGTGGATTCGGCTGGCACACTCTCAGTTGCTGCCAATGTTTCAGTCAGTGGCAAGGCAACTGAAGAAGCAACGCCAGATTTTTCTGGTTCAAAAGTAACCTCTTTCAGTTCCTTAGCCTGTTCCTTGGAAAAATCAAGGTTACAATTGGCCCTGATTCCCTGTGCCGAGATACAACCACTTGCTGGCTGACCTTTAACATCGGTAATCTTGGAAAAAACTGGATCAATGGTAAGGTCTGAACGTAACACCTGTTCTAAATTGGTGTTGTCCTGTTCAATGCGTTTTTTACGTTCTGCGATTTGTTGCAATAAGGCTTGCGAACATTGTCCTGTACCATTGGCAATTGCAAAATCGGCACGATGTAGTTCACCACGTTTTAAATCCACAAAACGGCTATTTGGATCACCTGCCTGACGATTGCCAATTAACACCAACTCAGAATCAACTGGCAAACTGGTACGGTCAACCTTTAGAACGTGGGTTTTGGCACTGATCCCATAAAAATCATATTTACCTTCACTGTCAGTCACCACATAGCTACCATCTTCAAGGTAAATACGCACACCTGGCACACCGACTTCACCTGCATCCTGTACCCCATTACGGTTACAGTCAGTAAAAATCTTACCAACAATAAAGCCATCAGAGATCATTGCGCCAGGAGTTACTTCTACTTTTGCAGATGCTTCGTTTGATTCGATTCCCTGACCATCTTTTGCCCGAACACGGTTAATGCCATCACCATTCAAGGCATTTGGACCAATATAGACGCGATACTGAACCTTAACTTCCTTACTTGGAGTCAGTGTACCTAAACCAAGTTTCAAATAAGGACCTTTTCCACCTAATGGGTCAGCAACCTTGGTGCCATCGATACGCATAGAACCCTGAACATAGATAAAGCCTCTAGGCAAGGTATCAGTAATCGAAACATCTTTGGAATCCACCGTGCCACGATTGGCAACCGTCACGGTATATTCTTCAAACTCACCGATTTCCGAGTTTTTATTGGTCGCAACCTTTTGTACAAATAACGGCGAGGTTGGTACAGTCAAATCAGGATCAATTGGAATATCAATATTGAGTGCTGGATCACCATTATTTAAGGTGAATTTGCCAGCATAAGACCATTCCAGATCAACAGCCTTATCCGCAGGGAAACTTGGATAAACAGATTTATCACTGACAAAACTATAACGTGTATTTCCAGGAATTGTGGTTGTATCCACAACAAAACTGTAGGTTCCTGCTTTAACAAGGGGATAAATAAATTCACCCTCGCTATTGGTGACCTGCTTGGCTGGAATTGTAACCAGCTCTCCAGTCTGCTCATCAAGTTTGTATGCAATATTGTCCGCAATTGGCTGGCCATTCTGGTCTAATAAAGTGACCGTTGCTCCCGCCACAGGTAAACCTGTCTTGGCATCAAACACTGTGCCATATGGGTCAATAAGCACCTGAGTCCTAATATCGGTAAATGTCTGGGTTGAATTACCCTGTGCATCCAGACAGTCCGTCAGGCTAACCTGTACCTGATCACGTTTGATGGTCTGCAATAACGCATCATAAGAAACCCCAACTTCCGCAAATGCGGTTGGTAGCGTGTAATGGAATACGCCTGTATTCGGGCCAGTTTCTACCCCAATGACTTCTTCAAGATCACCTGTTTTGGCTGATTTAAGCTTAATTTTCACCTTGTCGGCAGTATAACGGTCCGCATTACAGCTGGCATTTTGCGCTTCAAGATAAAGTGGTTTATTCACGCTGCCTGTGGTCAAGACATTTTGGAAATCACCAGATTTATTATTAATCACTGCAAGACCACCTACCACGGTTAAAGCAGGATTAGACAATACCTCTTTTTGGCTATTTGTGGTTGCATACGAAACTTTATAGGTATTTTTAACCGTTGTTTTGGCAATGTTACGATTCATTGTAACCGTAAGGTCAACCTGTTCCGTTGTATTGGCTTCAATTTGTGGAAAGCCAACCACCAATTGATCAACCTTGCTTAAATCACTTGGTAAAACAGTTGTATAGTTATTGCCCGTTTGTTTGTATAAAACTTTGGCCTGTGTATTTTTTAACTGGGCAGACTTGAATATCGTGTTGGCAGGTAGATCATCGACTAGAAGCACCATTTTTTGTGCCTGACCATCGATCATCACATCCACTGGTCTTGCCGCTTTTTTCCCTTGATTGGTGATGGCCAAGGTATAGTTAAGATCATAGCTAGCATTCGCTGATGGCTCAAAAGTTTTCTGGACAACCTCTTTGGTTGCAACCAGTTGTGGGCCATAGCTAATGGCACTATCTGTAGCCGTTGCGATTACACTACTATCTTCAACGAGTGTGGCTTTTATTGGTAAATTTAACTGCTGACTTTCAGTCAATGTCGCACTTGCTGTTGCAACAACCCATAAATGTACACTCTGACCTATTGCTAAGGCAACAGTAGTTGTCAGTTGCTGGTCATCAGTATCGAATTGACCGTTTTTATTGGTATCTACATAAATTTTAACGTTGCTTAGTTCATTTATTGTTAATGCTTCTAGCTGTACATTGACAGGAGCATTACTATTATTGACCAGAGTATTGGCCCAGATCACACGGGTACTTGGTTCAATTTCCTGAATCGGTGCAGTAGTTAAAGCAATTGCATAAAGAGCAGAAACATTGATTGCGACGGTATTTGAAACAGATTGTTGGGATTTACCATCGGGTGCAACATAAGTTGCATAGGCGATATTCTGGATAGAGCTACCCACTTCAGGCATATTCGCTGCATAACCATACTGCGCTGACAATATAGATACTGTCAACGTTGATAACATGAATGTCATGTTATGGAATGCGTTAGATTGCTTCTGTTGTAGCACAGCGCCGTACCCTTAACTAAAATAGTCTAAAAAAATCTTAAAAATTTATTTGAGATGAACACCTGCCTAGGCAAATGTTCACATCTTTAATTATTGATTTACATTAATGTTAATAAGTATTACTCATCAACTTTGATTACGAACTCTAATGAAGAAGTAGCATTCGGTGCCAAACTAGACTGAGTTGCTGAAACTGTACCTGTTGCACCATCAGCAGAAATACCACCAAGTGTTGCGTTGGTTGCTTTTGGAGATTCAGTCCCTGATGTTGTAACTGCTTTCAATGTAGTATATGACGGCGTATTATCACTAATCACAACATTTGTTACTGTTGCATTACCTTCATTCGTTGCCACAATACGATAACGTACACACTCACCTGGTTTTGCACTTACTGTTGCCTGTGTATAAGTTCCAGTTCCATTAATTGCTGTACCATCTGCACAGTTAGCAAGATACTGATCTTTCACCAAACGTACCTGACCTGCAGTGACTGTGGTCAAGTCAGTGTTTGTAAGTACTGGATGATTCTGCCCATTATACTGAACTGGTGAGAACGTCAATACCACTGGATTTTGCGTACCCACAGTTGCATTGACTGGTGCCTGAACCTTAACGAGTAAGTTGACTGTAGCACCCTTGGCAATACCAGCATTATTAAGGAATGTAAGAGCAGTTCCTGTGACTAGCGTATCATTCGCATCGATCAAGCCATCATTGTTGTTGTCAATATACAAACTGGCTGCCCAGTCAGTATTTGAACTAGTTAAAGTAAATGGTATACCCTCTGCGGTTGCACCTTCAACCAAGTTACTATTGTTGGTTAAAGTGTGTTTATAAACAACTGTACCCCCTGGTGCAACCTGACCAATACGATCCTGGTTTAGAACCAGTTTACGGTCTGCCTGAACGGTCACTCTATTCGATAAGGTATCGGTTAAATTGGTTGATGCCGATCTCACAGTAAAGTTCGCATCTACACCACCTGCTGTTGCACCTGCTGGTGGCGTTACAACAACAACCAGTTTAGTATTACCACCCTGGATAATATTGCCAGTATTGGTAATTGGTGAACCCGTTGGTGTCCAGTTATTTGGATTTGTCTCTAAAGGATTCGCCACTAGATAGAACTTCACATCCCAACCTGCTGGCAGGTTATGCGATAAATTGAAGTTATCGCTTACTGAACCGAGGTTATCTACACTTAATGGGAATGTTACCGAGTTACCTGGTAGAACTGATGCTTCATTCGCATATTGATTGGCATCCTTACCTGTCCCGACAGTAGCACCGACTGTACCAGTAGCATTATCTTGATTAGTGTTATTACCGTTATGTAAGTCCACAGTTGCAGGGGTGACTCTGGTAATAACCAAATCCAAAGTATCGGCAGTCTGAGCTGGATTTGACTTTGGTTTTACCAATAAAGTTGCTGTAAGGTTTGGATTTGCTTCATTTGCTGCATTTGCATAGGATGCAGGCAAGTTGATTTTTGCAATCAGCTCATACTTTCTACCTACAGCAATGGTACCTGTTGAAACAAATGGTGTTACACCATCTGCCTGATATAGAGTAATCACACTACCTGAAGGCAAAGTACCATTACTGGTTGAAACCATAAACTCATCGGCGTAATTACCTGTGTTATGGATTACGATCTTTTCAGTTGCTGCTGTACCAAAGACAGCAACATTGCCCTGAAGTAGATTAGCAATGGTAATTTGGTTATCTAAAGGAGCAGGACCAGGGGTTGGACTATCGGCATAGTTATTGCTATCACTATCGTTGATGGTACCTTTGAAAATTTTTGCGATTTCCAGTTGGTGCGTGTTAGATGGTTGAGGTGACGATGCCGTGCCTGCACCATCTACATCAGAATATGCAGTGTTTTCAATTACGCTTACAGGCGCATTTAGCGGCACACGTACTTTAAAAGTCAATATACCTGAGCTGCCTGGTGCCAAAGATGCAACCGTTAAGCTGACCTTGCCTTTACCATCATTACTTCCTGGGTTGGTCTCAATAAATTGATAGCCATCCGTATCCGCATTATCAGTTTGATTATTACCATACAACTTTGCTGAACCTGCAACGTATTCTAAACCAGCAGGTATTGTATCCTCAATGGTAAAATTCGATGCTGCACTATTCCCTGTATTGGTATAATTCAAGGTATAGGTCACTTCACGATCAGCATCAGTAGCTTTGGTTGCATCAATCAAGCTGACACTGGCCGATTTCCTCAAGCTAATGACAGCACCATTGATAATGGTCACGGTATCGGTATTTCTGGCAATGAGTGCTCCACCAGTCACAACATTAGTCAGATCACTTTTCGCAGTTAACGTCCATTGACCCTCTGCACCTACGGCTGCCGATGCATTGGTAACACCCTCAACAATCAAGTTAACCGACTGACCTGCCGCCAGGGTTATTGTACCCGTTGCAGCACCAATGAGAATTGGTGCCCCATCAGGTGTACCATCATTATTGGTATCCCGATAGACTTTAAGGCCACTAAAGTCATAGTCATCACCAGCAGCACCATTAGCAATATTCGCCACGCTTAAAGTAATGGTATCGCTACTATTACCATTGTTGGTTAAGGTATGTGATAAAGAGACCAAGGCGTTCGGGTTGGCAGTTGCGGTACGGTTTGCAACCAACGTGATACTTCCAACAGCTGAAACTGTGGTGGTTACAATGTTTGAGTTTACAGACTTACTTGCACCAGTACTATCGGTATAGGTTGCAGATGCAACGTTACTGATATTTGTACCTGCTGCTGGTGCAGCGGCATGTGCAGATGAAACAAAAGCAGCGCTACCAGCAACCAATGCAATGGAAGCCGCTAGCTGTGTGAGTTGTAGACGATTTGACACTATTTTACCCCTTATACGTAAAATGCCAATTAATTACTTGTTTTTTCACTGTTTACGCGTGTTTGAGCAGAAACCGTCACAGACTTTCCAGCAGGAAGTTCCGCAATGGTCCAACGCAATGCACGATAATCTTTCAGTGGTACATTCACCATTTGATTACCCTCTTTGCGTTTTAAAGGCATTGGGGCGAAATGTGTACCGTCGGTACTTGCTTCAGCATTTTCTGGCTGAGACTTCGCCAAAAATTGAGTTTCTACAGGTATTGGTAAAGTCGCGGCCAGATTCTTGATTTTCCCAGTGGTATTATTGGTATACGTTGCCCGATACTCAATCACATCATTGGGTTTTACCTTGGTCACCAGCTTTGAGGTTGGTTTCCCATCAGTGCCTGCACTGATCAGGAAAGTTTTGAGTTCTACTGAAACGGGCTCTTTTGTCGTTTTAGGCTCAGCGAATACACTTCCAGCCAAAACAAGAACCGCAGTACCAAGCAAACATTTCTTGTACATATTGTTCAAATACGCCATTCAATTATTCCTAGTCTTCTCTTTTATTTTTGAACAGTACATTTGCCATCCAAAAAAACGTTAACCATTTTTTACAAAAGTATATCAACAATCAACAAATTTGTTTGATTTACTTCACACTTTTACAAAAAATATTGTATTACTTTCAGCCAAAGCAAATTCCATACCATCTTTCCTCACCGAAGCCCTTTGCACGTTTTTCAACCTACCGATCTGTGATAGGTTCTGTTTACTGACTAACACAAAATCTTAAAGTTCCTGTGGCTGATGGTTTTAGCAAACCTGTTAAAGTCCATTCAAGAACTTCTCCAGAACGTGTTGCATTACAAGTATTTCCACTTGGTGTTAGGCCGCAACTTAGACTGCCAAAATTAGTACCAGTTGGTAAACTATCTTTTACTTTGACATTCTGTAGGTTCTTCACACTATTATTTTTATAGGTGATCTCATACTCTAAATTCTGTTGTTTTGTGGCTTGGTTATTTACTAAAAAGCCTAATGAATCAGACGGAGTTGATGAACAACTGCTTACTGCACGTACTTTTTTTGTCAATGTCAGGCCTGCACTGCCAATTAGTGTCACATCCTGACGCTGTTGGGTTTTTTGATCTGTTAGACTTAATGAACTTACTGCATAGGTTGCCTGTAATGTGCCAATATGCTGCGCTCCAGCAAATACATTGCTTGGTGCAAATACACGTTGTACAAGGCAAATATCAACACTTGGCTGTAATAGAACAGTACTTGCAGCAGTTGGGTTAAATACAACTTCACCCATATCTACCTTACCATTACAGTCACTATCCCGATAAACCAATGCCTGCCAAGGTTGATCATTGCTTGAGTTTGATTGGGTTTGTTCCAACTTTGTTACCCAAACAGGGGCCTGGGTACTTAAACGGTGGGGATAATCAGTCACTTCACCTGCGGTAATAGTATGTTGTCCATCTTCAGTTAAAAGTACATTGAGTTTAACATCAGCAAAGTTATTGTTTGGATAGCTGGTCGCACTTGTTTTTGCTACCTCTATACTATCGGCACTGACAGAAATATATTCAGGTAAATTCTGCTGAACGATACAAAAAGATGATGGTAATAAATTCTGATTAACACTAAAGCTATATTCACCATTAGCATTCGTCTTCATTGTAGCTACTTGTGCTGAGTTACAGTCATTCAGAACAATTAAACTATTCGCAATTCCAAGCTCACCATTATCTTGGATACCATTGTAAGCATTAGTAATGTTATTTGTTGTACCGCTATTATCATTAAACACTTTGCCAGAGATTATAACTTGAGTCACTCTACTATTAGTGTAAACACAAAGTACATTTGTATCATTCCCATTTATTGTGAGTGAATTACCTACTAATCCAGTTGTCCCAGAACAAGCTAATGATGAATTATAATCCGTAGGATTACCCACTATAAAATTCTCAACAATTGTTCCGACCTCTCCAGCATAAACTGTCACAACAGTACTTGTTGCTGTGTCATTTCCAGAAGTTGTTACAACCGAAGATACAGAAGCATTATTAATAAACCCTGCACTATTAACCGTCACAGAATCCGCAATCTTAGCATTCGTCCATGTCTTTCTTAAGGTAAGTGTTGCACTCTTACGAATGTTGGTATAGGTACATACCACTGAGCTATCTGAAGCATTGACTGTCAGTTGCGAACCACTTAAGGCCGTTGTATTCCCTGTACATGCTAAGCCAGCTGTATAGTTTCCTGCACCTGTTGTGATCGTTTCTGACAGTGTAATCACATCACCTGCATAAACAGTTTGTGCTGTGCCTGCATCTGTTTCATTTGCGGTATCCGCTGTTGAGCTTAAGCTAGTTAAGCCTGTCGCACTAACTGTCGCTGCATCATTGAGTTTGGCATTCGTCCATGTCTTTCTTAGTGTCAACGTTGCACTCTTACGGGTGTTGGTATAGGTACATGTTATTAATTTAGATTCATCACCAGCACCAACAGTTAAAGAGTTGCTACTCTGACCATTTGTACCAGAAAGACTATTTGCCGTTGCCCCGCCTCCTGCACTACAAGACAATACCGTATTATAATTATTGATATTTCCTGTAGTCATTGTTTCTGCAGGCAAAGTAACTGTTTCTCCCGCATATACAGTCACACTAGAACCATTCACATTGGTTGGAGCTGTACTCGTTAATGCACTGGTATTATTCGTCAAACCAGTTGTTGCTGCAATCTGAGCAACATTACCACTTATACTATTGGCTCCCCAAGCTTTTGAAATTCGGAAAGTTGCACTCTTACGATTATTGGTAAATGTACAAACAATATTTGCACCCGCCACAATATTTGCAGCAGGGATCGTCAATTGACCGGATGACAATGTACCAAATGCTGTTGCAGGATTTCCCGAGTTCGCTGCATTACTATCAATACAACTGGCAGAACTTAAATTATAGTTGGCAGGAATGGTCTCGCTTATCAAAACTGCATTATTTAAATTTGAACTATAGAGAGAGTTGCTAGATGTAACTGCACTTCCACTGGCTGTAGTAGTCACCGTATCCGTTGTTACACTATTACCACTGCTATCTTGTAAATTGGTCAGTCCCGTAAAATCAAAAGAACCAAATCCATTATTAGAGATTTTTGCAATTCGAATACGCGCTCGAATACTATCCGTATCTGTTGCACTATTATTGGTTGATACAGAATCTGTTGTATTTGCTGGTGCTGTTACAGTCGCCGTATTACTAACAGAAGTTAGTGTACTTGTATTTGCAACCGTAGCTGTAATTTTTAACTCATAAAACTCACCATTTGCCAAAGTCGGTAAAGTATAGCCTGAACCCGACTCGATCGCGGTGATGGTTGGTGTTGTACCAGAAGTACATTTATTACTTGCAATTGTGTTACATGCAATCGCTGTTTTAGTTAAGCTCGCTACCGCAGCATCTTTTAAAATCGCACCTACAGCAGCATCAGGACCATTATTTGTTACACGCACAATATAATCAGTTGATGTGCCACCAACAGCAAGACTGGTATTATTTGTTTTAGTAATCGCTAAATCTGAGTCCGGGTTAACAATACTAATATATGCAGGAAAACCTGCTGTTAAGGCATTTTGTAAATTTGCATCAGTACAAGCCCCTCCATTGAATGACATACCAACCGCACCATATTGACCTGGTGCATGCTCACCACTACTCACATTATTTTGGTTAACCATACGATAAACCAATTCATAATAACCACCACTCAAACCTGTCGTTGTGACAACATAAGCATTGGCACTATCATAAGAATCTCGCGGACTTTGAACTACTGTTCGGGTACTATCCGTTGATTTCTTTAACGTTATATAAGCACCATCATCAATCATTGCACCGCTCGTGCCCACACAAAGGGAAACACTGGTGGTTGAAGCTGGGATATAAACATAACTTGAAAACTGCCATGCACGACGGTTATTTACAAAATTACTGCCTTGACCTAAAACTAATGATTTATACGCATAGGTACTAATATTCGGTACAACTTGGCTCACCGTTGGATTTGTAGTACCGCTAGTAAAATAAGTATCGTTATTATTACTTGTTGCGGCACTATTCAAATATTGCCCTGTAGGATTGACCTGATCTTTTGGCCAAGCTGACAATAAAGGATCATATTCTTCCGAGGCAGAACCTAACAAACAAGAAGATGATTTTGTATTACAATTTGCCGTGGTACTCGTCCGCCCAACCCAAAATGCGCCATATTGTGAAGCTGTTGTTTCAGCACCAATCGCACCCCAAGCATTGTGCAACATTTCCCCTGCACCACTACCTGGGTTATATTGATTACTATTTACACTCACTGCTATTTGCTGTGCTGTTCCAACAGATGCAGCAAGGCTTACATTATAGGTAATGCTTAAAGTAAAGGTTCCCGCATTCGCTACAGAACCTATACTACACGTATAAGGTCCAGATCCGCTCCCAGAACAAGATCCCACAGATGAGGTCACCGAAGCAATTGTTACACCTGTAGATAAACTTGCGTTTACTGTTGCAACAGTATTTGTTGAATTATCAGGTCCTTTGTTCTGAACTGTAATGACTTGTGTTCCTGATCCACCACGTACAATCGGTGATTGTGTTGTACCCGTAACTTCAAAACGAGCTGTAGCAGGTGTTGAATCAAATGTAACAGCAAAAATACTCTGGTTAATCAGACAAGTCGCTATGAGTACCCATAAAGCAACACAATATCGCATACTGAACTCGTATATTTTTTTATGTATATTTTGATTATTGTCCAACATAGCGTACCCCAAAATTAAATTCATAACTTTGATTTGCAGCCACACTATTTAGTGTTCCTGAAACCGTACCAGCATTACCAACTGTGGGAGCCGTCATACCACTACATGATGTGCAGATAGGCGATTGAGATAAAACTGTATAGGCTGGCGTCATATCTCTAAAAGTAAATGCAGTACTCAAAGCAGTAGCACTTGTATTGGTTAAAATCACCTTATACAAAACACACTGACCTTGTCCATTTGCTTGTTTACCGATATTTAGACTATTTGTGGTATAGGACTCATCAGCTGTGCCATTACAATCAAAGTCACGTGCCTGCAATTTTGTCAGGGTTAATTGTGACTGCTTGACTGTAGTCACGTCAGTAATAGAGGCAAAAACCTGATTGCTACTATCCGTTAAACTCACAATCGTTGTATTCGTCTGATTGAGATTGTTATTTGCAACATTCGTGACCTGTAGTAGCAGTTGAATTTGCTCATGAGCTGCCACTTTGCCACCTGGTAAGTCCGCTAATGTACGAATATTTAAATCCCCACTGCTGAACTTGCCATCCCCATCGATATCCAGAAATAGTACACTGTTAAAGCTAGACTCACTATTGTTGATGATAAAACCATAGCTCCCCGTAAAGTCTGTAGCAGCAGGGTTAGTCAGTAAATGACGATAGACCACTGTGCCCAATGGTGCAACCTGAGCATGTAAATCTGGTGTAAATTCCAATTGGGGTACGGAATTGACACTTTCAATCGTTACAGCATTTTTAATCATGTCCTGAGCAGGGTTATCCGTACCAACAAAGCTGGTTGAGATCACACGGAAATAAATTGGTACAGTCACGTCTTTATTGACTTTATCCACTTCAACAACCGCACAGACCAGTTGGGTTTCCGCATTATTTAAATAAATCGTCTTACCAATTTCATTACCCAACCCACTACAGTTTGTACCATTTGTGGATGCATAAAAACGCACACGGTTTACGCCTGCGGGTAAAGTCAGGCTAGAAAAATCACTGCTGGCATTTGCACTGAGCAAATACTCTGTTCCAACACCTGTATGTTTCACTGTTAATGGAAAAATTACCTGTCCGCCAGTCACAGCATTATCACTGGATTTTACTGTTATGGTTTTCCATGCAGCGCCACTATTATCAACCGCACCATTACCCAGCCCCGTATTATCAGCATTGGTTAAATCCACCAATTGTGAAACAGGAGTTAAAGTGCCCTGATCCTTAATCGTGCTGGTTTTACCACCATCACCCACAGACTGTGCTTGTGGTGTAACTTCAAAAACTGTATTTGTGGTTACCGTATAACTACTTGGGAAACGAACTTTTACCACAACAGGGATATTGGTATTGGCTGCCAATAATCCCGTATCAGGAATACCATCACCATTACTGTCTAATAATGGTGTCACACCATCCGCACGATACAACTCAATTTGACTACCTGCTGGAAATGTACTGTTAGTTAAAGTGAGGTTAAAACGATCTGTGGTATTCCCTATATTCCAGACATAGTTGGTAAATTTAAGTTCATCACCCTGGGGAACCGCACTGGCCGTAATGATATTGGTATTATCACTGACGTTGCTTGCACTACCATTCATTTTGACAGCATAGACTGGAGCAACATTTACAACTGCTGTATTACTTGTGTCTGTCGTTGGCCCTGTTACATTAATGACGTTCTCAATTTTCCCTGCAATGCTTTTATTAATTTTTACATTAAATTCGATATAGCCAATCGTATTCGCTGGAATATTGGTTAGGGTTGCGGTAACAACATTCGAGGTGACACTATAATTAATTCCTGTTGGATCGGCTGTTCCCCCCACTGCATCATATACAGTTACGCCATTCCATTTACCAGTATTTACTTCATAGGTTAAATTGCTTCCTAACGTGTCAGTCAAGGTTGCCGTTGGTACAATTGTGTTTGTTGGATTTTGATAATCCAGACGTATGGTGACCACATCACCATTTGCAGCAGTGATTTGAGAGAATTTTTTACGCACCACCAGAGTTGACTGGTCAGTTACAGTTGCCTTGTCAACATTGCTATTTGTTCCACTCGCGCCATTCGCAGATGTCACCATCAAAGTTAAATTTGCAACTTTTCCTGTGGTAATCGCATTCGGTATGCTTGCTGCAACAATTAGTCCAACGGACTGACCTGCACCCAATGTATAACCTGTAATCGCTGATCCATCGGGAATACCATCATTATTGGCATCCAGATAAACCATCAGGCTACTATTCACAAAATCAAAATCATCACCAGTGGGATTATTGCTTACAGCGAAAGTATATTGATCTGTCTCATTACTGGTGTTGGTTAAGATATGGTTAAAATAAACTGTCTGTCCCGCCACTACTGTTTTGTTATTGGCTGCCACCAAATTTAATGAGTACACAGGCAAAATCGTAGTTTGGACAAGATTTGAACGCGCCACCTGTACAACCGTTGAGCCCTCTTCGCTATATTCACCAACTGCCATGTTACTGATGATCGAGTTGGTTGCAGCCCAGGCCGATTGCTGGACCATCAACACGCACAGCAAGGTCAAGACCCAATTAAACAGTTTTGGGCGGTTATTATTTAGTGTATTGATCATCTTCATGCTCTAATATCCGCTCTATTTATGGGCTTACCCAAATAGAAAAGTACATGGAAGCCTGACCTTGTGGTGTAAGCGATCCCACACTGCCTGCAATTTGATCGTTATTTACAGCGATTGTGCCTTGACTAATAGATGGTGGTAAACCACTACGTAATTGGCTGTAAGCAGGCACAATATCATTAATCACAATATTACTAGCTGGGGTGGCGCCCTCATTTTTAATGGTTAAACGATAGCTCACACATTGATTTGGTTTTACTTGAAGTGGTGTGCTTCCGTAGGTTGCACTGCTTACCGTAGCTAAAGTTAAGGCACAGTTTTCATCTTTCGCCTGCTCTTTGGTCAAACGTAACTGGGTTGGATCTACCGTGGTCAAGTCAGTGTTTTGTAAATCATCCAAGGTCAGCCCCTGAATGGTATTGTTTGCTTTCACCACAATATTCGCCACACTAGACATACCATTGGTTGCCGTTGTTGGTGCCTGGACTTTTAAGAGAAGTTGAATTGAAGCTTGCGGCGCTAAACCACCTGTAATGATGGATAAATCATTAATCATTGGATCAGTCGCATCAATCACGCCATTATTATTGGCATCATGATACAAAGTATAAGTAAAGGTATCATTTGGGTTTTGCGGAATAACACTAAACGTGATCTGGCCTACTGCATTCCCCTCAACCACAGTTCCTGTATTCTTTAAGGTATGTAGATAGACAACTGTGCCACCAATATTGACCCGACCCTGCCGATCATTTGCCAGTGTCATTTGTCTCTGGATAATATCAACTTGGTCCTTAATACTATCCGCCTGTGCATTCATTGGGGATTTTATCGCAAACCAAATAGGAAGATTAGCCAAGTCTGTATTAGTGGGAACAGTGACAACAGCACAATATTTATTGGTTGCACCCGCTGCTACATTGCCAGTACTGCTGATTACATTTCCTAGGCTTTGGCAATCATCACTCGTATCATAGAATTTCACTATCCACTGGGCAGGAAAACTGGTACTGATATTATTGACATCAATTTCAGCAGCCGAAGCATATAAATTATAGCTATTCATTACCGTACTCTTATTCTCTACAACCAAAGGAAATACGGCTGTTCCACCCCTAACTGCTGATTTATTTACCCATGCCTGTCCACCAGGTGATGTAACAGCACCTATACCAGTTCCTGAACTATCATTATTATACAAGTCACTAGAACCTGCGGTATTGGTATTGTTTAATCGATTACGAGTACTATTGGTAATTGCTGTATCTGTAACTGAAGTTGCCTTAACATCAAAATCTAGTATTTCATTAGTCGCTGTAACACAATTTGCAGGGAAATAAACACCAAACACAATTTTTTTCGATGCGCCTGCTGCCATCGAACCTGTATCAATAATACCGTCAGCATTACTATCTGTCAGTAAAGTACGCCCATCGGACTGGTATAAGCGTGTGACTGCACAACTTGGGACATTTGCACTTTTTGTAATGTTTAAATTATAGCTGTCTGTCGCCTGTCCTGTATTCCAAACATAATTATCAAACTGGATTTCTTTGGCTGCACCAGTAAATGTGTTTGATTTGGTGAGCAAGTCATTCGTTCCTCCATCAGTATTTCCAACAGAAGAGTTATTCAGTATCACCCCTAAGGTTTGCTGAACTGTAAAAATAACGGTATTGGTTGATGTCTCTTTTAACAAGATAGTTGTATTATTTTTATACTGTTTATAGTTCGCAGTGTTATTGATTTTTTCCGCTGCATTCGGATTAACTTTTACCTTAAAACTTAAAGTTCCTTTACTGAGCGCAGGAATACTTGCGATATCAAACTCAACCAGTCCATTGGCATATATATATTTAACCGCCTGATTCACCCCTGTCTCCGTATCATCTGCTTCGGTGAGTGGTGTCTCCGAACCATTACCCCAAATCGCGCTATTACTTAGATAAGTCACATCATTGGGTAAACTGTCCTGCAGCTGCAAATGACCTGCTGCTGTTCCTGTATTGCTATAGGTAAATGTATAGGTAATTTCTGTGCCAGTTTTACCTGTGCTGATATTCTGGGCTTTGGTCACCTGAATAACTGCATCATCCACCACCTTTGCAACATCTGAGACAGTGGCAGATAAAATATTACCCAGATCATGTTGACTGGTTGAAGTTAAAGTAAAGTTTGCAACATTACCTGCGCTAATGTTGTAGACTGGAATGCTTCCCACCACAACCACAGCAACGGACTCACCTGCTTCTAAATTCAGAATTGCAGTATTGAGTAAATTATTATTGTCATCAGGCTCACCATTTTGATCCCGATCCGCATAAACTGCGATATTTTCTAGATCAAACTGGTCATTTGTAAGTTGATTCAGTGTAATTTTATAGCTATCAGCAATATTTCCCGTATTGGTGAGTACATGAGGAAAATTGAGTTTACTGCCAATAGTTCCGATATTCTGCTGATTGCTTTGCAGGCTCAATGAGTAAATAGGCTGAACTGTGAGGATAACGGGATTGGAGTTGATGACTTGCAAGTTGCCTTGCTCATCATAAAAGTCACCACTCGCTATGTTAGTAATGCTACTTCCCGCCTTGGGTTGAGCAAAAACCACAGGGCTATAAGTAAAAATAAATAAACTAAGACAGCAGGCAAAAGAAACTCGTGAAATAACACTTCCCTTGAATCGACTTACCATATCCAATAACCCACTAAAATCATAAAAATAAATTCTTGTTGATGATTTTTTAACCAGAATACTACAGAAAGCCAACTTTTCATACAAAAATGTAGCAAGTCTATTGGTTTTTATCAAAAAAACCAACCAACACTCACTTAATTTTAAATCAGAGACCAAAAACACACTATTTATTATTAAATTTCGATTTTAAGTTAAAATTTAGAAGAATCCTATCACAATAAAAGCAAATATTTTATCTCTTTCAACACAGAAAATGACCTAGACGAATACTGTCAGTTTGAAGCATAAAACAAACATTCACTGCATAAAAATGTCATATGATCAAGATTCTCGATTAAATTGGGAGCCAAAGCTCCCTTTCTACTTATTTGTACTAATTCACTGCCCTCACACTCCCCTGCAACCCTCTCTGCATATCCTGCACAAAACCCTCACCCTGATTCGGCTGAGACTTCGTCTTAGTTCGAGCTATTGTTACAGTCTGTGTTTGTCCAACGTCTTCATTTTCCGATTCATTCGTATAAAACTCCTCCACCAAATCCAAGCCTTCCTCCCCATTCACCTCAAACTGTGCATTGCTATAACCCTGCAGAGCCATCTGATCTAAAGCATTTTGGTTAAACCCAGCCACCTTGCTTTGTTGATCAATTTCTTTCGCTGTTTGAATCGCTTCTTGTAAATGAATCCCATCTCTTAGTGTCAGGTCCACGTAATACACAGGCGTACGATAGCTTTGCGTGGTGGACTTACCTCTTAGGGTCAGTTGTAACGGTAGACATGACAGCAAACCATTCGATGCTGCATGGTAATAATTTAGCCGTGCTGCCAAAGTGCGGATACTGTTAAAACCTGTGGTTCTAAAAATGAATGTACCGAGTTCATCACTTTCATCCAAATTGACATGTAAACGCCCATAGGGCTTGCAGTTTCCTCCTTGTGCTAATGAGCATAAGTCTGGTGAAGGGCATGGTTGCTGCTCAACACCTTGATTGGTTAAACGCTGACAAGTTTGACCATCACCAACACAAATAGGTCGCCCAGTCTGTCGATCAAACAAGGTGTACTCTGCTCGTAAATTCAGATCAGGATCATTGAAGATCATCCGTACTGGAATGGTACGGAGTTTTTGATTCGGTGCTTTACTGCGTAATTGCTCATCAAGCGGATGCTTAATCCACCCCTCCTTGCTTTGGATTTGACTGGTAATGGTAAATTGGTCGTCCTTTTCAGGCAGTCGTTTACCGTTCTTTTCAACAACTTTACCAATACTGATACGTCCAAGGATCGGTGGTGTGATTGCTAAACCTTTAATCATGATAATTTTCCTCTAAATAAAATTTTACTGTTGACCCTTTGTTATGTAAGCAAATACAAAACCGTTTAAAGATCAGATGAAATGCAAAGACCGCCATTATTAGTCCACCGCTCCTTCGGGAGTCGGTGGATCGGGGTGGTTTTTTGCACTTTTTGGAAGATTAGAAATATCGATGTTATGGATTCAGTCATCGGTATATATCTGAAAACGTCGCGTCCCTGCTTTACTTTGTGGAAACTGCTCAAGCATTTCAGGATGAAGTTTTAGTAAGGCTTTGCTATCCAAACTGATTGAATCTTTGGATTTCTTCCACGTCACCGAACCATTGGCAAAGGTTGCTCGTTCAGCATCCTTCATCAACATCTGGATTTGATGCTTAATTTCATCAAAGTTATTTTGATGCTGCTCAATGTCATGCTTTTCTTGAATCAGTTGAGCAAACAATTGATTGGCTTGTTCGTTATGACTCAAGTCTTCAACAGTTAATGGAATATGTTGCGGATAGAGCTGCTGTATAGCTTTGGCTGCCGACTCACTGGCATCCACATCAGGTGGTATATCTTTTTCCACACAATCCCATAAGTAACGTTCTGCATTGATGATATGCTGGATCACAGATTCGGAGCGCGTCACTTTGAAGATTTTGGTTTCATGACCACAGATCAGCACACAAACATGTGCTGCGCGTTTGCCTGTCACTGCCAATTGATGTTGTACCTGACACAAGACATATAAAGGCACACCCTCTCGCCAAAGTTTTGCACCGTACTCTCCTGCTGTTTTGCATTCCAGAATTTGAACTTCATCACTACCCACAACGGAGTAATCCAGATTAGCCAGCATAAAATGCTTATCAGGATCAGGATGCTGAAGCACTGCATTGATTCTGCGTACCTTGTTATTGGTGTGCATGCTGTAGTACTCAGCCACCAATGGTTCTAGCTGCTTCCCCCAATAGAGAGGAGCGACACCTGAACTTTCATCCTCAATCGATTGTTTGACTCGTCCTGTCTTGACCATCCAAAGTTCCAATATCGACATATAAGGATTAAGCCCACAGGCTGCTGCACAATCGCTACTGCCTATGCCTTGGCGACGGACTTCAAGCCATTCAGATTGAGTCATGTTTTTGGTATTGACCAAGCGTTTTGCTGTAAACAATTTTGGGGCAATAAAGGGTTTGCTCGCTTGTTGAATGGATGGGTTAAATATTGCTGTATTCATATTGGATTCCTCATTTTTATATGGGTGATGGCAAATAAAGGGCATAAAAAAACCACACCCGAAGATGTGGTTTAATTATTTTTAAAATGTAAATCTATCTTTAGAATCGAAAGGATAGGTCTAACTTTCCATTGCAAAAACTTAACCTTCTACGCTATGACACCATGCGTAAAGCCTGTTCTAGTCCACGTTGCTTGATCGCTGCTCCTGCACCAAACCAAGCTGAATCGAGTCGATGATCTGTACTCATGGCACGACGCTCGTGATCGATAAACTCCGTAATCGAACAGAGTAATCCGTAAGCGGTATCCTTAGACGATGAAAGTGTTGCACCACGCCCCTGACCATTAAACATCTCCATTGCTTTAGTCATCGCCTTGGCATTTGGCTCAGCTTTTTCCTTGGCATTTGCCTGTGCTGCCTGAGTTGCAACATCACGGTAGAACTGAATAATATTTTCTTCCTGATCTGCAATACTCATTGTGGTGTTATTAAATACAGCATCAAAGTAGGCTGCGGCTTCAGACTGGGTGACTTTACGCTGACTGAGCTGCTTCATTTCATACATGTGTTCATCCCATGCACGAACTGAAATACCCAATTGCTGTTTGACCTTATCTGCATCAAACTTGGTGCTATGCGGAACTTTCACTACACTTGCATTACTGTTCTGACCACGTAAAGCAATCGCCAAGGTGTTGTTGCAGACAACACGAATGGAAGTGAATTGTGCCGTAGTTGCCAAGGTGCCATCACAAGCGGTTGCCAACAGAATGTAGCCATTACTGACATCCTTGCCTTTAAGTGCAGTAGATTGGCCTGTACGTGCCAGCGCCCAGAATTTCTTGCCACCTTTAAGCACGCCTGCGGTTTCCAATTCAAAGCCTGATTGTTCAGTTAGATCACGATAGAACTCTAAGATCTCACGAGGTTGGACTTCTTGAAAACGTTGACTGACCACTGACAAGGGTGCATGAGTATCAGAACGATACAGTACACGCTGGTCTGCATACGGCATGATGATGCTTTGTCCACGTTCATTCTGTGCCATATAACTGACATTAGATGACTCGATACGCCAGTCCATGCCTGCCTGCTGTGCCCAGACCTCAATCGGTTGGTTTTGACTTAGTTGATTCCCTAGCCCATGCCAAGGGGTTTCACCGACATAAGCCATTTGTTCAAGTTGATGTGCCATAGTTTTATTCCTTTTAATTTGAAATTTGATTCTGTGTTAATACCAACGATCTTTAGTGCAGAAGATGCGTTGGAAATTTTTGGTAACAGTTATGGCAGAAGCACAAACTTTGCTGCGGAGGTGTGCTTTGTTCTGTAAAAGAGTTAAACAAACCACCGAGTACAGTTCCTGCAATTCCTCCAACGATGGGAGGCAAATTCAAAGACTTCGCAACGGTTGTACCTAAGGCCCCTAAAGCTGCGGGTGATGCAAGATTTGATAATGTTGAATTTGCTTGTTGCGCATTCGCTTCAACAATCATGATGTCGGTTGAATGACAAAAGGGACAATTCAAGCTCATGACTTGACTCCTAAATTTTGGGCATAAAAAAGCCTGCACGATGGCAGGCTTGATATTCATTTTTCATGTGTACTCTAAAGAGCTTCATGATTCTCATTAGGATGTTATATATCTGAAATAATTTAGAATAAGATAATTATCAGATAATTTTTATATGTCTAATTTATAATAAAAGACATTATCAGATAATTACTTCATCGCAATCAATTGGGAATTCTTAAGCTCATGACCAACATTCGTATTACTGACTTCTGTGATAAATATGGCTATACCCAAGCACAAATTACATACGCAAAGAAAACAGGGATGCTAATACCAATAAAAAGAGGAATTATTGATGAAGAGCTTTCTCTTCAGGCACTTAAAAATACTAAACCGATCAAAGCTCCAATAGAGTTAGGTCAGGATGCAATTATTTCTAATTTGCAAAATGAAATTAAAGCACTCAAGGAACAACTACAAAGCACACTAGATCTTAAAAATCATTATGAGGCTGAACTAAATAAACTGGGGATATTCCCAGCACAGGTGGCTAAAGTTCCATTCCACCCTGAAGCCTCTATGAAAAAATTAAGTAATCATCCCGTTATGTCTCAAGAGTGGATGAAAGATCAAATGCAACAAATACCTGAATCTGAAAGAATATTTAAATCACGTAAGATACCGATTCCTCAAGAGGCATTTACTTCTAGCCTTCCAAATAAAAAATAATAGTTTTTGATTCAATCATAATGCCCAATTGTATTGGGCATTTACCACAAATAGCATATCTACCTTTGATTTTACTTGTTTTTTTAATATTGCTTGATTGACTAACTTAACCCCAGTTACGGATAAGCCAAAGATTTAATCACATGAATTTTAGGCTTATTCTTTTGGCAAAGTTGATACGCACATAGTGAAGAAAATACGCCTGCTAAAAAACCAGCAATCGAACGATGTTTA
>NZ_VPEA01000007.1:0-175907 GCF_013417365.1 Acinetobacter sp. YH12252
GTTCAAATGGCGATTCAGCGTTTAATTGGTTTTGGGAAAAAAGAAGAGTTTAAGGAAATTTTGGCAATTTTAAGAAAGCAGAATCCTGATAGGATAAGGGTTCTGTGAAATTTGTCGTGTACAGAGTCAGATTTTATAATCCGAGAGAAATATCAGATGCTTTATGATCAAAGCATCAATTTAAAAGTTGTCTTTGAGTTCACGTAATTTCTGAAATTCTTCGACACTTTCGGCTCTTAAAAATGGATTGGTTTCCAGTTCTAGTTCGATGCTGCTTGGCAAAGTGGGTTGATTAAGCATGCGTAAACTTTCAATTTGTTGATAACGCTCTTGAATGGCAACATTGTCGGGTTCTACATGCAGTGCAAATTGTGCATTCGCCAATGTATATTCATGGGTGCAATATACTCGGGTACGCGGAGGCAGCGCTGCCAAGCGGTTTAAAGATTGATACATTTGCAAATATGTACCTTCAAAAACACGCCCACAGCCCATCGCAAATAAAGTGTCGCCACAGAACAATACATCCAACGCATCTATAAAATACACAATATGCCCCAAGGTATGTCCCGGAACGGCAATAACATCGACCTGTAAATCATGAAAATTGATATGGTCTTGGTTTTGTAAAGGATGCGTGATAAACGGAATTTTGCTCAATTCTTCACGTGGCCCATAAACAGGTAAATTACGTTCTGCAATGAGTTCAGGCACACCGCCAATATGGTCTTGATGCCAATGCGTCAACCAAATTTGCGCGATCTCTAAACCATGATTTTGGCAAAAACCTTCAACAGGTTTGGCATCAGTTGGGTCAACCACCACCACTTGTTTGCTGGCACAATGTTCAAGCAACCAAATATAGTTTTGTGATGGTTTCTGCGCATCAATAAGATGAACTTGGTAGTGCATGCTCAGTTCCTGAAACTTAATCGCTTGTGGCTATTACAGCATGCTTTTGCGGGCGTGTAAAAGTGTATCCCCAAGTGTCTGAGTATCGCTTTGCTATGTGACCACTTGATGATGAACAAGAGATGTAAAGATAAAATAGAAATAAAAATCAAATCCATAAAAAATGCCGTGTTTAACACGGCATTTTACAACAGAGATTCGGTGAAGTCTTAGCGGATTTTTGCCAAGAAACGACCTAAACGTGTCATTGCTTCACGTAATTCATTTTCTGCTGGCAAGAACACCACACGGAAATGATCAGGCGTTGGCCAGTTAAAACCTGTACCTTGAACCAACAAAACTTTTTCTGCTTTGAGTAAATCGAGCATTAACTTTTCGTCATCTTCAATTGGATAGACGTTTGGATCAAGTTTCGGGAAGCAATACATTGCACCCTCAGGTTTGACACAAGACACGCCAGGAATGTCGTTCAGCATTTCCCATGCAATGTTACGTTGTTCGTATAAACGACCACCCGGACGAATCAAGTCATTGATAGACTGATAACCACCCAATGCTGTTTGAATCGCGTACTGCGCCTGATGGTTGGCACACAAGCGCATAGACGCCAACATGTCTAAACCTTCAATGTAGTCTGCAGCGCGTGATTTATCGCCTGTAATCGCCATCCAGCCTGAACGGAAGCCCGCAATGCGATACGATTTAGACAAGCCATTAAATGAGATACAGAGTTGATCACCCGCTAAAGCTGCAACCGCAACATGCTCAATGCCGTCATAAATAATTTTGTCGTAAATCTCATCGGCAAATAAAATTAAGTCATATTTTTTTGCCAATGCTACAATTTGTTCCAACACATGACGTGGATAAACCGCACCCGTTGGGTTATTCGGGTTAATAATGACAATACCGCGCGTATTTGGCGTGATTTTGCTTTCCATATCGGCAATGTCTGGATACCAAAAGTTTTCTTCATCACATTTGTAGTGAATAGCAGTACCGCCCGATAAATTCACTGCCGCAGTCCAAAGCGGGTAGTCAGGCATTGGTACCAGCATTTCATCGCCATCGTCCAATAAGCCTTGCATCGCCATAACAATCAGTTCAGACACACCATTGCCGATATACACGTCATTTACGTGCATATCAAAAATGCCTTTTTGCTGATAGTACTGACAAATGGCCTTACGCGCAGGAAAAATCCCTTTAGAGTCGGTATAACCAATTGCATTGGGTAAGTTCAATGCAACATCATTAATAATTTCCTGTGGAGCTTCAAAACCGAATGGGGCGGGGTTGCCAATATTCAGTTTAATAATTTTATGACCGGCCTCTTCCATTTCATTGGCCGCTCGTAACACAGGTCCGCGAATGTCGTAGCATACATGCTCGAGTTTTGATGATTTTTTTATTTCGCGTGGAGTCGTGTTACCAAGTACGGACATAGTTCCATCCAATGATTTTAAGATAAACAAAATATAGATTACTGAAATATCACAATCTATGCTGAAATTTAGCTAGATATTTTGCAAGCTCTAGCGTAAATATGGAAGTACTGAAGCATGACACTGAATGTCAAAGATTTAAAGGAGTTAGTGATGGGAAAACTCAATAAAACAGACCGAGAATGGCAAAGAGAGTTATCACCAGAGGAGTTTCGGATTACACGACAAAAAGGGACAGAGCCTGCGTTCACGGGGAAATATTGGAATACTAAACAAGAGGGTGTGTATAGCTGCCGTTGTTGTGGAACAGCGTTATTCTCATCTGAAACAAAATATGACAGTGGCAGTGGTTGGCCTAGTTTCTATCGTCCAATTCAGCCTGGAGTAGTTGAAGAGCACCATGACAGTTCACATGGTATGCAACGTACAGAGATTGTTTGTCATCATTGTGACGCACATTTAGGGCATGTTTTTGACGATGGGCCACAACCAACAGGATTGCGCTATTGTGTCAATTCGGCTTCTTTAGAACTCAAAACACAAGAAAAAAATGATGAGGGAAATTATCCATGACCAACATTTATCAGTTTGAAGCTGAGTTGTTAGATGGACAAAATAAAGCCTTTAGCGATTATGAAGGGAAGGTTTTGTTGATTGTAAATACAGCCAGCAAGTGTGGTTTTACGCCTCAATTTGCGGGTTTGGAAAAGTTATACCAACAATATAAAGACCAAGGTCTTGAAGTTTTGGGCTTTCCGTGCAATCAGTTTGGTGGGCAAGATCCAGGTTCCAATGAGCAAATTGGGAGCTTCTGCCAAAAAAACTATGGTGTCAGTTTTCCAATGTTTAGCAAAATTGATGTGAAAGGGCCTGAAGCACATGCGATTTTCCGTTACCTGACCAATAACAGTAAAGGTATTTTGGGCAACGGAATTAAATGGAATTTCACCAAGTTTTTAATTGGCAAAGATGGCAAGGTGTTGAACCGTTTTGCTCCGACCACAAAACCTGAAGATTTGCAGGCGGAAATTGAAAAGGCTTTACGATAAAGGCTTGCGCTTGTGCAAGTAAGATAATTAAGGCGATCAGATGATCGCCTTAAATTTAATTGAAATCATTAACTTATAAAATCGCTTTAAGACGTTGAATTACTTGTTCACATTGCGCCAAATCTGCAACCAAAGCTAAGCGAACATGGTTTTCACCCGGGTTACCTTGTGCGGTTTCACGAGATAAATACCGACCTGGCAGCACTTTAATATGGGCTTTTTCCATCAATATTTTGGCAAAATTTTCATCATGGTCGACTTTGAGCCAGTAATAAAAACCTGCATCTGGTTTTTTTAATGGCAGTAAATGCCCAAGTTCCGTTTGGAATAATTCAAACTTGGCGCGATATTGTTGACGATTATCTTCAACGTGCTGTTCATCATCCCAAGCTGCAATAGATGCCAATTGATGTTGTACAGGCATTGCCGCACCATGATAGGTACGATATTGCAAATAAGGTTTTAATAAGTTGGCATCGCCCGCAACAAAGCCTGAACGCATGCCGGGTAAGTTTGAGCGTTTAGACAAAGAATGGAATACGATGCAGTTTTTGTAGTCATCGCGTCCAAGTTCGGCACAGACTTCCAGTAAACCTGTAGGCGCTTGGTCAAACCATAATTCTGAATAACATTCATCAGATGCAATGACAAAATTATATTGATCTGACAGGGCAATCAGCTTTTTAAATTGTTCTTTTGAAAGGACAGCACCCGTTGGATTTCCCGGTGTACAGACAAATAATAAAGCAGTTTTTTCCCAGACTTTTGCAGGTACAGCATCAAAATCACCCAAGTAATTATTGTCTTCGGTGCAATTGATGAAATAGGGTTGAGCACCTGCCAATAAAGTTGCCCCTTCATAAATTTGATAAAACGGATTGGGCATCACTACATAAGGTGCATCTTCACGTCGAATCAATGCTTGTACGAAGGAAAAAATCGCTTCACGTGTACCTGAAACGGGGAGAACTTGAGTGTCTGGGTTAACTTGTTTTAAATGAAAGCGTTGTGTCAGCCAATGGGCAATGCTGTGACGTAATTCAGGCAGACCTTTGCTGTTCGGATAAGTCGATAAATGCTGAAAATTATCAATAATGGCTTGTTTGACAAATTCAGGTGCAGGATGTTTAGGTTCGCCAATAGACAGTGGAATTAACGGCAAATTTGCAGGTTGTACGTCCTGAAATAGTTTGTTTAGCTTTTCAAAAGGGTAAGGATGTAATAAGGACAAACTTGAGTTCATGGATGTTCCGTAAATTGAAGTTAATGTTGACCACAGACCTGATTAGAGGCCTCATCTAAAGCAGCTTTGAGCTGGATGGCAAAGGTATCTGCTTCAGACTTTGTCATTGGGTTGCCATCTTTTTTTGTGACAAAGAAAATATCTTCAGCACGTTCGCCCAGGGTGGCAATTTTGGCGGAGTGAATATCTAAGCCTTGCATCATAAACAAGCCACCAATTTTGGCGAGTAACCCGGGATGATCTAGTGTGGCAATTTCGACCATGTTTTGATTCAGCGCTGCATTGAACGTCACTTCTACTGTGTTTTCAATGTCAAAATGACGTAATTGACGTGGAATGCGGCGTTGCATCAGACCCGGATATTTATCTGACTGTCTCAAGGCATTCACTAAAGCCTCAATCACCATTTCTTCACGTTCAGGGTCTGTTAAGAGTGTGCCAAAACGGTCTAAGACCACGTAAGTATCCAAACTAAAGGCTTTGGTCGCAGTAATAATTCGTGCATCCTGAACGTCAAGGTTCATGCGGTCTAAAATAGCGACAGTTGTGGCAAATAGGTTGGGTTGGTCTTGCGTGTAAATAAAGATTTGTACTGCGTCTTGTGCTGATTTTCGGTGCGCGCGCATGAGTACTAATGGTGCAGGATTATCGCCATGCTCCAAAATCGCGCGGGTATGCCATGCAATTTCATCGGCAGATTCTTTAATAAAGTATTCATCGCCCAGTTCTTGCCAGACTTTTTCAACAGCACTGAGTTCAAAATCTTTAACCAGTAACTCGCTTGCCGCAAATTTGGTGTCTTCAATCAGCATTTGATAATCGACGGGACGCCCAAGTCCTGAGCGAATGACATCACGCGCTTGCGTATAAAGTTGGCGCATTAAGGATGCACGCCATGAGTTCCAGAGTGTTGGATTAGTCGCATTAATATCAGCAACCGTTAAGGTATAGAGATAATCTAAATGCTCCATATCTCCCATTTTTTCGGCAAATTCCTTGACCACATCGGGGTCAGAAATATCTTTTTTCTGTGCTGTGACTGACATCAACAAGTGATTTTTGACTAACCATGCCACAAGGTTACATTCACGTTCAGTAAATCCGTGTTTACGGCAAAACTCAATCGCATCTACCGCACCAAGTTCACTGTGATCACCACGACGACCTTTAGCAATATCATGGAAAATCGCAGCCAAATAAATAATGTCACGACGGGCTAAACGCTGAAATACCGAACTGACCACAGGAAAATCTTTCGCGAATTCAGGTTCTTTGAAGCGGCTTAAATTGCGGAGTAATAGTAAAATGTGCGCATCGACTGTATAAATATGGAATAAGTCGTATTGCATTAAACCTGTAATTTGACCAAAAGCGGGGATGTAATTGCCCAATACACCTAAGCGTTTCATAGTCACCAAGGTATTATACAAGCGGTGCGGTGAGCGCAAAATTGCCATAAACAGCGCTTGATGCGTTGGATCATCACGGAAACTTTGGTCAATACGCTTGGCTGCAAGTGTCAGCAGGCGCAGTGTTCGTGCGCGAATTCCTTCAATTTCAGGACGATTGGCCAATAAATAGAAAATTTCTAAAATTGCGCTTGGTTTTTCTGAGAAAATTTTGTGGTGCTGCACGGCAAGTTTGCCATCGACCAGTTTAAAATTTTCATTAATTTCTTCAATGTTACGTTCATAATTAGGCAAACGCGGGGTAATGACCGACTCATTAAAATAGGCCAGCAACATTTCATTTAAAGTGGAAACTTGCTGTGCAGAGCGATAATAACGCTTCATAAATTGTTCAATCGGGTAATTTTGCGGTTTACCTTCTTCTCGAACATAGCCAAAAGTTGCTGCAATATCTCGTTGATAATCAAACAATAAACGGTTTTCATCACGTTTGGTTAAACGATGGAGATGATGACGGATTTCCCATAAAAAGCTTTCGGCTTCTTCAAGTACACCCAATTCAAATTCTGAAATAAAACCTAAATGCACCAAGTCGTAAATACGATTGACGCGAAAATGGCGTTTGGCAATCCAGCCAATTTGGTTGATGTCACGAATACCGCCCGGAGCATTTTTAATATCAGGTTCTAAATTACTTTCGGTGTCATTGTGCTGCGCGTAACGCTTGCTTTGCTCCTCCATTTTGGCATCAAAAAAGGTTTTATCTGTCCAAGTCTGCGAAACAATACGACGCGGCCATTTGGCAAGCTGCTGATTTCCTGTAATTAAACGCGCTTCAATCAAGGCAGTTGCAACAGTTAAATCACTGGTTGCCTGAATCACACAGTCTTGAATAGTCCGCACGCTGGTGGCAGGTTTGAAGTTGCCAACATCCCATAAAGACGAAATAAAGGTCGAAATAAGTTGTTCTTGTTCTGCTGTAATTGCATCTTCCGATAACACCATAATATCGACATCTGAATAGGGCAGCATTTCTTTGCGCCCATAGCCACCTACCGCAAATAGGCTTAAATCGGTTTTGTCTAATTCAGCATGTTGCCATAAGAAAGTGAGCGCTTCATCAATCAGGTTAGAACGCGCCAAAATCACTTCACGAATGGATTGTCCATTTTCAAAACATTGTTGTAGCTGATTTTCGACATCGGTGCGCCATTGGTTAATGGCCTGAATGTCATGGTTGCTTTTTACATAATTCAGCAAGGGTAATGTAATGATCATGGACAATTCCGTTATGCAATGACGAGCTTAATTTTGATTTTCGTTTAAATGAACACGAACAGTGTCCGCAGTCTGCTGAGCTAGCTCACGCGCTTGCTCTGTGGTTTCTGCTCGCGCAGTGGCAACGCCCATACGACGACGTTCAAAACCTTCAGGTTTGCCAAATAAACGTAAATCTGTATCGGGATGTGCTAATGCAAGATTCAGGCCAGAAAATGAAAGATTTGTTGCATCGACACCTGCATAAATCACCGCACTGGCTGCAACGCTATGGCGTGTGGTATTGACAGGTAAGCCTAAAATCGCGCGGGCATGTAATTCAAATTCACTTTGGAATTGTGAAGCCAATGTCACCAAACCTGTGTCGTGTGGACGTGGAGATACTTCACTGAACCAGACTTTATCGCCTTTCACAAACAGCTCTACACCAAAAATACCGCAACCACCTAAGGCAGTAGTCACTTTGTGTGCAATTCGTTTGGCTTCAGTCAAGGCAGCATCACTCATGGCTTGAGGTTGCCAGCTTTCTACATAGTCGCCTGCATCTTGACGGTGACCAATTGGGTCGCAATATGAAGTTTCGATCGCACCAGTTTCTGGGTTTTTAGCACGTACGGTTAATAAGGTAATTTCAAAATCGAAGTCAATTTGTGATTCAACAATCACAGTGCCTTGATTGACGCGCCCGCCAGTCTGGGCATATTCCCAAGCTGCATCAACTTCATCAAAGCAGGTGACACGCGATTGTCCCTTGCCTGAAGATGACATCACAGGCTTCACAAAGTTTGGATAACCAATGTCATCACATGCAGCGCGGAAAGATTCGAGAGAATTGGCAAAGCGATAAGCGGATGTCGGCAAACCTAATTCTTCTGCAGCCAAACGACGAATGCCTTCACGGTTCATGGTCAAATTTACCGCTTTGGCAGATGGAATCACTGTTGCAATATTTTGCGCTTCAATTTCAAGTAAAACTGATGTCGCAATGGCCTCAATTTCAGGCACAATTAAATTGGGTTGAATTTTTTCAATCAGTTGTTTTAATTCTGTGGCATCTGCCATGTTTAAAGTATAAGCATAATGTGCGACTTGCATGGCTGGCGCATGGTCGTAGCGATCGGCGGCATGTACTTCTACGCCTAAGCGTTGCAGTGAAATTACCACCTCTTTACCGAGTTCCCCTGAACCCAATAGCAAAACTTTAAAAGCAGAAGATTGAAGGGGAGTACCAATGGTCACGCTCATGTGAATCGTCCTTGCTAAAGTGGGCTTTTAGCATAGCAGAACTGTTCCATGAGTTAAGCCCTGTTTGCAACAAAATCATGATTTTGTCATCTACTTATATTGCATTCAGTGCTTTAAAGCAGTTAAGGCTGAATCCTGAAATAGATCATTTGGACGATTCAACCTCTAAATTTCAGCAACATTAGAACGAAAATGGCACATAAGTATAAATTAAACCATAGGTGATGGCTGCGGTAAGCGTTGCAGGTACGATTTTCTTAAACTTAAAATACAAACCTGTCAGCACTAAAAAGCCAATCAACATCGCAAAACTTTTATTGGGTGTTTCAAGCAAAGGTGGCAAGGTTGCAACCACGAGCATAGAGCTAATTGCGGCTATACCAATGCTGCCCAAAGCGATTTTAAGCCATAAAGCACCACGTTGCTGTGAGCCTTGTTGAAACTTTTGAATCACAAAAAATGGCCCAAAACGTGAGGCGAAGTTTGCGATACCGACTATAATACCGACCAAAATAATTTCTAAACTCATGATTTTGATCCTGTATGTTCAGGGTCGGGTTGTTTTAAAACATAGTGTTTAAATAATCCCGCCAAAATACCTGAAGAAATCCCAATAAAAATTGCAGCAGATAAGTCAATAAAATAACAAGCTACGGCAGATACTAGAATGGTGATTCCCACGACAAAGGTGTGTTTCTTTTCAAATGCTGCCAATAAGAAGCTAAGGAATAAAGCGGGCAGTAAAAAGTCGAGCGCCGCTTGCAAAAACTGTGGCATTTTAGTGACTTGATCGGCAAATAATCCGCCTAATAAAGAGCCTAATGCCCAAGACAACCAACTAAATAAACTCAGTCCAAGCATCCATGATTCAGACCATTCCTGACGGCGCTGTGACAGTTTAATCATGCCTGAGGCAAAAACTTCATCGGTCAGACCCCATGACCAAATTGCAGTTTTTTTTAGGTTTAAACGATCTTGAATCAGGTTTTGTAAGGCCGGGCCGTAAAGTAAATGTCGAATATCCAAGGCGATTACCGTTAATGCGGTCATCCAGATTGAAGTTCCACTGCCCAATAAGGCAACGACTAAAAATTGACTCGCCCCTGCATACATCGAGCAAGATAAAAATAAGGCTTCCCATGCGCTAAAGCCGAATTGAGTTGCAGAAACACCAAAAGCAAAAGAAACAGGCAGATAGGTGAAAATAATCGCCTGACTATCTTTTGCACCTTGCCAAAAACTTGCTGCGGGCGCAGTTTGAATATTGTGTACGGACACGACACACCTTGTGGGAGAAAGTTGAACGATGGGTCAAATGAAGATTGTGTATTATACTTGAATTCATTAGCATGATGCCGAATTGTTTGTATGGGCGAACCGATATGTTGAAATTGAAAACACCTGTAATCCTGCTTGCTTCAATGTTATGCAGTAGCCTGTTATTGCAAGCGTGTAGCAATGACAACAACCCGCAAAAAACAGTAGAAATTAAGCCTGCGCCAAAACTCACCAATGATGCGACTGTGTATGCGCAAGCCGCGTGGGAATTAATGAATGAAGTTGAGCCGTACGTGTATCGTAAACAGCGTAACTTAATTGAAGATAAAGTCCGCAAACCTGCCCGTAAATTAAGTACCGACTGGCGTATTAATGTCAAAATGACCGACTCTGTAACGGAAGGGAAATATGCGCTGTGTCGTAAGGCTTTGACCAGTTTGGAAATTTGGGCACGTGCGACGATTGACAGTTCAAGCAGTCTTGCACAAAAACAAGCCGATTATGAACGTGATAAAAAACAATGTGCCGATGCTTTGGCGCATCCTGAATTGGGTAATACCGACCCGAAACAAAAGGGCAATGTGGTGCAGTCTTAGTTGAGATTATTTTGCATTGATGTGATGCAGAATCGCCTATAAAAAAACCTCGATGCTTACATCGAGGTTTTTTTATTGAATCAATGCTCGGCTGTAAGCATTGTTCTAAAACTAAACATAAAAACAATTAAACATTAAAACGGAAGTGTAAAACATCACCGTCTTGTACGATATAAGTTTTACCTTCCAAGCGCCATTTACCTGCTTCTTTTGCACCTGCTTCGCCGTTGTATTGTACGAAATCCTCATAAGCAATACATTCTGCGCGGATAAAGCCTTTTTCAAAGTCAGTGTGAATTACGCCTGCTGCTTGTGGTGCAGTTGCACCTACTTTCACTGTCCACGCGCGGACTTCTTGTACGCCTGCAGTAAAGTAAGTTTGCAGACCTAACAGCGCATAACCTGCACGAATCACTACGTTCAGCCCTGGTTCTTCCATACCAAGAGCTTCTAGGAATTCTGCACGGTCTTCATCTTCAAGTAATGAAATTTCGGCTTCAATTTGGTTGCATAAAGGCACCACAATCGCATTTTCTTCTGCAGCAAGTTTTTTGACTGCATCTAAGTGCGGGTTGTTTTCAAAGCCATCTTCTGCCACGTTCGCAATATACATGGTTGGTTTTAAGGTTAATAAACCAAAACCACGAACCAATTTGCGTTCATCGTCATCTAAATTGGCTGCACGTGCAGGCTTGCCATCATCCAGTAAAGGTTGGATTTTTTCTAAAACGGCTTTGGTCGCTACGGCTTCTTTATCGCCACCTTTGGCAGATTTTGCTAAGCGTGTAATGGCTTTACTTACCGTTTCTAAATCGGCCAAAGCAAGTTCGGTATTGATGGTTGCAATGTCATCTAATGGGTCAATTTTACCATTTACGTGAATGACGTTTTCATCTTCAAAGCAACGAACTACATGCGCAATCGCATCGGTTTCACGAATGTTGGCAAGGAATTGGTTACCTAAACCTTCACCTTTAGATGCACCTGCAACCAAACCTGCAATATCCACAAATTCCATCGTGGTTGGTAATACACGTTGTGGATTTACGATTTCCGCCAATTTGTCCAAACGTGAATCTGGCACAGGTACAATGCCTGTATTTGGCTCAATGGTACAGAACGGGAAGTTTTCCGCTGCAATTGCAGCTTTGGTTAAAGCATTAAAAAGCGTAGATTTACCAACGTTTGGCAGGCCCACAATACCACAATTAAAACCCATGAATAACTCACAACGTGTTATTTAAAAATTAGGCACGATTTTACATGAAAGGGCAGATAAAGTCAGGTCATCGGACAGATGTTTCTCCAATCTAGCGTGCTTGATGCTGTACGTTGAATTTCTTTTCGGAATTGATTTTGAATTGCTGACTGTTTCGCCTGAATTTTGAATAAAAAGTACATTGTAATTATAAGAGGCTATGACTAAAGTATGACAAGCACAGTATTGATACTGCTTTGGATATCAAAATTTTAAATATGGAGATTTTATGCGCATCTTATACCAGTTTCCTTTGTCTCATTTTTGTGAGAAAGCTCGCTGGTTATTGGATCATAAAGAGTTAGATTATGATGCGCAAAACTTAATTCCAGGCGTGCATCGCGCTTTTGCCCAATTAAAAACAGGGCAAAATAAATTACCTATTTTACGTGATCAAGACCGCTGGATAGCAGATTCGACTCAAATTGCTTTATATCTAGATGATATTTACCCCGAACATGCCTTGTTACGCAGTGATGCCGAACAATATAAACATGCGTTGGCCATAAATACTTTGGCTGATGAATTGGGGCAGCATGTGCGTCGATGGGGGTTGGCGCATGCATTATCTGAAAGTGAAGAACCTTTGGAAATTTTAATTGGCGAAAAAGGCTATTTGCGTCAATTTTCTAAATATTCCAAGCCAATTATTAAAGCCTTGGTGTCTAAGGGCTATCAGCTCGATCAAGATAAAGTTGCAGAATCCAAACAGCGGATGGATGAATTAATTGTCATTTTAAATCAGCATTTGATTGATAATTACGGGCGTTATTTTGTGGGTGAGCGTTTAGGTTTGGCCGATATTTCAGTGTGTTCGATGCTTGCACCTATTTTGGAAATTTCTGGAACGCCGTGGGAAAAAGAACATGATGAAGTGATTTCTGAAGAATTTAAAGATTATAAAAAATATTTGCTGGATTTACCTTTAGGGCAATATGTTTCTCGTATTTATCAAACTGAGCGTAATGCACGTGTAGATTGGCGCGGTATTTAAATGTTATCGCCTCAGATAAAATACGCGCAATCTGCGCGTATTTTTTTGGATACTGATGTATAAAATCTAGAACTAAGAGTTAGAACAAAGAATTTAAGTTATTCAAATCAAAATTCTGTACCAAATTTGGCAGGGTAGCTAAATCAAATTGAGTGTCTGATGTGCCACCAGTTAAATTGCCAAATGCATCGCCTAATGCAGGGACTAAGCTATCAATATTGATCTCTGAACTGGTTGTAGATGACGCACCTTGCAGTAAGTCGCTGATGTTAAAATCTGAACCAGAAATTAAGTTGTCAAAACCATCACTCAAGCCATCTAAGCTGAAACCACCAGTTGTATCTCCAGTCAGATTATTTAATAAACCACCTAGATCAAAGTCACTTGCAAGCTGACCTTCAGGATTAAGCAACGCAAGAATTGGTTCTAGAGCAGCGATATCTAGACCACCTAAATCACCACCGATGTTACCGCCAATTAAGCCGCTTGCCAGTTGCGCAATTTGTGCAATATCAAGATCGCCATTGCCTTGCATTAAACCGCCTACTAATTCAGCAATGACCGCGATATCCATACCGCCTAAACCGCCACCGATATTGCTGCCAATCAAGCCGCTTGCCAGTTGAGCAATTTGCGCAATATCAAGATCGCCATTGCCTTGCATTAACCCGCCTACAAGTTCAGCAATCACTGCGATATCTAGACCGCCTAAACCTCCACCGATGTTGCCACCAATCAAGCCACTAACCAGTTGAGCAATTTGAGCAAT
This sequence comes from Acinetobacter sp. YH12252, assembly GCF_013417365.1. NCBI lineage: Bacteria > Pseudomonadati > Pseudomonadota > Gammaproteobacteria > Moraxellales > Moraxellaceae > Acinetobacter > Acinetobacter sp. YH12252. The sequence continues at coordinate 13,477 of NZ_VPEA01000007.1, forward strand.
ATCAAGATTACCCGTATTACCACCGATTAACCCACTCACTAATTGGGTGAGTTTCGTAATATCTAAATCACCTGCATTGCTGTCAATCATGCCGCTGAGTAAATTGGTGATGGAAGCAATATCGAAGCTACCGCCATTGGATTGTGTCAGTTTGCTAATTAAACTGGTGATATCTAAGTTGGTATTCGAGCTTGAAAATTGGCTGATTAGATTGGTTAGGCTAGAACTATCTAAGCTGCTGCCAGAGGGTAAACTTTTTAATAAAGAATCTAGGGTAGGGGTGGTCGAGGTCGAACTAGTCAGGCTGCCAAGCAAACCAGAAAAGGTATTGCTTAAAGAGCTACCACTTAAGAGTCCATCGAATAAAGAGCTGGTCTGAGTTTCAACGGTAAATACAGAGCTAATTTTATTTTCAGCAAGCTTAGAGATTTAAAAGCCATGACGACTCCTTGTATTTTTATTGGTTTTGTTGTGCTGCATTGTGCTTATTGTCGAGCGCATCTGTTTTAATACATTTCTATACACTTGTAAAAGATAGACGGTCGGGATTGTGAAAATGTATGAGTAGATTCGTTGTTTTGTTGAGTTTTTTAAATTTAAAAATTTGAAAATCAATAAATTAGAAAGCTGTTCCGTTTGTCTGTTAAGTTGTTCAAAACGATAAGCGGTGATCTGTTGAATCATAAACATTTTGCTTTAATAATGGAAAATAATTTTCGATAAAGATGCTTAGTCTGCAAAATAATTTAAGTATAATGGCAGCATGAGTTTAAATTTTATCAGATTAGATTGAGTGCTTGAAAATGGAATTAGATCGCTACGATAAGCATATTTTAGAAATTTTAAGCAATGAAGATGTCAATTTGAATGAACTTTCCGAGCGGGTTAATCTGTCGGTAAGTTCGGTGCATCGCCGTATTAAAAGTCTGATCGATCATAAAATTATTTCAGGTTTAAAGCGTGAAATTAATTATCAAAAACTGGGCTTTAGTTTGCATGTGTTGTTGCAGGTGTCTTTGAGCAAACACGATACCGATATTTTTGCCAAATTTTTGGATGAATTGGAAAGCATTCCTGAAGTGATACGTGCATTTTTGGTGACAGGACAGACTGCAGATTTTATTGTAGAGGTTGTGGCACGAGATATGGAAAATTACAGCGAAATTTTATTAAAACGGATTGGTAAAATTGAGCATGTGGCAGGTTTGCATTCTAGCTTTGTGATTAAAGAATATGATGTTTTAAACTGTCATGGTTTATTAAATAAAGTTTAATTTATTAGAATCTTAGAATTATTTTGACTGGATCTATAAAAAAACGCACGAGAACGTGCGTTTTTAGGAATTGCAGTTAGACCGATTATGCGTCTAATTGTGCTAAAACTTCATCAGAGAATTCAACGTTGGTATATACGTTTTGAACATCATCTAAATCTTCAAGCATATCAATCATTTTCATAATTTTTTTCGCTTGATCGATGTCTGTAATTTCTGCTTTGGTCGATGGACTCATAACCACTTCAGCATTGTCAGATTTCAAACCTGCTGCTGTTAGCGCATCTTGAACTATACCAAAAGCTTCTGGCGTAGTAATAACCAAAATGCCATCTTCAGACACTTCAATATCTTCTGCGCCAGCTTCTAAAGCCACTTCCATCACTTGATCTTCTAAAGATGAATCTTCAAATGAAATTTCACCACGTTTGGTGAATAGGAATGCTACAGAACCATTGGTGCCTAAGTTACCGTCAGTTTTAGAGAAACAGTGACGTACATCTGGCACGGTGCGGTTTAAGTTGTCTGTCATGGTTTCTACAATAACCGCAACACCACCTACACCATAACCTTCATAGGTTACTTCTTTAAGATCGTCGTTATCTTCACCGCCTGCACCACGCTGGATGGCACGGTTAATGACGTCACGTGTCATGTTAACTGAAAGTGCTTTTTCCACAACAGCACGTAAACGAGGGTTACTTGCCGCATCTGGACCGCCGAGCTTTGCAGCAGTTGTTAATTCACGAATAAATTTGGTAAACAACTTACCACGACTAGCATCTTGTTTGGCTTTACGATGCTTAATGTTGGCCCACTTGGAATGACCCGCCATGCGAACTATGCTCCTTACAGATTGGCAGTATGCCTATCAAAATTTCGCCCATTCTAACATAAGCCCTTTTTTTAGATAAAGGGCAGAGTTTTAGGTTTTTTAAGTGTTGCTTTGAGTTGTTTTTGGCTCAGGAATGACAATATCTAAGCCCACTTGTTCTTTATATAATTGTTGGATAAGTGCCATATCGTGATCTAAATCTGTCGGATAGATTTTGCCAAAAATCCCACCTTGTTTGGTTTGTGAGTTGGCATACATTAAAACGATAGGCACATTGGCTGCTTTGGCAATATGCCAAAAACCTGTACGAATTGGCTTGCGGGCTTCACCTGTTTTTGCGCGAGTTGCTTCGGGTGCGATGACCAAATTGAAATGTTCATTTTGATCAAAAAGTTCGACCATTTGCGACACAATATCTTTGTTAGATTTACGGTCTACTGGAATACCGCCGACTTTTTCTAAAATAGGTTTAAGTGGCCCTTTAAAAAGCTCTTTTTTGATTAAAGTATGGATTTTAATATCATAAATTTGGAACAGAGCAAGCGAGAGGATTGCATCCATCATTGAGGTGTGTTCAAAACCGACGATCACTTGTTTGTTTTCGAGTACGTTGGGTTCTACCTGATATTGCCATCCTGCAAGTTTGAATGCGGATTCGCCTATAAATTTTTTCAACATAGATGTAACAGCTGATGAATCTGGAAATGCATAATTTCTGCTTGTTTTATATAAGAGTCAACAGAAAAATTGTTTGAAATATAGCAATCTCAAGTGATGCAGTTGATATAGCGTTATATCTTTTATTGGTTTTAACTCTAAATACTTTGTTTTTAATATTAAAAATATATGAATTGAGAGAAATTAAGTCTTAAATTGAGCAAAAATGCACTATTCAAATGATTTGTAAATCATTAGACTTTGGTCGTAATTAGCTATGATTCTATTCATCATTTCACTATTCCACGCATCATGGAAGGATACTAAAGTGGCTTATTTGACGACTTTTCTTGTGGCATTGACTGTGTTGTTATTGGTCTTGGTATGGTCAATGTTTGAGTTGTTTTTAGAAGTGCGTAAAGAGAAGCGTTTAAAGTTGCATCGGGCAATGTTTCGGAAAGTGAAGGTGTAGTTTTTATATTTCAATAATAATCAAATTCGTCTGCTGACTATCTATACAGCAATTTCTGAAAATGGCTTGTGTTTTTAAAAAATCTTCGCTAGTATTCTTTGCGCTTGAACTTGTTGAAATATAACAAATTCAATTATAGGGCCTATAGCTCAGTCGGTTAGAGCAGCGGACTCATAATCCGTTGGTCGACAGTTCAAGTCTGTCTGGGCCCACCATATAAAACAACCACTTACGTGCACTAATCGTAAGTGGTTTTTTATTTTAAGCTTTATGTAAGCAATTGAAATCTAGTCTGTGAGCAGCTCAAAAGCTTATTCATTTAAGATTCCACTTGCACATCTACTTCTTCCTCGCCAACAATGTCGCAAAACGCTGTTTAATTCGATTACCATCTGCATCTGTGCGGTGCAATTCACCGACATTTTCATTGTATTTCACAATATCCCAATCAGCATAATAAGCACTTAACTCACCCGCTTTAAAACTAAAAGGGAAGTCCTGTTGCACAGGGTAATCTTCAGTATTCATCGCGCAAACAATTAAGTTAAAGCCTTGAGGTTTGGTCGCTTGCTGCATATGCTGAATAAGAGGAGGGATAGTTTCAGGCGCCAAAAACATCATTACTACGATACAGTTGATGAAGTCATATTCACCAGTAATAGTGGCATCCTGATTGAAATCCCGAACAGCAGTTTGAATAGATGAAATCTGTTCTGCAGCAATAATTTCATTTAATTTTTGGATACTCACTGGGTTCACATCCCAAGCATCCACTTGAAAACCATTTTGGCTCAAATATAGCGCATTTCGGCCTGTACCACAGCCAACATCCAAAGCTTTACCCACGGTTAACTGTGGAAGTGCCATTAAAATTTCAGAATGTGTTGGGCTTAATTTATATTTTTTAACAAAATAATCTTGAGGCAAACAATAAAAACTAAGCTGGCACTCAATATCATCACTGGCAGATACAATTTTATGCCACGCTTGCGGTTCAATAAATGGTGGTTGATTTTCCACGGAAAAAATATGCTCAGATTGTACTTCACCAGATTCATGCAGCATCGAAAAATGCAATTCGCCTTTTAAAATAGTCAACTTCGCCCATGTGCCGACTTGGGTATTGTGTTGTTTTTTAAACCCTTGTGGAATTGAGTCATGATTCCAAATAGGAAGTTGTTTATAACAGATCAATTCTTGTTGCATCATAAACTCCAGTTATACCGATTCTGATGGGGTAAAGCTTCACAGTAATGTAGTGTCTTGTGTAGATTAGAAAATATCATCTTCATTTCAGCATAACATTGCAGACCTGTTTCAGCCATCTTCTGAATTTTATCCATCTCATTAAAATCAAAATTATTTAAATGATGTAGATGGTTAAAATACCAAACTGAAAAATATTCACCTCAAATTGCATGATTTTCATGTCTATTCAGTTGTGAATGTTTTACCATAAGCTGTTTTAATTCATTGAATTATCCCGTGTTTATTCAAGCCAATCAGTACGTTATTCCAACACAGCAGCATGATTATCCTGAATGGCATCGTGGGCGTGAGCGTTATGTGCTTTGGTATTTAGCTGTTCAACATCCAGCTTTAGAATGTTATTTACAACAATTAAAACAGCAATTTTCAGATGTATTATTTCGCCCAAACACTCGCCAGTTTCATATCACCTTATATATTTGTGGGTTTTATGCAGCAAAAAAGCATTGGGAAGATGACTTTCTCGAGTCACAATTTCAACAACAAGTTCAAGCCTTACAGCAGTTGCAACTAGAGCCTTTTCAACTGAAAGTGGGCGGCATCAATAGTTTTGATAGTGCTTTATTTGTAGAAGTGCAAGATCAATCACAGCAACTGGCGCGTATACGTCAGGCACTTAGCGTAGGCGGGGCTGAAATCGCAGCTTTACAGTATCATCCACATATTACTTTGGGTTTATATCAAACAGCGTGTTCAACCAATTTGATTTTGCAGCGTATTCAAAATCTCCCCGTGCAATATTTCGATTTAGATATCCATCATTTAAATTTTGGTTATTATCAGGCACACACTTTACAAGGTCAGCTATTTAGCACGCATCAATTTCCTTTGGAGCACATGTGATTCAACTTATTTTGGGCGGTGCGCGTTCGGGTAAAAGCCGTATGGCTGAGCAAACCGCGCAGCAACTTGGCAAATCCGTCATTTATGTAGCAACTGCACAAGCGGGCGATGCAGAAATGCAGGCGCGGATTCAGCATCATCAACAACAGCGTCCGCAGACTTGGCAATTGTGCGAAGAGCCTTTGTATTTGGCGGAGCAGTTAAAGATGCTGGATCATCCGAATGCTGTGATTTTAGTAGATTGTCTGACCTTGTGGATGAGTAATTTGTTGATGCAATCTGCAGAAAGCTTTGCCGAACAACAAATTTCAGCATTGCTCGAAGTTTTACCTCAGTTGCAAGCCGATATTATTTTAGTGAGCAATGAAACAGGTTTGGGCGTTGTACCGATGGGCGAAATAACCCGAAAATTTGTCGATGAAACAGGGCGATTACATCAGCAATTGGGACAAATTGCAGACAAAGTGCAGTTCTGTGTCGCAGGTTTTCCAATGCTTTTAAAAGGAGAGAAGAAATGACTTGGTGGTTTGCAGCGTGTCAAAAGCCAAATGAACAGATGAAACAACAGGCAATTGCACGACAACTTCAATTGACCAAACCAACAGGTTCATTGGCAGCATTGGAAAATATTGCGATTCAACTGGCGGCTTTGCAAGGAACAACGCAGCCGAATATTGAACGTCCGTGGATATGTATTTTCGCAGGCGATCATGGCGTGATGGAAGAAAATATTTCCGCCTATCCCCAAGCCGTGACTCGGCAAATGCTACAAAATTTTGCCACAGGTGGGGCATGTATCAGCGTCATCGCCCGACAATATCAGGCGCATTTACAAGTGGTGGATTGCGGCTCGGTCGGGGAAGCGTATGAATATGCAGGAGTAGAGCGGCATTGTATTCGTGCAGGCACAGCGAATTTTGCTAAAACCCGCGCCATGACTGAACAAGCGTGTGCAGATGCGATGGCACTTGGACGTCAAAGTGTGGAAGATGCCATCGCACAGCAGGCCTCGATTTATGTCGCAGGTGAAATGGGTATTGGAAATACCTGTTCGGCATCAGCCTTGTCTTGCTTTTTATTACAAGAACCTGCTGAAGCCTTGACTGGCATAGGCACAGGAATTGACACTGCACAATTGCAACATAAAAAACAGGTGATTGATGCTGCTTTAGCTCTACATCAGAACTATGTGCAAGATGATGCTTTTAAAGCCTTATGTGCAGTTGGTGGATTGGAGGTCGCTGCAATGGTGGGCGCGTATATTCGCTGTGCGCAGTTGGGCTTGCCGATGGTGGTGGATGGTTTTATCAGCAGTGCTGCTGCATTAGTTGCAGTGCGTTTAAATCCTCAAGTCCGAGAATGGATGTTGTTTGGGCATCAATCGGCTGAATATGGACATCGTCGCTTATTAGAAGCATTAGGTGCACAAGCCTTGCTGCATCTAAATTTATGCTTAGGTGAGGGCAGCGGTGCGGGCGCGGCATTGGGCATTATCCAACTGGCCTGTGCCTTGCATAATCAAATGGCGACTTTTGCCGAAGCTGCGGTTATTGGTGAGAAAGTATCTTTATGATCATGCTAGACCTATTAAGACATGGCGAAACAGAATTGGGTCATACTTTGCGTGGCTCAACCGATGATGCTTTGACTTTACAAGGTTGGCAAGACATGCAGCAGACTTTAAACACGGCAATAGCTACAGGGCAACGATGGGATATCGTAGCGAGTTCGCCTTTACAGCGTTGTGTGCAGATTGCTCAGACTTTTGCGCTGGAACAGCAATTGCCACTGTATATTGATGCACAATTTCAGGAAATGCATTTTGGTGCATGGGAAGCTATTTCCACCCAAACTTTGTATGAACAATACCCTGAAGATTTAGCTAAATTTTGGATGACACCAACCCAGTTTTGTCCACCACAAGCAGAATCTTTGCCAAATTTTCAGCAGCGCGTTTTGCAAGGTCTGTCCGATCTCAACCAATATTTACAACAACTTGAGCAACAACCTAAACGTGTGTTATTGGTTACGCATGGCGGGGTAATTAAATTACTCAAAGTGATGGCGCAGAAACAACCTTTAGACGATATTTTAAAAATGTCTGCAGCGTTGGGGCAATTGAGTTCATTCCAGTTACATCCCAATGGCAACATTTGCATGCAGGGGCAAACATGACACCTTTTTGGATTGCCTTGCAATTCCTGAGCACTTTTCCTGTTTCTTTAAAACAGATGCCAACTGCAGCGCAAAATGCACAATCACTGCTGTTTTATCCGCTCGTTGGCTTACTAATTGGAGCTGCGCTGTGGGGGATGGCGCATTTATTGCAATTCTTGCCTTTGGTTCTGAGTAGCAGCTTAATTTTAGTGCTCTGGATTTGGCTGACAGGTGGTTTACATTTAGATGGACTGGCTGATACTGCCGATGCATGGGTCGGCGGTTTTGGTGATCCTGAACGTAGCTTAAACATCATGAAAGACCCAAGCAGCGGCCCGATTGGAGTATTGAGCTTACTGATCTGCTGTTTATTAAAATGGTCTGCGTTGTATGTATTGCTCGAACAACAGTATTTGGCATTTTTGCTGTTTGTACCCGTATTGGGACGATTAAGCGCTTTGGTTTTATTTTTAAGCACGCCTTATTTACGTGCCAATGGTTTAGGCACTGCTATTCAGGCACATTTGCCTAAAACAGGCACAAAAATTGTGATCGCATTGACCTTGCTTGCAGGAGTGCTTTGGGGATGGGTGGGTTTGGTGACCGTTCTGACTTTTATCCTTAGCACCTTGTATTTGCGATATAAATTTATGCAGCGTTTAGGTGGAATTACGGGCGATACCGTTGGTGCGAGTATTGAAATAACAGAAAGCATGATGTTATTGGCTATTGCGATTCTTTGGTTTTTAATAAATTAGCTTTTGAGCAGTTTTTCTTGTTTCAAGTGCGCTGAAAATTGAAATAATATAAGCGAATGAATTTACAGCTATTTATGCACTCAATTTCAGCAAGTATGCAGATGAATTTGTCATTTGTCGGAAAGTTCCTAAATTAGATTTGCTATTTTTTTTAAATATGATAATAGTAGTTTATGTCAATCAGCCTTGATGGCATTTGTATCTCAGGATGAGATCACAAACGTGATGTATAAAAATCAAAAGGAATGTCATTTATGATCAAACTGTTAAAGCAAATTTTCTGTATCCATATTTATGAATATGACGCAATGGAAGAAATCGGGGCGCATTTAGAGTGTCGTAAGTGTGGGGATTCTAAGACACAATAATGTTAAGTATTGAATCTGTATTAAAACCAAGTGAGTCTTTATGACTCACTTTTTTATTTTAGGCTAATAGCCTGAATATTTTGCTTAGTCTTGCCTGCATGTATAGATTAGACTGCACTTATCCATCTTCAAAACTACATATATCATTCCCACCTCTTTTGGTGGGGAGACTTCTCATGCTGTACGAAGTTTGATTTATACAAGTGCACAATTAAATTTTCTATCCTCCGCACACTTTATCCCACAAGGTATTCCGCTTAAAATTCTGTATCTAGAAATATTGAACTGACCGTATTTATGGCTAAAAACTTTCAAGAAAAAACGTATATTGTAGATGACAATCTAGCAGATACTTTGACGTGGTTGCTGCATCATCAGGACTGTTATGATCGGTTTTATTATGATGCGATTCAGCAACAACTGACGGTAGAACATGCCAACGGGGTAGATATTATTAAAACAGGGCAGTATTTAAATGCCAGTTACGGAATTTTAATCACCTCTTAAAAGCATTGCCGCATAAACTTATTTTGCTGCATAAAAAACAAAGTCCCTTTGCGGGACTTTGTACATTTGGATGGATGCTAAAACTTTAAGCCATTGCCATCGCATCTACCGACAATTCAGAAACCGTTGGTTTAGCACGTTCAGGCACTAAGCCTAACTTTTGGAACAATTGTTTGTCTTTGCCTTCGCCTGCGTTTGGTGTAGTTAAAAGTTTTTCACCTGAGAATAACGAGTTCGCACCTGCCATAAATGCCAATGCCTGATCTGAATCAGACAACGATTCACGCCCTGCAGACAAACGAATATAGCTGTTTGGCATGATAATACGTGCAACTGCAATAGTACGAATCCATTCAATCACATCTAGCTTTTCGACTTCAGCCAGTGGTGTACCTTCAATCGGAACTAACATATTGATTGGCACAGATTCAGGGTGTAACGGTAAAGTCGCCAATTCATGTAACAAACCAATACGGTCTTGGGTGTCTTCACCTAAACCGACAATACCGCCACTACACACTTTCATACCTGTTTGACGCACAATATCCAAAGTATTTAAGCGGTCATCAAAGCTACGAGTACTAATGACATTCGGATAATATTCACGCGATGTGTCTAGGTTGTGGTTGTAATAATCCAAACCTGCATCTTTTAAGCGTTCTGCCTGAGATTGATTCAACATCCCTAAAGTCATGCAAGTTTCTAAGCCTAGAGCTTTGACTTCACGCACCATTTCTAAAACATACGGCATATCACGTTCATGCGGATTACGCCAAGCAGCGCCCATACAAAAACGTGAAGAGCCTGAGGCTAATGCTTCTTTCGCTTCCTGAATGACTTTATCAACTGCAATACGTTTTTCAGCTTCAAGCTGTGAATCATAATGCGCAGATTGCGAGCAATATTTGCAGTCCTCAGGGCATTTGCCTGTTTTAATAGACAATAAGGTACTGACTTGTACGGTATTGGCAGCAAAATGTTGGCGATGCACACGCTGTGCTTCAAAGACTAAATCCAGAAAAGGTTGTTCATATAACTGCTGAATTTCTTCTCGAGTCCAATCATTGCGTACTGACATAAGTAAAAGTCCATCATCCCTATTATTCATAGTCTGTATCATACACAAATAGTTTGAATCAGAAAGGCATAATCTCCCAATTTCGTGACAAATATTCGACAGAATAGAATTAAAATCATGCAGTCTATTTAGTTGCAAACTTAAGCAATTTTTCTGATATTTCGCTGCAAAATTAAATTTTATGGATTATTATTTTTGCGATGAATTGGTTGCTAAAATTTAGTTATTTGCATAAATTGGCAAGAAAACTGCACTTAAAATATCGCACTATTTGGGTGGTCATTTTTGTTTAATTTTAGGCTGTTTAAGCAATTGTTCCTGAATCGCCCAATCCATATGGATTTGCACAATCTCATCATGCTGTGTTCGCGTTTGCTGCAAAATTTGTAAAATTTGTGCTGAAAAAGGGGCATTACCAAGCCCGATGGCAATATTACGCATAAAACTTTGATAGCCTGTACGACGCAATGGACTACCTTCAGTTTTGGCTAAAAACGTGCTTTCATCCCATTGCCATAAATCTAGCAAGCTGATCTGATCTAAGGCATGTCGAGGGTGAAAATCCTCCACCGTGGTGACTTGGGCAAAGCTATTCCACGGGCAAATCAGTTGGCAATCATCACAACCAAACACACGATTACCAATGCCACGGCGTAATTCTTCAGGAATCACACCTTGATATTCAATGGTTAAATAAGCGATACATTTACGCGCATCCAACATATAAGGTTCAACAATGGCCTGCGTTGGACAAATGTCGATGCAGGCTGTGCAAGAACCGCAATGCGAGGTTGCAGGCGCATCAAAAGGCAAATCTAGTGAAGTAAACAACTCGCCCAATACAAAAAAAGATCCAGATTTTTTATGAATCAGTAAGGTATGTTTACCTGTCCAACCCATACCAGCACTTTCTGCCAGTGACTTTTCAAAAATCGGGGCTGAGTCCGCAAAGGGGCGTGATTCAAAATTCCCCACTTTTTCACGAATACGGGTGGCAAGAGTTTTTAGGCGTCCGCGCATGACTTTGTGATAATCGCGCCCACGTGCATAACGGGCAATAATTGCAGAGTTAGGTGCATCGGGAATGTGTCGTGGACGTGGTGTTTCCACCAAATAATTCATCCGCACACAAATAATACTTTTTGTATTCGGGACTAACAGTGTGGGATTAGCGCGCTTGTCTAAATTTTCTTCTAGAAACTTCATATCCCCATGATAGCCACGTTTTAAATATTCCTGAAAACGTGCTAATTCTGCTTGAGCATCTGGTTTGGCAATGACACAATCAGCAAAACCAAGCGCCAAAGCTTGAGCTTTAATCCACGCTTTCAAGGCGGCTGGATCGTCTTGATGCAGAGAAATATGTGCTGAAGTGGTGGATGTTGCCATAACAAAATAGAAGGGAAGAAAATGCCGCAGCAAGTGTACCATAGCCCTGTTTATCATAGTCAAAGTATTCAAGCGTGGGAGCAGCGCTGGTTTGCCCGTCAAAATAGTTCTTACGGTTTAATGCAGCAAGTGGCGTGGACACTGCATTTACAAATTCGCAAAATTTTTGCAAAACAGCCATCTACAATACAAAAAATTGCTGTGTGTTGTGGACAAGGCAATAACGCAGGCGATGGCTATTTAACTGCAAAATATTTAAAACAAGCAGGTTTTCAAGTCGATATTTATGCCGCAACACGCGGTTCATCGGCAGATTTACATCAGGCTTTTTTAGAAGCTCAGACAGAACAAGTCAATATAATTCAAGGTTTTGCATTTCAACAAAGTTATGACTGCTATATTGATGCATTATTTGGTATTGGTTTAGATCGTCCTTTAAATGATGAGTGGCAGTCGCTTATTCACGCAATGAATCAACAAGCGGGTTTAAAAATTGCGGTTGATATTCCAAGCGGTTTAAATGCCAACACGGGGCAGCCCTTGCCATGTGCAATTAAAGCCGATTACACCTTTACAGCTTTGGGTTTGAAAGCAGGGTTATTTACAGGGCAGGCACAGGAATATACTGGACTGGTCGATGTGCTGGATTTGATTCCAGCCGATGCAGAACTCAAAGCGTTGGCCCAACTCACACCACATTTGATTCAATTACCCGCACGGCAGGCTTTTGGACACAAAGGCAGTTATGGGCATGTGTTGATTGTGGGCGGACATGTGCAAATGGGTGGTGCGGTGATGATGGCTGCAGAAGCCGCATCAAGCGCAGGTGCAGGGAAAGTGACTGTGGTCTGTCATGCCAAACATCATGTGGCGATATTAAGCCGTGCGCCGAATTTAATGTTGCGGGATATAGACGCACTGACAGGCGCAGAAATTCAGCACTTAATTTCACAGGTCGATGCCGTGAGTTTAGGGATGGGACTAGGACGAGATGCTTGGGCAGAACAGCATTATGCAGACTGGTTTGCCGCGCTAAATCAGTCCGAGGTAGAAGTAGTTTACGATGCCGATGCCTTGTGGTTTTTGGCGAAACAAGCGCATTCATCGCATCATCCAGCCCAACTAAAACCGAACAGTTATGCCACACCACATTCAGGTGAAGCTGCGACCTTGCTCAATACTACGGTTGCAGCCATTGAAGCAGACCGTATTGCCGCGATTCAGCAATTGCAGCAACGCTATGCAGGCGATTGGGTGTTAAAAGGTTCAGGTAGTTTGACTTTGCAAGCTGCATCTACAGAACCGCAAGCAAGTTCATTGTGGATTTGTACCGCAGGCAATCCTGGTATGGGTACAGGTGGTATGGGCGATGTGTTGGCAGGCATGATTGCCAGTTTAAAAGCCCAGTTTCATCATAAAATTCAATTGCATGAAATTGTCATGTTACATGCCTTGGCGGGGGATGTATTGGCACAGCAGGGCATGCGCGGTTTACAGGCACAGCACATGAGCCAAGCGATTTATCAGGTTGTGAATCGGTAAAATATAAGCGATGGCGATGCTGATTTAGCGACGTCTGGAGCTTGAGCGACTGCGCCCGCGAGCCATACCGCCCAAGGCATTGAGCACAGCCAATTTGGTCATGCTGCCTGATGCATGAGCATGGCAAATTGCAGCAGCCAAAGCATCGGCAGCATCTTGTTGTGGTTTAATGGATAGATTTAATAGTTTCATGACCATCATTTGTACTTGTTCTTTATCGGCAGCGCCATAACCCACGACAGATTGTTTAATTTGACGGGCGGTATATTCCGCCACTTGTAAATCTAAATTCACCAAAGCGGCAATCGCTGCACCACGAGCCTGTCCCAATTTCAAGGCAGAGTCTGGGTTTTGCGCCATAAACACTTGTTCAACTGCAGCTTCAGTCGGGCCGTGAAATTTCACAATCCGTTCAATCCCTGCAAAAATCCGTTTTAAGCGTTCGGGCATTTCACTGGTTTCGGTGCGAATGGTTCCTGCATCTACAAAACGTAATTTAGCGCCATCACGTTCAATAATGCCGTAGCCCGTTAGACGAGAACCAGGGTCGATTCCAATAATAAGTGACATGCCAAGCCTTAAAAAATTACATCAAGTTGAATTATAGGAGTTTAAATCTCTTTTGTGTGGAGTAATTTCAAAACATTCGGTCAGTAAGCTGCTGTTTAAACCATTGGAATGTATCCCACTCCACATTTTCAATTTTGGACTTCATTTTATTTTAAGTTTTGAGGTGTATATTTTATATACGGTAGCAAATGAGAGTGGCAATGAAGTGGATTGATAGGCTAAAACAGTGGGCGAAGCAAATTAAACGAAATGTTTATGCGGTTTGGTTTGTCGCACGTGATCCTGAAACGCCGTTTATGGCAAAGCTTTTGGGATTGTTGGTCGCTGCTTATGCCATTTCTCCCATTGATTTAATTCCAGACTTTATACCTGTTTTGGGTTATTTAGATGACCTGATTTTAGTGCCATTGGGCATCATGTTGGTATTGCGTTTAGTACCTGCTGAAGTAATGCAGCGTTGTCGCTTACAAGCCGATGCGATCAGTCAAAAACCGAGCAGTTATATTGCAGCATCAGTTTTTATTGCGTTGTGGTTATTATTGGCTTATGCCGCATATTTTTATCTTTATCGTTTAAATATATAGACGTATTAAGTCTGTTATTGGGTGATGATGAAAATATTAATGACAGACTTAACCTTTAAAAATACAATAATGCCCATATTGAAACAACAGCGAATCAAAAAAGCTTGATCCCGATGAAGCACTTGGTTACTGCATTTTATTTATTTTGTTGAGATTAGATTAATTTTCATGAAATTATTTCTTATTGTTCTAATTGGCTTAGTTCTTGAAGTCTTCGTCTGGATTGGTGTGGGCGACCTAGTGGGGAGCATGTGGTACGTGTTCTTTTGGTTTGTCGCTGCTTTCTTCATTGGTTTGAACCTGATTCGTAAATATTCTGCAGGCGTGATGCCACAAATGCAGCAAATGCAAATGGGGCAGATGAGTGCCGATCCTGCGCTGAGCAATAATTTACCTAAAATTTTTGCGGGTTTTTTATTGATGATTCCAGGATTAATTAGCGATGTTTTGGCATTGCTGGTGATGATTCCTGCCGTACAAAATGCCTTTAAAGCGGCAATGATGAAAGCCATGATGAAACGTCAGCAAGCCATGATGGATCAAATGATGGGTGGCATGATGGGCGATATGAATGGCATGGGCGGAGCAGGTCAAAACCCGTTTGCAGATTTAATGCGCCAAATGCAAGACATGCAAAATCAGCAGGGTGGTGGTCGTGATTCCAGTATTATTGATGGTGAAGCACGTGAAATTACCCCCGATGCGAAAAAAATTGAAATGAAAGATGTCAATCCACCTAAATAATATAGGTGATGCTTGATATCAAACCGAATCGTGCTGATTCGGTTTTTTTTATGGGTATTTTTTGGTGAATATGCACGTGAGTGTTTAAACATTGAGGTGTGCATTTAAAGCCTTATTTATTCTCCTACCGCACAAGGTATAATCGGATTTTCAATTCTCCTGATGTATTTATGTCTTTGTTATTCACCATTTGTGCGCTGCATTTTGTGGCACAGCTTAGTCCAGGACCAGATGTTTTATTAATTGCCAAAAGTGCAGCCAGCAATACCCGCCGTAATACCTTGCAGATTATTGCGGGTATTTCATCAGGGATTGTGGTGTGGGTGGTGCTGACCTTATTAGGTTTTACGGTTTTGGTGCAGCAATTTCCTTGGATTCAGCAAGTCTTAATGCTGATTGGCGGTTTATTTCTTGCCAAAATGGGATGGGGCATGTTGTCGGGCGGTTGGCATAGTTGGCAGCAGCGCAAACAGTTTGATGATACTCAAGTGCAAATTCCAGCCGCAAAAAACTACTTTTTATTGGGGCTATTCACCAATTTATCTAATCCGAAAACCTTAATTTATTTTAGTAGTGTATTTGCTTTGGCGTTGAGTTCATCGGCAAGTGCATCTTTGAAAGCCCAATTGGCAGTGATTATTCCAATCCAAACTTTTGTGACATTTACACTATTTATGTTGCTACTTTCTACACCAAAAATGAAAAAGTTATATCAGCGTTCAGGCAGTTATATTGATATGGTCTCGGGCGGATTATTTTTATTATTTGCTGTGTGGTTGTGGTTAGATGCACTGCGTATGTTTTAAAACATAGGTTTTGATGCCAATTAGTTAGATGATTTGATGTTGTCCAAAGCCAAGTTTGACGATTTTTCATTCAGTATTTCGGTTGCAGTCGTGTTTTCAGTTTTATCTAAATGATTGGGCTGATAAGTACGGTTTGATTGCAAAGTTGCTTCGGTATTTTCCGAACCTTGGTATTTACGACTACGGTTGGCACGTTCTCGCAAGCCACCTTTTTTAATGAGTTGCACCACTTTAACTTTACTCCGTGTAATAAAAAAATATGTGCTGAAAGCCAAGCTTGAGTCTAAACTTCAAGTAATCGAGCATGCAGAATTTTAGCATGGCATACCTATTTTAGATGGATAAAGTGACTGTTTATTCAAAAATACGATTTGCGCGAATTGCAGAACTTTGACATTCTAATTCACAAGCGATTGTGTCAGTTAAATCATCCAAAGGATGCAGGCTACAAAGTGTCACAGTTGCTTAAACAAAATTACACTGCATCAGGGTAGATGGTGTAACAATAAAAACAAGAATTACAGTGAAGTAGGAGAATACCTATGCTGTATCATCAGTATCGTTGCGCATGTTGCAATCGGGTGGTGGAATCATCAGAAAAAGAATGTGGTACTTGTGGTTCACACAATATTCGTAGTCCTTATGGTTTCTGGTTATTCTGTATTTTGGCATGCTTGGCAGCAGCCGTTGTGTTTAAAGTCGTGCATGTTTATTTGCAAGATCATCAAGAAGTGCCCGTGCAACAATCGGTGCTTGAGGTGATTCGTACGCAATAACTGCTGCATCCAAGCTTAACGCTTATTTCGTCTATACAAGATTTCAAAAAATCCTGAATCATTAAATGGCTCAGGATTTTATTCAACTGTTTTTTCAATATTGAAGAGACTCACCATTTTATTCTTCAATATGGATGAGCAATTTAAAAAGATTAGCGACTTAAGAAGTCAGCTTGGTTGATTGCAGACAGTGCAGCATTCACCTCAAAAATCTTGCCACGAATATCCTTCACGCCAAAACTTTCTAAACGTGCAGTGTGCATTTTTAAATAGCGTTCAGCATTGGCCGCATGATCAAACAGATAGATTCCACCTGCTTCCTGTGTTTGACCGTTCTCAGTCCAAATTTTCCAAAGCATGCCAGTTTCTAGGTTAATGCTTTCTGCAAGTTCACGGTACGCTTGGCTCATGCTTTCGCCAAATGGGCCTTCAGAAGGGAAATCGACTTGAAGAATAACCGCCATAATAAACTCCTACATCATTATCTTAGATGAGTATTTAAAAAATCTCAGGAATGATTCACTATAACATATTCGTATTTTGTATATTGTGGTTTGACAGCTAAATTTTAGGCATAAAAAAGCCCACCGAAGTGAGCTTGATAAAACTGAAAAGTTTTACATTACAGACCTGCAGAAGCTTTTAACGCCTCAACTTTGTCGGTTTTTTCCCATGTAAATGCAGTGTCAGAACCTTGACGACCAAAGTGACCATAGGCTGCAGTTTGCTTATACATCGGTTGTAACAGGTTCAACATGTTGGTAATGCCGTATGGACGTAAATCGAAGTGTTCACGTACTAAAGCAATAATCAACTCATCTGCCACTTTTGCAGTGTTGAAGGTGTTGATTGAAATTGATGTTGGCTCTGCAACACCAATAGCATAAGACACCTGAATTTCACATTTGTCTGCCAAGCCAGCTGCCACAATATTTTTGGCAACATAACGGCCTGCATAAGCAGCAGAACGGTCAACTTTAGATGGGTCTTTACCAGAGAATGCACCACCACCATGACGCGCCATGCCGCCGTAAGTATCTACAATGATTTTACGACCTGTTAAGCCGCAGTCACCTACAGGACCGCCAATCACAAACATACCTGTTGGGTTGATGTGGAATTTGGTGTCTGCATGGAACATTTCTGCAGGAATCACTTTTTTCACAATTTCTTCAATTACCGCTTCTTTAAGCTGAATTTGAGAAATTTCAGGATCATGCTGAGTAGATAACACCACCGCGTCCAAACGTACAGGCACACCATTTTCATAAGCAAAAGTCACCTGACTTTTTGCATCTGGGCGTAACCACGGCAAAGCACCACTGCGACGTAATTCAGCTTGCTTTTCCATTAAGCGGTGTGCGTAAGAAATTGGGGCAGGCATTAATACATCAGTTTCACGGCTGGCGTAACCAAACATCAAACCTTGGTCACCTGCGCCTTGATCTTCAGGCTTTTGACGGTCTACACCTTGTGCAATTTCAGGTGATTGTTTACCAATCATGTTAATGACCGCACAGGTTGAACCATCAAAACCTAAGTCAGAATGATGGTAACCAATGCCATTTACGGTTTGACGAACAACGGCTTCAAAATCGACATTTGCAGTTGTTGTGATTTCACCTGCCAGTACAACCGCACCCGTTTTTACAAGCGTTTCACAAGCAACCCGCGCATAAGGGTCTTCTTTTAAGATTGCATCCAAAATGGCATCACTGATTTGGTCAGCCATTTTATCTGGATGGCCTTCGCTTACAGATTCCGAGGTAAATACAGCGTACTCGCGCATAAGTCCTATCACAGTTAAATTCAAAAGACGCAATATGTTACATCGAGTTAGACTTTAGGACTAGCGCATTACGACTAAAATGGCTGAATTTATTTCAATTCAATGACTTTTTATCGCATATCTTTTGCTAAAAAATAGATAAAGTATCGGTATGACTATATTTTGACTCAAAAATATTCATGTTGGCTAAAGTATGCTGTCATAATTTTAAACTAAGGAGCACCTTGTTTTTAAGTGGTGAATCATTTTTAAAAACAATATTGTAGATGGGTAATTTAAAGACTTTGAATTGACTTTATCTGCATCAAGCTGCATTTTCAAAAGCTGTTTTAAAATTTTGGACGATGGCTGTGATTCAATTTATTGTGTGAAAAGTGAATAAAATTCAAGATGTGTTAAAATCTGTCTATTATTTCTACAGAATACTGTTGTGTTTTAACTTGTTGCTAGACATTTGATTGGAGTTGCTGCAAGAGCGACATCACAATTCCATCCTGCGTCTATAAATTGAAATATCTATACTTTAGAATTTTGCCAAGAATAGAGCTTAACACGGCAATTAGCTATTTTCTTGTTGTTATAAACGTGAAAACGTCTTTGAATTTGCACGAAAAATACCCTGAATGGGAATTAATGCGGAAATATTGTTGCATAGGCTTTACCCCTCAGGCGTTTTTTTGAGAGAATAGCGGCTGTTTTGAATTCTATTCATCTTCTTCTATTTAACGATTTTTTGTGGACTCTGACCTATGACGACCCCGCTTAACGAACGTCGTATTGCAAACGCAATTCGTGTATTGGCAATGGATGCTGTGCAAAAAGCAAATTCAGGACATCCAGGTGCACCGATGGGGATGGCAGATATTGCCGATGTGGTGTGGCGTGAATTTTTGAATCACAACCCAACCAATCCACAATGGGCAAACCGCGACCGTTTTGTATTGTCTAATGGTCATGGTTCAATGTTGCAATATGCGTTGTTGCATTTAACAGGTTATGATCTTTCAATCGAAGATTTAAAAGCGTTCCGTCAGTTACACTCTAAAACACCTGGCCACCCAGAATTGGGTTATGCACCAGGGATTGAAACCACCACTGGTCCACTCGGTCAGGGGATTGCCAATGCTGTTGGTTTTGCTTTAGCAGAAAAAACACTGGCTGCACAATTTAATAAAGAAGATATTCAGGTTGTAGACCATTTCACTTACTGTTTCTTGGGTGATGGTTGCTTAATGGAAGGTGTTTCACACGAAGCATGTTCATTGGCAGGTACTTTAGGTTTAGGCAAGCTGGTTGTTTATTATGATGACAACGGCATTTCTATTGATGGTGAAGTAGAAGGCTGGTTCTCTGACGATACCGAACAACGTTTCTTATCTTACGGCTGGCAAGTCTTAAAAGTTGATGGTCACGATGCCGATGCAATTCGTGCTGCAACGGTTGAAGCAAAAGCTGAAACGCAAAAACCGACTATTATTATTTGTAAAACTGTTATTGGTTTAGGTTCGCCAAACAAACAAGGTAAAGAAGACTGTCACGGTGCGCCATTAGGCCATGATGAAATCGCTTTGACGCGTCAAGCATTAGGCTGGACAGATGAAGCATTTGTTATTCCTAAAGATGTATATGCCGCTTGGGATGCTAAAGCGAAAGGTGCAGAAGCAGAAGCAGCATGGAATACAACTTTTGATGCCTATGCAGCAAAATATCCAACGGAAGCTGCAGAACTTAAACGCCGTTTAAGCGGTGAACTACCTGCAGAATTCATCGCGCAGGCAGATGCGTTTATTGCTGAAACCAATGCTAAAGCTGAAACTATTGCAACGCGTAAAGCCAGCCAAAATACTTTGCAAGCATTTGGCCCATTATTGCCTGAATTATTGGGTGGTTCTGCAGACTTGGCAGGTTCAAACTTAACCCTTTGGAAGGGTTGCCAAGGCGTTCAGGACAATGCAGCAGGGAACTACGTGCATTATGGCGTACGTGAGTTTGGTATGACTGCTATTGCAAATGGTGTAGCACTTCACGGTGGTTTCATTCCTTACGTTGCAACATTCTTAATGTTTATGGAATATGCGCGTAATGCCGTGCGTATGTCTGCATTAATGAAGCAACGTGTGATTCATGTGTATACCCACGACTCGATTGGTTTGGGTGAAGATGGTCCAACACACCAACCGATTGAACAAATTGCATCTTTACGTGGTACGCCAAACTTAAATACATGGCGTCCTGCAGATACCGTTGAAGCGGCTATTTCTTGGAAATCTGCATTAGTACGCAGCGAAGGTCCAACTGCTTTAATTTTCTCACGTCAAAACTTGCCATTCCAAACTCGTACTCAAGCGCAAATTGAGAACGTGGCAAAAGGTGGTTATGTCTTGGCTGAAGAAAAAGGTGAATTGAAAGCCATTATTATTGCAACAGGTTCAGAAGTGGGCTTGGCAATGGAAGCATACGCGCAGCTTGAAGGTGTACGTGTTGTGTCTATGCCGTGTGCAGAAGAATTTGTGAAGCAAGATGCAGCATATCGTGAAGCGGTATTGCCATCACATATTCGTGCACGTGTTGCGGTTGAAGCAGCGCATGTAGACTACTGGTGGAAGTTTGTCGGCTTAGACGGTAAAGTTATTGGTATGACAACTTATGGTGAATCTGCACCTGCAAAAGACTTGTATCAGTACTTTGGCATTACCACTGAAGCGGTTGTTGCTGCAGTAAAAGAATTAACAGCTTAATTTTTTAATCCAGTGTTTTTAAAGGCGTTCCTGCAAAGGGACGTCTTTTATTTTTGCATATTTGTTTGGTATTCGATGTGATGATCCAACAAATTTTTTCAGTGTAAGTCAGGTTTGTGAATAAACCTCTGTGTAATTGAGTGAGATGAGAAATGAGTTTGTACGAGCAAATTAATGATGAAGTCACTTTAATGGATGCGGGTGAGCAAAAGTGGATTGGACAAGATTTACCACTTGAAGCTATGGTGGCGGTAGAGTTGTTGTTACAGGATTTGGCTGAAGATCAGCAAATCAAAATTCGCCGTAAGAACCATGAAAAGCAATCAGGCTTAAAGCAAGTTGATCGTATTTTGATTGAGAAGCTTTAATCTATTGCGATGAATGCGGTGCATTAAATGGTGTATCGTCAAAAATAGCTTTATTCTATGCGTAGGGTAAAGCTTTTTTTATTGCTGAAAAATAGTTTATAAAATAGCCTAAGCATAATATTCAATGTGAATCATCAAGCATTTCAAGATATAACAATTAGGCAATATCCAAGCATGCAGACAACACAAGTACAGCATAACTAAGTCAAAAAATAGATATTGTGCCGTTAAGCGGAATTCAGTTTGAACAATGGCAAGCACTTTGGCAAGGCTATCAGCAATTTTATCGGGTGCAACTCAGTGATGACGTGACACAACAGACTTGGTCAAAACTAACTGATCCTCAACGACCCTATATTTATGGCTTGGCTGCCGTATATCAAACTCAAGTTGTCGCCATTGTGCATGTAATTGAACATGACAGTTGCTGGACGCTTAAACCTTATGCCTATTTGCAAGATTTATTTAACCTGAGTTCGATATAAAAAAAGAGTAGAAAAAAAGCCCTGTATTTGTAACATATTGGTTCTCAAGACAAAATGTTATAAAACAAGGCTTTTGAATGGATCATATTACCGAATTTTTTTGTATTTTGTATTTTGTATTTTGTATTTTGTATTTTGTATTTTGTATTTTGTATTTTGGATCATTTCTGCAAAAAATTTAATGAATCTTTAGAGAAAGCTTTAATTTCTGATCAAAAAACTAGGTTGAAAAAGTCAGCTTTAAGCTTGTCTGAAGCAATGACCATTGTCATTTTATTTCATCAATCTGGGTTTAGATTCTTTAAATATTTTTATTGCCAAATGATCGTTCCATTCTGGAAATCTGCTTTTCCTAAACTGCTTAGCTACAACCGATTTATTGAAATCATGCCCCGTTGTTTGCAAGCGCTGAGTAGTTTCTTCCATCAAGTGAAAGGAAAAGATACGGGAATCAGTATCATTGACTCCACTAAATTGGTGGTTTGCCATAATCTTCGGATTAAAAGACATCGTGTATTTAAAGGTTTGGCTGGTCGAGGAAAAAGTAGTACGGGGTGGTTTTATGGTTTTAAATTACATTTGATTATCAATAATTTGGGGGAAATTATTAAACTCAAACTGACATTTGGAAATGTTCATGATGTTGCTCTATTGGACTCTTTAACTCAAGATTTAAAAGGGATCCTACTCGGAGACAAAGGCTATTTGAGCAAAGCCAAAGCCGAAGCTTTAGCAGCAAGAGGACTGAAAATATTGACCCCATCACGTCGAAATATGAAAAACAAACCTATCCAAACAGAAGAAGAAAAACAATTGCTTTGCAGAAGAGGATTGATCGAAACAGTGAATGATCAATTAAAAAATTTACATCAACTTGAACATTCACGTCATCGTTCGGTAAATAACTTCATGGTGAATATCATGGCTGCTGTAGTGGCTTATTGTTTGAATCCCAACAAGCCAACTTTCCAAAATATGCTAAAAGGCTAAATGGATTTCATCGAACTCAGGTTATTTACCTTGCCTGAGTATAGAGGGATGGGAATTGCTCAGCAGCTTATTCAGCAGGTGAATCAAACAGCACAACAGCGTGAATGTGATCGGGTATATTGGCTGACCCATGAAGATAATTTACAGGCACGGCAGTTGTATGATCGTGTCGCAAAAAGAACAGGTTTTATTCAATATCGCAGTCCTGTAACGGCGATGTAAAACGCGCACGCATATTTTTACAAATTTATCGTTTCAGTCATGCAACATACCGTTTTATCTTTAATCCTGTATTTGCAGCAAAAATCTATAAACTAAACCTTATTGAAAACGTATCAACACTTTTAGAGATGAACAATATGAACATGAAATCACTTGCTTTAGGTTTGGCTATCGCGTCTGCAGCAACAATGACAATGGCTAAACCAGTGGCTTATCAAATTGACCCAACGCATACGGCTACTGTATTTACTTGGGATCATTTCGGTTTTTCTACGCCATCAGGTAACTTCTCAAACATCCAAGGTACCATCAACATTGATGAGAAAAAACCAGCGAACTCATCTGTGAATGTCACGATTCCATTAAGCAGCATCAACACCAACGTAAAAGCTTTAGATGAGCACTTAATGGCAGCAGATTGGTTTGATGCAGCAAAATATCCAACCATTACTTTTAAAAGTACCAAAGTTGAAACTCAAGACAAGAAAAACTTTAAAATCACAGGTGATTTAACGGTTAAAGGTGTAACTAAGCCAGTTGTTCTTGATGCGGTATTGAACAAACAAGGTCCACACCCAATGACTCAGGCAGCGACTGTTGGTTTTAATGCAACAACATCATTCAACCGTTCTGCATTTGGTATCGCAAGCTATGTACCAAACGTGGGTGATAAAATTACTGTTAACATCACTACTGAAGCATCTGTAGCTGCAAAAAAATAAGCAGTTGTGATTTGATCAAAAAGCATCATTTTTTAAATGGTGCTTTTTTTATGTCCGTGATTTCATCTGCATGACTTTGATGTTAGTAATTTTAGGTCTATGACTTGTAAATCTATGTAGATAAATGGCTTTTTCTGTTTTTCTTTTTGTCCATCTGTACATCCCAAATATAAAAAAATGCGAACCGAAGTTCGCATTTTCATTCATCATGTTAAGGTTGAATTAACCAACTTAGAAGAAGCCAGCAGGTTTAGTTGAGTAGCTCACCAACAAGTTCTTGGTTTGTTGATAATGTTCTAACATCATCTTGTGGTTTTCACGGCCAATACCTGATTTTTTATAACCACCGAAAGCGGCATGCGCAGGGTAGATGTGGTAACAGTTCGTCCAAACGCGACCCGCCTGAATAGCACGGCCTGCACGGTAAGAAGTGTGCGCAGAACGTGACCAAACACCTGCACCTAAACCGTAAATGGTGTCATTGGCAATTTTAATGGCTTCATCAAAGTCTTTAAATGTAGTCACAGAAAGCACTGGGCCGAAAATTTCTTCTTGGAAAATTTTCATGTCATTGGTGCCTTTGAAAATTGTCGGCTCAATATAGAAACCACTGCCAACTTCATGACGTTCACCGCCACCTGTTAAAACTTGCGCACCTTCGGCACGACCTGTCGCAATACAACCCAAGATTTTGTTTTGTTGTTCTTGCGATGCCTGCGCACCAATCATAGTTTCAGTATCAAGCGGGTGACCTGTTTTAATACGTTTAACACGTTCAATGGCTTTTTCAAGGAAACGGTCAGCAATACTTTCCTGTACGAGCGCACGTGATGGACAAGTACAAATTTCACCCTGATTCAGCGCAAACATAGCAAAGCCTTCGAGTGCTTTGTCTAAGTAGTCGTCATCTTGCGCCATAATATCTTCAAAGAAAATATTTGGAGATTTACCACCAAGCTCTAAAGTCACTGGAATGATGTTTTCAGTGGCGTATTGCATGATCAATTGACCGACCTGGGTTGAACCTGTGAATGCAATTTTGGCAATACGTGGATTGGTTGCCAATGGGCGACCCACTTCTACACCGTAACCATTGACTACGTTTAATACGCCTGCTGGCAATAAATCTTGAATCAGTTCGACCAAAACTAAAATACTAGCAGGGGTTTGCTCCGCAGGTTTAAGTACAATACAGTTACCCGCAGCCAAAGCAGGTGCAAGTTTCCATGTTGCCATTAAAATTGGGAAGTTCCATGGAATAATTTGCCCCACAACGCCCAACGGCTCATGAAAGTGATAGGCAATGGTATCTTCATCAATTTCAGAAATTCCGCCTTCTTGGGCACGAATACAGCCTGCAAAATAACGGAAATGGTCAATCGCCAATGGAATGTCGGCAGCCAATGTTTCCCGAACAGGCTTACCATTATCCCATGTTTCTGCCACTGCCAATAATTCTAGATTTTGTTCTAAACGATCTGCAATTTTAAGCAGAATGTTGGAGCGTGTGGTTGGAGATGAGCTGTTCCATTGTGCTTTGGCTTTATGGGCTGCATCTAAAGCCAGTTCAATGTCTTCTGCCGATGAGCGTGGGACTTTGGTAAATACTTTGCCATCTACAGGAGAGATATTTTCAAAGTATTCGCCTTTTACAGGGGCGACCCACTCGCCACCAATAAAGTTTTCGTATTGTGCTTTAAATTGAACTTTTGAACCGGGTTGATTGGGATCTACGTAACGCATAATTCTCTTCCTTTGATGGTTTTTTATAATCTGCCGTCATCTTTACCTTTTATCACAATCCTGTGTCTAAAATCAGGTTAAATTTACGGCTAAGGTATAAGGTACTTTAGTACGTTATTTGATTAGCATACCAATATAAGGTTGGAAAAAGGTTGGAAAGTTGCAGGTTTACAAGCAGCGAACAAATCCTTACAAAAGTAAGCAGTACAATGGATGTAATGCCCACAGGATTGTGAGAATCAGTCATGATGAAAAAACAAGATCTATTGGAAAAAAAACTGCATATTGAACGGTTTAGACAAAGCAGTAGTTTATCGCCGCTGCATGCGCAGCAAATTCAGCAGAGTATTTTAAATTCTTGGCAACGCTCTGAAATTGCAGAAATTCCTGTAGATCGGCAGGCTGCTCCGTTAAATTCCAGTTTATCGCATCCGCAAGGCGGTTCGGCTTTACAGAGAGCTGTGCAAAATTGCGCAGAAGATTTAAAACATATCGCGCAGCAGTCCGACATGGTGGCAGCCGTGGGCGATGTGGGCAGTACGATTATTTGGACGGCAGCGAGCGCTCAAATGCGTAATGTGGCGGAACGAGTACATTTTGTAGAGGGTGGACAGTGGCGTGAAGAGTTGGTGGGTACCAATGCTTTGGCTTTGTCACTCAAAACTCAGCAAGCCAGTTGTGTGTTTTCCAGTGAACATTATATGTCATCGTTACATGACTGGGTTTGTTATGCTGCACCAATTTTAGACCCACATTCCAAACAAGTGTTGGGCGTGATTGATTTATCGACCACTTGGAAAAATCATAACAGTTTGGGTTTGTTGGCAGCAGAGCGCTGTGCTTCTTTAATTCAAAATGCGTTGCTGGAACAGCAAAAACAGCAGCTTTATATTCGCGCGTTTCGTGTGCCACAGGTGTTATTTAATGGCAAAGTGGTGGTGATGACACCGCGTCAAATTGAAATATTGGTGATTTTGGCACTTTGCCCACAAGGCATGAGTTTAGACACTTTACACCAAGCACTATATGGTGAGCGTAAAGTCAGCATGGGAACGCTAAAAGCTGAAATGTCGCAATTACGCGATATTTTAGGGGGGATGCTCGGCTCGCGTCCTTACCGAGTTTTGGCGCATATTGAAGCCGATTTTTTACAAGCTGAGCAGGCTTTAGATGCAGGTTATGTGCAGTCTGCCTTGCAAACGTGTGCAGGGGTATTTTTGGCGAAAACTGAAAGTCCATTTTTATGCGCATGGCGAGATTGTTTAGAATCACGCCTGAGTGATGCCATTTTTAATGCACAAGATACCGATGTATTGCTGAAACATTTGGCGCATAGCCCTGAAGCGATTGATGCGGTAGAGCGTTTAATTGAACTGATGCCAAAGCATCATCCTGCACATCAAATTTTATTAAAATACAAAGCCTAAATGACGAATCAAGTCTTTAGGCTTTCATTTCACTGTCCTTTAGTCTTACTGTTTTTTTTAGTTTTTACAGCCCTTTGCGGTTTAACCAGTCAAACAAGGACTGATACACTTCCGCGCGGACTTCTGGCGCAGAAAGCACCAAATCATGCACGCCATCTTCAATTTGGCAAAGCTGAATATCGCCATGCATGTGATGCCCATATTTTTGCATATCTGCAACATTTAAAATTACGTCAGTGCGTTGCGCAATCTCATTCCATTGGCGTGGATAACTACTTTGACTCGCATGCATAATTAAGGTGGGTACACCCAAATGCACACTGGCATGAATTTCTTTTTGCGCTTCATGAATTGCACGAACAAAACTTAATCGCACTTTTGGATAACGCGGTTTCTTCCATTCCAAATTAAATAACCATTCACCATGATATTGTTTGTGTAGACTTGGTACATAAAATGGATTAAGGCGGCTTGGAAATTTCATTTCTGGCAGCAATTTGCCCAATTGGCTTAAACGAGGAATGCCGAATTTTTTCTCAATCTCGCTCATATTGAAATCATAAAAAGGGCTGTTGCACCATAAACCACGAATCAGTGGATGATTGGGATGATGTGCCACATATAACGTGGTGATTAATCCACCTGTTGAATGTCCTGCCAAAATTACTGAGTCATGTTCTTCTGTGGCAATTTGCTCAAGTGCAGCGGAAATTTCTGCATCATATTCAGACAAGCTGCGCACATTGTACCAATTTTGATGTGACAAATGCGAACGCCCATATTTACGTAAATCTAGGGCATAAAAGTCATAACCATGCTGATTAAACTGGTCTGCCATTTCTGTTTGAAAAAAATAGTCAATAAAACCATGAATATAAAGTACGGCTTTACGGGTTTCCTGTTCGGCTTTTTTGCGTACCAAGGTAGCAATCACTTTGCCTTCATAATCCGAAGGAAAATCCAGCGTCATTTGTTGGTAATCGGCACCCAAAATATCGGGTTGATAGCTTGGTGTTGTTTTTTGTTTTTTACTTAACAGCATAAGGTGTTCGTCATCCATTTTATTTTGACTATATCCTTGATGAGCTGTGCGCATTTGTCAAATTGAATTATGCAAACCCTCTGCATCTAAATCGCTTTAGTTTTATGCTGCGAGTTCATTTTGTTCTGAACAGCAAAAAAAGCAGAACGCATCTGAGATGGTTCTGCCAAAGGGAAGGATAAAAATAAAACAGCAACAGACGAAAATTGAAAAAAGGATGGGAGATGCTGAGCAAATCGTGATTCACTCAGCAGGAGATTCAAATTACATCGCGGCTTTAAAAATTTCGACCACTTGTGCATGATTGGCTTTACGTGGGTTGGTGAGCATGCAGGCATCTTTTTGTGCATTTTCAGCCATAATCGCCAAGTCATCTTCTTTAACGCCTAACTCTGCTAAACCTGTTGGAATACCAATTGAGCTAGATAATTCACGAATTGCATCAATTGCGGCATAGGCGGCTTCTGTGGTGGTTAATCCGTCAGTATTGACTCCCATCAATTCTGCAATATCTGCATAACGCTCAGGGCAGGCAATCAGGTTAAATTCGCAAACATGCGGCAGTAAAATTGCATTACAGACGCCGTGCGGCAAGTTGTAGAAACCACCGAGTTGATGCGCCATGGCATGCACATAACCCAATGAGGCATTATTAAATGCCATACCAGCCAAATATTGCGCATAGCTCATGGCATCACGTGCTTCAATATTTTCACCATTTGCCACGGCAGGGCTAAGCCACTGGCTAATCATACGAATAGCTTTTTCAGCGCAGGCATCGGTAATAGGATTGGCTGCAGTTGAAACGTAGGCTTCTACAGCATGGGTTAAGGCATCCATGCCTGTTGCTGCGGTTAAACCTGCAGGTTTGGCAATCATGAGTTTTGGATCATCAATGGCGATGAGTGGTGTGCAGCGCCAATCGACAATTGCCATTTTAACGTGCGTGTCGGTATTGGTAATGATACAGAAACGGGTCATTTCCGATGCTGTACCTGCTGTGGTGTTAATGGCAATTAGTGGAGTCATTGGCACGGTACTTTTATCAATGCCTTCATAATCACGAATATGCCCACCACCTGCGGTAACTAAGCCAATGCCTTTGGCACAGTCGTGTGAAGAACCGCCACCTAAAGACACAATAAAGTCGCATTGATTGGCATTGTAGGCATCGACACCTTTATGTACGTTAATGTCGGTTGGGTTTGGCTCAGCACCTGCAAAGATATGGCTAGCAACGCCTGCTTCGGTGAGATAGCCTGCAATGGTATCGGCTACGCCAAATTTAAACAGTCCTTCATCTGTCACAATCAGGGCTTTTTTAGCACCTAAATTTTGCGCTCTTACGCCAATTTCTTTGGCACAACCAGGGCCGAAGAGAGACACACAAGGAATATAAAAACCGTTGGTTTG
Source organism: Acinetobacter sp. YH12252 (assembly GCF_013417365.1). Classification (NCBI taxonomy): domain Bacteria; kingdom Pseudomonadati; phylum Pseudomonadota; class Gammaproteobacteria; order Moraxellales; family Moraxellaceae; genus Acinetobacter; species Acinetobacter sp. YH12252. The sequence goes on from NZ_VPEA01000007.1 coordinate 43,045, forward strand.
ATCTGCAATATTTTTAAAAGCCATGCTCAGATTCCTTCTTGCATTGGGTATTGGAATAATGTGTTGTTATCGCGGTGTTGAACCGTGATTTGAGTATTCAATGCTTTGTGGTGAAATCCTACCTACCAAACACCAACCCTATTTTCTGAGTAAATAATGCAAACTAATCAATTGAAATTTATTTGTTTTTTAATGGGTTTTTATTTTTTCTGAAGTTGTGCGCAGGCTATAGGCAAGGGCTTAAATCTTGTTTATAGTGTTTTTGTATCTCTAATTTTAAGGTGTAGATACCGTTCACATAAATTTCAGGTGTAATTCAATTAATAAGTGGCTTAAGCTCGATTGAAGAATTGTCCACTTTTTGCAGATGGAAATAAAAAACAAAAAATAGGGATGTATCACGTGATGGGTCTAGTCGGTGCAATCAAATAAAAATAAGATGACACTTAGATAGACCGCACTTAAGCATGAGGAGCGTATATGCAGCCAATTTGCCAGCATAGCCAGTTGCATGCCGTTGCACAGCAATTGGTTCGTATTTCCAGTGTGGCCGCAGAAATCTATCAAGATCAAATGGATTTGGTTGGACATTTTACAGCACAAAATTTGTTTCGGATCGATCCTTTGCAGCATCGGGTTGAATTGCTAAACGGTCTATTTAGCCTTGAATTTTATCCGCCTAAATCTAACCCTAGTTTAATTCAGACGCAGTTTGAGTTTGCGGGGCTGCATCAAGAAGCGTTTGAAGATTTTTTTCTGCATGATTTACAGTTTCACACGGGCGATTTAAAGCCACAACACTCCTTATTTTTGCGTAATCAGGCGCAGCAATTACGACATCTGATTATGCAGCAAGCCTATATGTGGGTGGATGGTGCTGCACGTGTTCAACAGTTGCTGCTGCATTTAGATGGTGTACAGGCTCAGATTTTAGATCAAGCCTTGATTCAGTCTGATTATGCCCAACACGCTGTTTTTACAGGTGCTGTACAGCATGGTGCGGTCATTCCAGAGGAAACTTTGACTGCTTTATCTGCATTGTGTGCTTTAGAATTTATTGAGGGTGATACCTTTTTGCCTGTGCAAGCCTTAATGCACAGTTATGATGATTTTTGTTTTAGTGCAGCACAGTTTTTGCCTAAAGCCATGTATCGTATTTTGGCGGTGTCCTTTCCTGAGCGTTTTAATTTGCAGGATTTAATTGACCATCAGGATGATATTCAGTTGTTGTATCGGCATGCCGAAGAAAATGGTCATTTACTGGGTTTTGCCCGCTTAATGCATCGAGAAGTGTGGCAGCGTTCCGATGCATTGGCAAAACCGCATTTCTTAAAATCCTGTCCTTTAATTTGGCAAAAGAAGGTTGCCAAACTGCCGTTATTTGATTATCCACGAGCGGTGAACTGGCTGTTTAAACAGTCTGCACAAGTGTTGGATTGGCTCAGTTTAAATATGCAGCATACCAGTGTGCGGGTCGCAGTGACTGCGCTCAGTTTTGTCGATTGTAGTCAGGCACATCCGCGTATTATTTTAGCGACATTGCAATATTTTCAATATTCTGCGGCGCGTATGTTTATTCAAAGCTGTAATGTGTATGCAACACAGCAGGCTTGGTTTGCGCATGCACATAATGTCAGTCTAATGCCACATGGTGAAAAGCAATCTGTAGATGATCCACGTGTTGCGATTAGTCCTTCCATTTTGTATTTGGATGAATGGATGAGTTTGCTAAAAACCGTGGCGCAGCAAGATGAGTATTTGGTTAAGCATGTATTTAGACGTTTGAGTCGTGTCATGCAAAGTTATATGACTTATTTGCAGCAAATCACACAGGATTTACAGCCTACTTTGTTGGATTATATTCAGCCCGAGAGTCAGCAGCAGCGTGATTTTTATACGGTATTGCAGCGTTATCAGCTTCAACCCGATGATTTTAGGCAGCGTTTTTATTTACGGGCGCAGCATACGCGAGTTTCAGTGTTTGACAGTTATGTGCGTGACTATTTACTGGAATATTTTGCAGCGCATACGCATATTCCTAAAAGTCTGAGTTGGTTGGGGCTGTTTCATCAGGCGGTGCGTTGGCATCAACAAGTGTATAAAGCAGAGCTATTTGCCAAACTGAAAAAAGAAATTCCGTGTAGCACATGGCAGGCGAAAAGCCCGCAGCAAATATTGTACTTTTCAGGTTGGTGTTTTGAAGAACTGACCGATTTAGACCGTATTATTGAAGAATCGAAAAACTTTAAACACTGTTTGGCACTTAGCTATGCCAAGCTAATGAGTGAAGGGCAATATGTGGCTTTTCACATGGCATCGCCACATTATGCGCAGCAATTGACTCTGGGCTGTCATTTTCGGCAGGGGCAACTTGAATTTGATCAGTTGGAATATCCGAATAATCAAAAAGCGGAACAGTTACTGGTGACCATTGCAGAGCAGTTTATTGCATGGCTGAATCCACAATTGCCAGCTAAAGCATAAGACAACAGTTGTCGTATTCGCAGACTTGAGCCTTAACTTTTAGGCAAAAACTCGTTAGGCTATAGCCGTTCAGCAATGGTATAGGTCTTATGAAACAGGAAACTGCACTTAAACTTTTAAAAGCAGGCGAAAATGTCTTTTTAACAGGCTCTGCTGGTGCGGGTAAAACCTATACCCTGAATCAATACATCAATTATTTAAAAGCACGAAAAGTACCTGTAGCCATTACAGCATCTACAGGTATTGCTGCAACGCATATGAATGGCATGACCATTCACACGTGGGCAGGTATTGGTATTAAAGACTTTTTGTCCGATGCCGACCTAAAAAATATGAAAGAGCGCAAATATCTCAAAGAACATTTAGAAAATGCGCAAGTGTTGATTATTGATGAAATTTCGATGTTGCATGCCAAGCAACTGAATTTAGTCAATCAGGTTTTAAAATATTTTAAAGACAGTGATGAAGCCTTTGGCGGCATTCAGGTAATTGTTGCAGGAGATTTTTTCCAGTTACCGCCTGTAGGAAAAAACGATGAGCGCAATCGTGACAAGTTCTGTTTTATGTCAGAGGCGTGGGTCGAAGCTAAATTTCGAGTCTGTTATTTAACTGAGCAGCACCGTCAGGGCGACGATTATTTAAATGACATTCTCAATGCAATTCGTGCACAAAGTATTGATCATCAACATATTCAGGCTTTGGAGCACACCCGCCATCAAGATATTGGCGACACTTTCACACGTTTATATACGCACAATATGGACGTGGACAATATCAACTTTAAGCATCTGAATGAAATTGAAACTGAGAGCAAGCAGTTTGATGCCGTGTGTGATGGCAATGAAAAGTTGATTGAAACGCTGAAATCATCCGTACGTGCGCCTGAAATTTTAAATCTAAAAAAACATGCCAAAGTGATGTTTGTTAAAAACAACTTCGATATGGGCTATATCAACGGCAGTTTGGGCGAAGTGATTGGCTTTGAAGAAGATGACGATCACGGTATTTTGCCTAAAGTAAAATTGACCGATGGCACAGTATTACTGGTCGAGCCTGAAACTTGGTCGGTGGATAATGATGCAGGCAAAACCATTGCCAGTTTCCAGCAAATTCCGCTGCGTTTGGCATGGGCAATTACCATCCACAAATCACAAGGTATGACCTTAGAAGCGGCAGAAATCAATCTTAGCCATACTTTTGAAAAAGGGCAGGGTTATGTGGCGTTGTCACGATTAAAATCGTTAAGCGGTTTGCGTTTATTGGGATTTAATAGCCAAGCTTTGGAACTCGACAGTTTAGCGATTAAGGCTGACCGCCGTTTTCAGGAATTGTCTGAAGAAGCTGAAACGCACTATGAGCTGTTGGATTTAACACCACAACATAATGCATTTATTCGTCACTGTGGTGGCACGTTGAACGAAACCGAAATTTTGCGCAATGAAAAGAAAATTGCCAAAGGTGGAAAAACCAATTATGCGACTGCCACGTTAGATGAAACCCGCGCTTTATTTGAAGAAGGTTATGATATTCAGGATATTGCAGTAGAGCGAGGTTTAACTCCTGCAACTATTATCAACCATTTGGCACGTTTGCAAAAAGAACAAAATCTGGATATTTCAGTGGCACATCCAGGTGAAGAAGTGGTGGAAGAGGTCCGTAAAATTTATAAGCGATTAATGAAGCGTCAAAATGCAGAGCACTTCAGCGATGATGGCGCAATTAAACTGCGCCCGATTGTTGAAGCGACTAGTCCACGCATGGGCTATGATCAGGTGCGTTTAGCATTGCTGTTTATTCAGTAGTTTAGTCATTTGGATAATGATGACTTATACTGCAATTCTGCATTAAAAATGCCCGCTTAACGTCACATAAAATACTATCGTTTTGAGAAAAACTTCGGTTAAACTGCCATCACTGTAAGCCTTAAAATATAATATTCGGTATGGCATTTACACCGTGGTACACATTTCGAAAATTTGTCTATAACAACTTACACGACGATGACTATGAAACATGGTTTAGTCGTTGCATTAACTATTTTTTAATTTTACTGATTTTAGGCAATGCCAGTGCGGTTATTTTAGAGTCGGTGAATGATGTCTATCTTGCCTATCAGGTATTTTTTGACCATTTTGAAAACTTTTCCATCGCAGTGTTTACGCTTGAATATTTGCTGCGGATTTGGAGTATTGCCGAAAAAGACCCGTTTATTTCGCCGTGGAAACAGCGTGTAAAATGGCTTACCAGCGGTGGGGCAATTATAGATTTGTTGGCGATTCTACCTGCTTATATTAACTTCTTTGTGCATCTAGATTTACGGTTCCTAAGAATTTTACGTTTGCTGCGTTTGTTAAAACTGACACGTTACTTTGTATCATTGCAAATTTTATTAAGAGTGATCGAACGGGAAAAAGGATCATTTCAGGCAGTCATTTTTATTCTCTCTATTATGATTGTGATGTCTGCCGCAGGTGTGTATGTGGTGGAAAGCAAGGCACAGCCTGAAGCCTTTAGCTCAATTCCCGCTTCGATGTGGTGGGCAGTGGTGACTTTAACCACAGTCGGTTATGGCGATGTCACACCAATTACCCCTTGGGGCAGAATTTTAGGTGCGTTAATTACGGTATTGGGTGTCGGCTTGGCAGCATTGCCTGCAGGTATTTTAGCCACAGGTTTAGCCAACGAACTTGAACAACGTAAGCAGCATTTAGGGTTGAAATTTAGAGAGCTATTGCAAAATAGTGAGATTGATCTGTTAAATGATCAAGAAAAAATTGAAGATTTACGCAAACAAGTCGGTTTAACCACTGAGCAAACCCAAGATATTTTATTGCAGTTAATTCGTGAGCGTCGTGAAGAAGAGCTGCGTTTAGAACAGGAGCCTTATAAATACTGCCCACATTGTGGAGAGAAGTTGTCGGAGTAAGCGAGGCTTGGGTTAAGAATTTCAATTCTAGTTTGGCTCTGCACGTTGGAAGCCTAAAACATGCTTGCTGAAAGCCATATTATTTTTATGGAATTGTATTGATTTCGTAGTAAATATCATCGAATAAAAACTAAGATGAAGAAAACTCATTATTTACATGCTAAGATTAAATTAATTCATTATTAAATTGAATCATGTTTGGCTTTGTTTCTTATTTTGCAAAATAAAAATGCGACCTAGGTCTAAACATGCAGTCAATAACTTGAAAAACTAGGAACAAGCAATGCTTGAAATTCGCCACTTAAAAACGCTATCAGCCCTGCGTGAACATGGTTCTTTGGTTGCTGCCGCCAATGATTTATGTCTGACGCCATCTGCCATTTCTCATCAACTCAAAGAACTAGATCATTGGTATGGCGTAGAAGTGGTGAACCGTCGTAGTCGCCCTGTGACATTTTCCAATGTCGGACAGCGTTTATTGAAACTGGCGGATGATGTCCTGCCACAAATTCAAATCACCCAAACTGATATTACCCGCATTGTGCATGGTCAAACGGGGCGAATTATTTTTTCTTCGGAATGTCATAGTTGCTTTGACTGGTTGATGCCGCTGCTGAATCAATATCGTCAGCAATACCCTGATGTAGATTTAGATTTTGCTTCAGGTTTTGAAGCCAATCCGCATGAATTATTGCAAAACGCAGAATTTGATTTATTGATTACCGCAGACCCGATTGCCTTAAAAGGTATCGAATATTTTCCAATTTTTGAATATGAATCGCGTTTGGTGTTGTCAAATACTCATCCTTTAGTACGTGCCGAGCGCATTACCGTACAGGAGTTGGCAGAAGAAACCCTGATTACCTATCCTGTCGATAAACACCGTTTAGATATTATGTCTAAGCTATTCATTCCAGCCAATATTCAGCCAAAAGCTATTCGTACTACAGATTTAACCCAAATGTTGATTCAACTGGTGGCGAGTGGGCGAGGGATTGGCGCATTGCCAGATTGGGTGGTGAATGAATATGAGCAAAAAGGCTGGGTAACTTCACGTCGTTTAGACTGCGTTGCTGCGGGAGGATTACGCCGTACCTTGTATGCGGGTTATCGTAGCGAAGAAAAAGAAAAGTGCTATTTTGAAGGCTTTTTGAAGCAATTAGAGAAATTTTCCCAAAAACGCACGCAGTATTATTCAAGTTAAAAATCGTACGATCAGCATCGTAAAGAGAATGCTAATTTATCGCTAAAAACACTAAGCTCATCTAAATCTCCACTAAAAACAGTGAGATGTTCTTGCTAAGCTTGCCTTGCGAAAATTAAGGGAGAGCGCAGTGAGTTCGGTACGTTGGCTGACAAAGGATTTGTGGATTGTTGCTGCGGGTTTTATGGCAGCAATGCATATTGGCAAGTTGCCACCGACTGTACCCATCCTACAAGCTGAACTCGGAATTAGTTTGGTTCAGGCAGGTTTTTTGCTGTCTTTGGTACAAGCTGCGGGCATGTCTTTGGCGTTGTTGCTAGGCAGTTATACCGCAAAAATTGGCTTAAAACGCTGTGTACTTTTGGGTTTGTCTTTATTGGCAGGTGCAAGTTTTGTTGGTGGTTTTGTACATAGCTTTTCCGCACTATTAAGTCTGCGTGTAATTGAAGGTTTTGGCTTTTTACTGATTACACTCAGCGGCCCTGCATTTATTCGTCAACTGGTTGCAGTGGAGCAGTTGCCTGCTAAAATGGGGCTGTGGAGTGCCTATATGGGCGGTGGGATGGGTATTGGTTTACTAAGTACGCCGTTTTTACTGCCCATCTTGGATTGGCAAGGCGTGTGGATGTGTTTGGGATTGTTATCCTTTGCGCTCGCAATCATCATTTATAAAGCCGTACCAAGTGTGCAGATCAGCACGCAAGCCATTGCCATCTTTGAACTGATTAAAAGCACTTTGAGCCATCCACCCGCATGGATATTGGCTTTGGTTTTTGGTGTTTATGCAGGGCAGTGGTTCAGTTTGGTGGGTTTTTTGCCGACCATTTATCAGCAATATCAAATATCTTTACAAACCGCAGGTGTGCTCACAGCTATGGTTGCAATGGCAAATGCGGTGGGTACATTTGTATGTGGGTTGTTATTACAGCGTGGGCTGAGAGCGCAAGTGTTGATGCAAATGGGTTTTGCGGTATTGATGCTATGCGCACTGAGTTTTTATATTTTGCGTGATGTTTTACCATTCATTGTGCAGTTTTTATTGGTCATCCATTTCTCTTTATTTGGTGGTTTAGTCGCAGCTGTGGTATTTGCGCAAGTACTTAATTTTGCACCACAACCGATTGCGATTAGTACCACCGTAGGTTTGGTGTTGCAGTGCTCGGCAATTTCACAATTTTTATTGCCGCCTGTGGTCGCAGCTATCGTATCTGCCACAGGAACATGGCTTTGGGTTGGTATTTTAATGGCCGTTTTATCTGCAATGGGAATGATATTAACATCTATCTTGTTTCGCAAAGTGGCTTAGATTTGGATGGTTTTTATTGAAATTGGTTGATACAAGACGATGAATTCAAGCAAAACCATCTAAACCAAGCGTCCCTAAATCTATGTTAAGAATAGCCAATAAACAAGGTGAGAATTCCTGCTGCAATCAGTGGTCCCACAGGCACGCCACGTAGCACAGCAACACCTGCGACTGTACCAATCAATAAGCCTGCGACCACATCAGGCTGATTGGTCATGAGCTTGACACCACGCCCGCCTAACCATGCCACAAAAACACCAATTGCAATCGCAAGTAAAGATTTCCAACTCAGGAAAGATTTTAGAATTGCTTCGCCTGGAAGTTTGCCACTGGCAATGGGTGTCAGTACGCCAATGGTGAGAATGATAATGCCCAGATTTAAGCCATGCTGCTGCAATAGTGGGAAAAATTCACTTAGCGGCGTAATTCTAAAAACAATCAGTACTGCTGCGGCAATGGTCACAGCCGTATTTTGGCTAAAAATACCGCATGCGAGTAGAACGATCAGCACCATCAGGTTAAGGTCTAATTGAGAGAGCATGGTGATCCATAAAAGGGGAAATAAATTGGAAAAGTGCAGTTATTGTAACTGTTTTGAACTACAAGCGGGCAAGGTACGCAATGTGTTCAGAATTTACGGTGTATTTGGTTTAGAATAGTAGCAAATATATTTATACTTTTTATCATTAGGTCGCTCATCATGTTGTTGGAAAAAATGTTGCAATCACAAGGCTTTGGATCACGTAAACATTGCCAACAACTCATTAAAAATGGTGCAGTCACCATTATGGGCGAAACCCAGACCAATCCTAAATTCGCGATAAAAATTGCGCCTGAAACGGTTTTGCAATTTTCGGTGTATGGGCAAAATTATCAATATCGTGAAAAGGTCTATATCGCCTTACATAAACCACAAGGCTATGAGTGTTCGCATCAGGCGACCCATCATTTTAGTGTGTTTGACTTGTTTGATGATGTATTGCTGAATCGTGGTTTGCAGTGTGTTGGACGCTTAGATCAGGACACCACAGGGCTGTTATTGCTGACGGATGATGGACAGTTTTTACAAGCATTGACCCATCCTAAAAAGCATGTGGCAAAAGTGTATGCTATGCACACCGCAGACCCGATTAATGCAACACAAATCCAGCAACTTGAGCAGGGTGTCGCATTGCGCAATGAATCAGGGACATTTGCTGCAACAGAGGTACAACAGCTTGCTGAACATGAATTGCAGATGACCATTCATCAAGGTGTTTATCACCAAGTTAAACGTATGCTGGCAGCAGTGGGCAATAAAGTAGAACAATTACATCGTCAGCAAGTTGGTGCATTAAACTTGACTGATTTGGCTTTAGATGTGGGTGAATGGATGTATTTAAGCCCTGAACATGTCGAGTTGGCAAAAAGCCGTATGGAATAACATGAGTTTAGCTGAGCTTTCATCAATAGCTTATGAGCAATGGCTTGGGCTAGGTTAAATTTAAATCCATTGTCTAACTCTGCAATCGTCAGATCAGATGACTATTTTAAAAAGCAGTGATAGGTTTGAAATTCATCATCTTTGACAAAACCCATCTTTTCATACAATTGGTGGGATTGGTAATTACTTTTCTGTGTTTCAAGGCTAATCCGTAGCGCATTTTCATGTCGTGCAAATAAAATTGCAGTATCAATGAGCTGTTTGGCCGAACCTTGTCGTCTAAAAACAGGGGTGACATAAACGTCATCTAAAATATAGTAGGTCGAGCAGGCAACCGAAGAAAAGCCTAAATAAAGTAATACAAATCCAGTGATTTTTTGATCTTTGATATGAATGAAAATCACACTTTCCTGATTTTCAAAACGCTGTTTTAAGAATGCTGCTGAAAGGCTTAAATTCGAGGATGCACCATAAAACTGACGATACTCATCGAACAATACAGCAAGCTGGTCTAAGTCTTCTAAAGTGGCACGTCTTACAATCATTACGATACTCCATGCTTTTTTATTGTCCTTGCATGAAGCATAGCTAAGTTTTTAAAGTAAATTTTTAAAGAATTGTTTAAAAATGCAACACTGTTAATTTTTGTCAGTTTCACCCAAAATTGCATTGAGTTCATCAAACAAGTCTAGATGTTCATCATCCAGTTCAAAATCTTCAACACTATTATTGCCAGTTACAGATGCTTCATTGCTTGGGGTTGCATCCACTAGCGTTGCTTTTTGCTCTTGTTTTAATTTGCGTAACTTAATCAATTGTTCCAGATTAATATTCTGATTTTCAATTGAAAAGGGAATTGATTTAGTCAGCACGACTTGCTTAAAAAACAAACGTACCGCTTGCGCAGGCGTAATCCCCAACTGTTTAAACACAGCAAAGGCTTGTTTTTTCTCTTGAGAGTCCAAGCGTACTTGATAGACTTCAGTTTTTCTCATAATTTTTAATAGAAGGAAGTAGATTTAAATTTTAGCAATATTGTAAACAATTCATTTGTAATTTCAATATGACTACAACGAAAATCCACTATTTTGTAATGACAAACATATTACAATGTCAATTCTTGCTGTGCGCTAAAGTGGAATTGTTGCTGGCTAATCGGGTCAAAAAAACTTAAATGCTTGGCAAGCAATTGTAGCGGTGCAGAAAAATCATCTGCTTGTTTGTGCTGTAAAATGGGATAAAACGGGTCGTTCTTAATCGCAATACCTAAGCTATTTAAATGCACACGCAGTTGGTGCTGCTTGCCTGTTGTAGGCTTTAATTCATATTTTGCCCATGTTTGATTATGTTCAAGCAAACGAATTTCTGTTTCGCTGTTAGGTGTGCCTGCCACGACGTGCATCAAATAAAAAGGTTCACCTTTTTCCATGCGTAATTGCACAGTACATGGTAGTGACAAATTAGCTTGATAAGGCGCAATGGCATGGTAGGTTTTTTGCACCTGACGTTCTGCAAATAATTGCTGATACACCGCCCGAGTTTCTGGTTGTTTGGAAAACAGCACCACACCCGCAGTTTCGCGGTCTAAACGATGAATAGGTGTGAGCTGCTCATTCTGTGTTTGTTTTTTTAAGCGTACTAATAGGGTTTCTTGTACATATTGCCCTGTAGGGCTCATGGTCAAAAAATGTGGTTTATCTACAACCAATAAGTGTTCATTTTCAAATAAAACTTGATGCTGAAAAGGCACGGCAACTTCATGCGCTAAAAAACGATAATAAAAAATATCCTGATGTGCGCTATAAGGTGTATCTAAATCTAAACGCTTGCCTTCGGCATCATAAACCAGACCATCCTCAAAGCGTTGCAGCCATTCCTGTGCAGAAATATGGGCAAACTGGGCACATAAATAACGAAAAATTGATTCAGGCTGTGTGCTTAATTTGGGTAAATGCAATTTGCTGGCGCTCACACCATCTAGCATGGGTGGAACAAAGGTGTTGGGATGAGTCGACTTCATCTGCAAATTGCTCATATTCAGGTGGGAGAGTTTCTTTTTTATCATATTGAAAATAGCCTAAGCAGTTTGGGTGCTAAGCTTAATAATCTTGATTCATTGCCTTGTCTAAACTTGTTATAAATTGTCCACATTTACACAGTTTTATCCATCAGTACATAGGCTTTAAAGCAGTGCGATGCTATCATAATTGGTCTTTTGAATCATGTCGTGAGCGTTATGCAGTATTCATTTAATTTGGCTTTAAATAATGAGCAAGATACCCAAAATCTGGCGCAGGTTTTGGCAACGCATTTTCGGTCGGGTGTGATTTATTTAATTGGTGATTTAGGCGCAGGAAAAACCACTTTATCGCGTTATTTTCTACAGCATTTGGGGCATCAGGGCGCGGTTAAAAGCCCGACTTACACCTTGGTGGAACCTTATCAAATACAAGGACAAGATATTTTTCATTTTGATTTATATCGTTTAAATGATCCTTATGAATTAGAGCTGATGGGCATTCGTGATTATTTAGAAACCCCAAATGCCTTGTTTTTATTTGAATGGCCATCAAAAGGTGGCGATGAAATTCCGCCCGCAGACCTGATCATTGAAATTAAAAAATCGGAAGATGAATTAAGCCGTACTGCAACGCTAAGTTCGTCTTCGGTTGCATTACAACAAGCTTTGGAGCAACAATTTAATCATGCCTAATGATGTGTTAAATCTACGTCGGATCCACACGCTTGAACCTGCCTTAGCCAACCAAATTGCTGCAGGTGAGGTGATTGAACGTCCTGCCTCTGTGGTCAAAGAACTACTAGAAAACTCCATTGATGCAGGTGCAACCGAGCTAATTATTCGGGTGGCACAAGGCGGCAGTACACTCATTGAAATTATTGATAATGGTCGTGGCATTCATGCTGAAGATTTGCCTTTGGCGGTGACTCGTCACGCGACCAGTAAAATTCAAACGGCTGATGATTTACATGCTATTGTCAGTTTAGGCTTTCGTGGTGAAGCACTGGCATCAATTGCAGCAGTATCGCGTTTGACTTTGGTCAGCAGCCAAACTGAAGATGGTGTTGGTTATCAGGTTGAAGTCAATGGCACTGCCTTTGACCATCAAGATATTCAGGCCGTTGCTGCACAAAAAGGCACACATATTCGGGTGCAGGATTTATTTTTTAATGTGCCTGCACGACGTAAGTTCCTGAAAAAAGCAGGTACAGAATTTGGACATATTGAAGAAATTGTCCGTCGTTTGGCGCTGACACATTTTGATATTCGTTTTGTTTTGGAACACAACGACAGCATTAAACTGAATTTACCCATTGCAGACAGTGGCGAATTGCGTTTTCAGCGCGTGCAGCAACTTTTAGGACGAAACTTTGTCGAAAATGCCTATTGGATTGATGCTGATAGTGTCACCATGCGCTTATCGGGTTGGTTGGGGCATCCTTCCGATGCACGTTCACAAGCCGATTTACAGTATGTGTATGTGAATGGACGTATTGTAAAAGACAAGACCATCTCCCATGCTTTGCGTATGGCATACGAAGGTATTTTGCATGGACATCAACATGCTGCATATTTGCTATTTTTAGAAGTAGAACCTGAAAATATTGATGTCAATGTGCATCCGACCAAGCATGAAATTCGCTTTTTAAATCAGCGAGAAGTTCATGAGTTTGTAAGACATTACGCCAAAGAAACCTTAGCGCAATTTCAAACTGCAACTGCAGATTTAGCTACAGCCATGAAAGCCGATCCTATCGAACAAGCTGCGCCTTATGTGGTGCAACCGCGTTATCAGGAACAATTTTTACTGCACAAACATGCCGAGGCAAATCCTTACAATTCCGCTGACGATGCAGTAGATGCGTACACGATGCAGCCCGCTTCACAAGCGGGAAGTGAGTTACTTACCGATTTTAATCAGAGTCAGCCGCAGACAGTTCAATATAACCGACCTGTGCAGAGTAATTATCAAGGTTCGCAACAGCTCAACAATGCTTTAAAAAGCTATCTCGCGCCTTTACGTGATCTAGATCAAGACTCAGCCAATCTTACGCAAACAAACACAACACCTGCGGTGGATGAGCATCCGCTCGGCATTGCAATTGCGCAATTGCATGGTATTTACATTCTGGCGCAAAACAGTGAAGGCTTGATTATTGTAGATATGCATGCCGCCCATGAACGAATTGTGTTGCAACAGATGAAAGCCGCTTGGGATAAACCTGAGTTTTGGACTTCGCAGCAATTGCTGATCCCCAAAGTTATCAGCATTAGCCGCATGCAAGCCATGCGGGTGGATGATTTAAAAGAACAATTGGCACGACTGGGCTTGGAAATAGACCAATATGGCGATGAACAGGTCATTGTGCGCGGTGTGCCCGCGATTTTGCATAAGGCAGATTTTGCCGAATTAATTCCTGAATTACTTGATGATTTAGACCCAAATGATGAAGCGCAGGCGTTACTGCAAAAGCGTGATCATATTTTGGCGGGAATGGCATGTCATAGTGCAGTACGTGCACATCGGATGTTAAGTCTTTCTGAAATGAATGCCTTATTGCGTCAAATGGAACAAACCGAATTTGCTAGCCAATGTAATCATGGTCGCCCGACTTGGCGTGCCTTTCCATTGGCACAACTAGATAAACTTTTTGCTCGAGGAGAGTAGCGTTACATGTCAAATCAATTGCCGGTCATCAATTTAATGGGACCAACTGCAAGCGGTAAAACTGCTTTGGCATGTGAGCTGTATGAAATGGGGCATTTTGAGCTGATTTCAGTCGATTCTGCGCTAGTTTATCGAGATATGGATATTGGTACAGCCAAACCAACTAAAGCGGAACAGGCGCGTTATCCGCACCATTTGATTGATATTATCAGCCCGCTTGAAGTTTATTCTGCTGCACAGTTTGTGGAAGATGCTTGTGCCTTAATTGATGATATGCACGCGCGTGGCAAAACCCCAATTTTAGTGGGTGGAACCATGCTGTATTTTAAAGCTTTGCTTGAAGGACTATCTTCCAATTTACCCAGTGCCAATTACGACGTCCGTGCAGAAATTGAAGATAAAGCTGCACGCGAAGGTTGGGAAGCGGTCTATGCAGAGTTGTGTGCAGTAGATGCACTGGCGGGTGAAAAATTTAAGGTATCAGATAAACAACGTATTATTCGTGCACTAGAAGTTTATAAATTAACAGGAACGCCAATTACCCAGCTTCAGGCGGAACAACCCAAAAATGTACCATATCGTTACACTTTTCATAACCACGCCTTGATGCCTGATCGGGTAGAATTACATCAGCGTATTCAAAAACGCTTAGAGATTATGTGGGAAATGGGTTTTTTGAATGAGGTGCGACATCTTATTGAAAATTACGATTTAGATGCTAATTTACCCTCTATGCGTTCAGTTGGCTATCGTCAAGCTTTAGAGTTTTTGCAAAACGGTGATGAAAGTCGCGAAAAAATGCAGGAAATGGAGGATAAGGCGCTATTCGCGACACGACAACTCGCGAAACGTCAATATACTTGGCTCAGATCGTTGCAAGAATCGCATAAATTTCACACATATTTTACGATAAAGCAGGCTCAAGAAGACTTGCGAAACTGTTACGGATAAAGCAAAATTTACCTACTGTCTTTTTTATAATTTTTAATTGAAAAATAGAGATAGTTTTTGCGCTGATTTTTAATTATTTTTGGAGTTATAACATGTCTAAAGGTCAAACTTTACAAGATCCGTTCTTGAATTCTCTCCGTAAAGAACGTATTCCTGTTTCTATCTTCCTTGTGAACGGTATTAAGCTACAAGGCCATATTGAATCTTTTGACCAGTATGTTGTTTTATTAAAAAATACGGTAAGCCAAATGGTTTACAAACATGCAATTTCTACAGTTGTTCCTGCACGTAATCCACGTCCTGCTGGTGCACCTGCTGGTGGTCAAGGCGCTGGCTTTGGCGGTCAAGGCGGTGGCTTCGGTGGTCAAGGTGGTGGCTTTGGTGGTCAAGGCGGCTTCGGTGGTCAAGGTGGTGGCTTTGGTGGTCAAGGTGGCGGTTTCGGTAGTCAAGGTGGCTTTGGTGGTCAAGGCGGTGGTTTCGGTGGTCAAGGCGGCGGCTTCGGTGGTCAAGGTGGCTTCGGTGGTCAAGGTGGCTTCGGTGGCGGTCAAGCAACTGGCGGTTTTGACAACGATTCTAAATTTGAAGAATCTTCAGAAGACGATAACAACCGTTAATTGATCTTCTTAAAAAACCTCTCGAAATGAGAGGTTTTTTTATGTCTATGGTTTTTTTATCAAAGTCGTATTTTGGTAGTGGCTAAGATGAAGTGCATATGGTAAAAAAGCATAAAAAACCAGTGTTGCTACACTGGTTTTAATTTTGGAAATAGCAGAAAACTTAAGCTTAGTTTTTCTTGCGGTCTAAGCTTGGGTCTTTAATTTCTACAAAAGCATTGTTACGTGTTTCACGTAACCAGCTATCCAATTCAGTATCAAACTGGCGTTCACCTAGTATTTGACGTGCCATACGTTCTTGGTATTCACGAGTCATATCTTGCTGGCGTGTATCGGTCACTTGCAGTACATGCCAACCAAACTGGGTTTGGAATGGTGCGCTAATTTCACCTTTTGCAGTATTTTTCATTTGATTTTCAAATTCTGGCACCATCACGCCAGGATTCACCCAGCCTAGACTGCCGCCATCACGTGCAGAGCCAGCGTCATTAGAGAACGTCGCTGCTAAGGTTGCAAAGTCTTCACCCGCTTTTAAACGGTTGTGAATACTGTCAATCATGTGTTTCGCATTTTCAGGGCTTACGACTTCACTTGGCTGAATCAAGATATGTCGAGTTTGATATTGTGGAACTAGTGCACGTTGCTCAGTACTTTTGCGCTCCAGTAATTTTACGACATGAATACCATCACGGACTTCAATCAGTTCACTGGTTTGCCCCACATCTAATGGCGTAATACGTGCAGCAAGTTCCGCGGGAATATCGGTCAAGTTACGTAAACCCATGTCTGCAGACTGAACGGTTACACCATTGCCTGTATATTTTTTACTAATGGCTTGAATGTCATTGTTCTGCGCCAATTCAGCTTTGACTTGTTGCGCAACTTGTGCGGCATTTTCTGCTCCAGAAACACGCACATGCAAAATATGTACTTGATTGCCTAAGGCAGCCTGACCTTGTGGTGTTTTCAGGAAATTATCAACATCTTGGTCGCTAATTTGAATACGTGACATTACGACTTGCTGACGTAAGCGATTCATTGCCAAATCTTCAGCAATACGGTTACGTAAAAACGCATAACTGCCTGGTGCAGATTTATCTAATTTTTGCTGAAAAGTTTCTAGGCTGTTTGCGCCATTTTTCTGTGCAACTTTTAAAACTGCTTCATTTAAAGATTTTTCATCAGCTTTAATGTTGTAGCGTTTGACTTGCTCTAATTGCGCTTGGCGTACAATCAGTTGTTCTAAAGCTTGTTGTTCTAAAATGTGTTGTGGTGGAACAGGGCGCTTTTGCATCTCAAGTTGTTGTTTGAGTTCAACCACGCTTTGCGCTAAATCACTTTTTAAAATGACACTATTGTCAACTACAGCCACAATTTGATCATTCGCAGCAAATGCAGGCAGCGCTGCTGTCATGCAAAGTGCTAAGGTTGATGCTTTTAAAAATCGTTTTAACTGTTCTGTTTTCATTAACGTTGTGTCCAAGATTGATTAATTTTATTAAAACCTAAAATACGGTTTTCAAGTAAAGATGCAAGTTTATTATTGAAACTGCCTAAACCTTTTAAATTTAACTCTGCCATAATGGCACGTTTGGGTTTAACGCCCGCATCCGTCACATCATCCAAGTCGTTATAGTAAGAGCGTCCATAGACTGAAATGCCCCAACAGCAAGATTCATAATTCACCCCTAGCAAATATTCACGGGCGACGCTATGGTCTAGGTCGTATTGCGCATGACCTAAAATACGCCAGTTGTTGTGAATCGGCTGAATAAACGATGCCACAACTTGATCATAATGATCTTGACGGTTTGGAATAACACGACGGTTAATATAACCAAAGCTATATAAGTTGCCTTGATCACCCGTGTAAAGCATATTGACACTGCGCTGTGCATTGTCGCCATTTGACATCCATGCAGCATTGGCACCCACACTGAGGTTTTGACTTAGCTGACTGGTTAAGCTCACAATTGGCCCAGTACGGTTTTCCGTATTAAATTCGTCTTCGGTATTATCCAGCGTGACACGACGATCTTCAAAGTAAAAACTTTGACCAATTCCTGCTCTAAGGCGTTCCAAACCAATTTCATCAAATAGGCTATAGTTTAAACCCAAAGACAAAAAGTTGTTGTCTTCTAAACGGTCATGACCATAGAAACGGTTTGGACTGAACAACTGGTCATAATTAATCGAAGCTGTTGCAGAGTCAAAGTTTGGGTGGTCGTTTTGATTGCGGTACGGTGCATAGGCATAGAACGCGCGCGGGGTAATGGTTTGCAAGAAGCGACCATCTTTTTCAAAGGTAATCCCTGTGTCTAAAGTGAATTGCGGAACAGTAACCGACTCACTTTTACTTGAAGATTTATACGTGTCTGTACTTAGAGTTTCTTTATCATAGAAGGTGTTGATGTTGCGTAACGATACTTCTGGAATCACAAATGACCACGGGTTACGGTAGTTGTAACGCACTGCAAAGTCATTATAAATACGCGTACCACTTGGTTCCCCATCTTGCGCAGCTAGATCTTTTTGGAAGTAAGCCGTGTCGTTATTAAATTCGACTTGGAAGCCTTGAGGATTACCTGTTTTATAGTTCAATAAAAATTGTGGTAGGCGTGCATAAGGGCGATCTACAGATGGAATCGTCTTATCCAGGGTTTGGAAATCCTCAACTTTGAGCTGTGCTTTTAAACCCGGTATACCGTTACGATAATTCAACTCCCAAGCACGACGTAAATTCAGGTCGGTTTTAGAGTTCGGGTTGTTATTTAAATCGGCAAAGTAGTCTTTGTCCGATGCATAGTTATATTCTAGGTTGGTTGAAAATTGCTCGTTAATTTGCCAGCCGTGTAAAAAATGTAGATCTTTACGGTCTTGATCAACATATTTGGCATCCGATGCTAAATAACCGCCCCAAATTTTACCTGAACCAAAATTTTCAGTTAAATAACGGAATTCACCTTCTAGCATCGCGCCACGATCGGCAATATAACGCGGGCTAACGGTTGCATCAAAATTCGGTGCAAGGTTTAAATACACAGGCACAGACAGCTCGACACCACCATCATTGGTAAAGCCAAAACTAGGCGTCAAAATACCTGTGGTACGGCGGTCATCAATTGGGAAATTGAAGTAGGGTACAGCTAAAACTGGTACATTTTTCACATACAATTTGGTGCCGCGTGTTTCACCGCGTCCCGTTTCCTGATTCAGCTTAATTTCATTGGCTTGAATTTTCCAGGTTGGCGCTTGCTCGGGTGGGCAGGTGCTGTAGGTGGCGTTATTGAGTACCATGGTATTGGTTGAGGTACGTGCAATTTTTTCTGCCATGCCATGCGCATGCTGTTTTTCAGCAATATAAAAACTGTTATTTAAATCGCCTTGCTGAGTTTTAAGGTTGTAGTTAATTTCATCACTTTGCGCAAGTAAACCAGCTTGTGCCATTTGTACACGACCTTCGGCTTTGGCAAAGGTTTGGGTTTGATCAATGGTAATTTTATCGGCGCGAATTTGACGGCCTTGCTGGTCAATCAGGACATTGCCTTCCAAGACGGAATCGCCATTTGGGTCATAGTGACCATAATCGGCAGTAACGGTAGAGGTCGCTTCTGCAGCATCTACGGCAACGGTGCTTGAGCTGATTGGTGTTAGCCATGCACCTTCACAATAGGCAGAACTTTGAGTGTGCCCAAATTGTTGTTGTGCTTCAGGTGCAGCTTTATCAACATAATATTGCTCAAAGAACTGCTGCCCAGGATAAGCTTCCTGAATGGTGTGTTTAAGCTGCTGGTTATTGAGATTTGTGACAGATGAAGTCTGATCTGTGGTCTGCGCATAGCTGGAAACAGAGTGACCACATAACAGAGTTAAGACCGCAGTCGCTAAAGGATTAAATTTAAACTGATGCTTCATTTATCTCATCAACCAAGAATGCTTAATCGCAATTAATTATTGTCGCATCATAGAGAAAAAGCGCAGAAGTAGCTACACTTAGCACTTTAAAAACTCAGCCTGTATTAGAATTTATTGCAAATGAATACACAACGCGAACAATTGATACAAACATGGATAACATCTGTACTTGGTTCAGATCAATTTGAAACTCATTTTTTAGCAGGCGATGCAAGTTTTCGTCGTTACGCACGAATCAAGTTGAATAATAAAACATTTATGCTCATGGATGCACCACCAGAAAAAGAAGATTGTGGTCCTTTTGTGACGATTGATGAATTTTTTGCTGCCCATGGCGTGCGCGTGCCAAAAATTGTAGCCAAAGACCTGACACAAGGCTTTTTGTTGCTTGAAGATTTTGGTGATGTCTTATTATCTACCTTGCTGAATGATCAGACTGTAGATGACTACTATGCGCAGTGTTTTAAGCAGTTAATTCAATTACAAGATATTGATGGTACGGCACATTTCCCTGAATATTCCTATGACAAACTCATCAGTGAAATGGAGTTACTCACCGATTGGTTATTGCCTGCCTTACAGATTCAGCCAACGGCTGAAGAAAGTGCATTAATTAAACGTACATTTGCAATTTTGGCCAATGCCGCTTTGGCTCAGCCACAAGTGATTGTGCATCGCGATTTTCATAGTCGTAACTTAATGAAAATTAATGATGATACCGAGCTAGGTGTAATCGATTTTCAGGATGCAGTGATTGGTGCAGACACCTATGACCTGATTTCAATTACGCGTGATGCTTATGTACAGTGGAATGCTGAGCGTGTGTATCGCTGGTTTAAAATGTTTTATGACTTGTTGCCGGCAGCATCTAAGCAAGACCGTGATTTTGAACAATTTAAAAAAGATGCCGATATGATGGCGATTCAGCGTCATATCAAAATTTTAGGTATTTTTGTGCGTTTATTTGAGCGTGATGGTAAATCGGGTTATCTCAAGGATTTACCGCGCGTAATGTGGTATTTACTTGAAGAAAGTAAACCTTATCCAGAATTACAACCATTTATGCACTTTATTCACACGACAGTAATGCCAAAATTTACAGCCAAATATGGTCAGTATGAGGTGGTTGCCTAAATGAAAGCCATGATTCTTGCTGCAGGCATGGGTAATCGTATGCGTCCTTTAACGTTGCATACACCTAAGCCATTATTGGAAGTCGGTGGTAAGCCTTTAATTGTGTGGCACATCGAAAAATTACAAAAGATGGGTGTGCAGGAAATTGTCATCAATACGGCATGGTTGGGTGAAAAACTTGCAGATGCTTTGGGTGATGGTTCGCAATTTGGTGTGAAAATTTTGTGGTCGCATGAAGGCGAAGGCTTAGAAACTGCAGGTGGCATCATCAATGCGTTGCCATTATTGGGCAATGAACCTTTTATATTGGTGAATGGCGATGTTTGGACCACCATGGATTTTGCGCCACTATTAAATGTGCAGCTTCAAGACGACTTGGCACATTTGGTTTTGGTGGAAAACCCTGTGCAGCATCCGCAAGGTGATTTCACTTTGGCTGCAAACAAAGCCTATACTTTTGAGCAAGCACGCTCAGGTGAAAATCTGACTTATAGTGGCGTGGCGGTGATGCATCCGCAAATGTTTAACGGTTTGGAATCGGGCAAACGTCCGCTTGCGCCATTGCTCAAACAAGCCATGCAGCAAGAAAAAATTTCTGCACAGAAATTGCAGGGTGTTTGGGTGGATGTTGGCACTCCTGAACGATTAAATACGCTAGATCAACAAATTCAGCAGGGTGTGTACGCTTAAGTGCATATTCACTAAGCATTCGCCCCTATGACTGCAACTATAAATCGGTATACTTCCATTAACTTTTTCGAGATGTGAATTGTGATGCATTCGTTTTTTCAGGAACTCAAGCAAGGTAGTCAGGCTTTAGGTTTAGAGCTCAGTGATGAGGCTTTAAATTTATTACTCAAATACCAAGATGCTTTGGTGCTATGGAACAAAGCGTACAACCTCACTGCAATTCGTGACCCGAAAGAAATGCTAGTGAAGCATTTGCTAGATAGTCTGAGCATCCTCAAAGATTTGCCTGCAGGTCGTTTACTGGATATTGGTACTGGCGGTGGTATGCCGGGCATGATTATTGCCTTGTGTCAGCCTGAGCGCGATTGCGTGTTATTGGACTCGAATGGTAAAAAGATTCGTTTCTTAAAACAGTTTATTGCCGATTTAAAACTGAAAAACGTCGTGGCAGTTCAGACCCGTGTTGAAAATGAAGACAGCATCCGCGAGTTAGGTCAGTTTGATGTAATTACCAGTCGTGCTTTTGCATCTTTAACTGACTTTGTAGCCGCGTCAAAACCATTTATGCATGAGCAAAGTATTATTGCATCTATGAAAGGTTTGATTCCTGCCGATGAAGTAGAGGCATTGAAAGATGAATTCAGCTGTGAAATTATCGAGCTTAAAGTTCCGCGCTTAGACGAACAACGTCATTTACTTTTATTAAAACGTATCTAATTTTCAAAGGACTGGGGTGATCATGGCACAAATTATTGCGATTGCGAACCAAAAAGGTGGTGTCGGAAAAACCACAACCGCAGTAAATTTGGCAGCATCTTTGGCTGTTTTGAAAAAGCGCATTTTATTGGTCGATATGGACTCACAAGGCAATGCCACCATGGGTTCAGGCATTCAAAAAAATGATTTGCTGTATTCAGTGACCGATGTATTGTTGGGCGAAGTGCCGATTGAAACTGCAATTAGCAAGGCAGAAGTTGGTTATAAAGTTTTGGGTGCCAATCGTGATTTGGCTGGGGTTGAATTGGTGATTGCTGAGCAAGAGGGGCGTGAGTTTATTTTGCGCAATGCCTTGCAAGAAGTTGCCAAAGACTTTGATTATATTATTGTCGACTGTGCACCAAGTTTAAGCTTAATTACAGTAAACGCTTTAGCAGCAGTGCAAAGTGTAATCATTCCAATGCAGTGCGAATATTATGCACTTGAAGGTTTGGCTGACCTGACGCAAACCATTGACCGTATTCAACAAGCACTCAATCCTGATTTAGAAATTATTGGTGTATTACGCACCATGTATGATGCGCGCAATGCCTTAACCCGTGACGTGTCTGAAGAATTATCGCACTATTTTGGTAAAAAATTATACGATACCGTGATTCCGCGTAATGTACGCTTGGCAGAAGCACCTGCACACGGTTTACCCGTCATTTATTTTGAAAAAAGCTCGAAGGGTGCAGTTGCCTACCTGAATTTAGCAGCTGAAATGTTGAAAAAAAGCAAAGTGAAAAAAGGAAGTAAAGCATGACCACAAAAAAACGCGGATTAGCCAAAGGTCGTGGTTTGGATGCCTTATTGGGGTCAATCCAGAAAGAAAAATTACAACTTGAAGTGCAATCTTTAGATCATGGTCAGCTCAAACAAATTGATGTCAATTTATTAAAACGTGGTGAATATCAACCGCGTCGTTTTATTCAAGAACAAGATTTGCAGGAACTGGCGGCATCTATTGAAAAACATGGTGTAATGCAGCCAATTGTGATTCGTCCTATTGATGACGAACTACATCCTTATGAAATTATTGCAGGTGAACGTCGCTGGCGTGCTGCACAGTTGGCTGGTTTAACTGAAATTCCAGCAATTGTGCGTGATTTGACCGATCAGGTCGCGATTGCTTTGGCATTAATTGAAAACATTCAGCGCCAAGATCTTAATCCGATTGATCAGGCAATGGCGCTGCAACGCTTTCACGATGAGTTTGGCTTGAGTCATCAAGAAATTGCCGAAACAGTAGGTAAAGCACGTACCACGGTCAGTAATTTATTGCGTTTACTCACTTTGGCTGAGCCTGTTAAAGAGTTGATGCAGCAAGGCTTGCTAGATATGGGTCATGCACGTGCTATTTTAACTTTGAAAGCTAAAGATCAGCTCAAAGTCGCGCAGCATGTAATTGAAAAGAATTTATCGGTACGTCAAACCGAACAGTTGGTACGTGACTTTAATGCGCCAAAACAAGAAAAGCCGAAAACGGCTATTGCGCCTGATATTCAACAACTCACGCAACGTCTTTCTGAGCGTTTTAGTGCAGATGTTAAAATTGATTATAACAAGCAAGGTAAGGGCAAATTGACCATCAGTTATCACTCTCTGGAAGAGCTGGATGGTATTTTAAATATTTGCCTGTCCGATTAATTTTAATTCGTATTTTATTGGGGAAAAGCGAATGTGGGAATTGGTAAAAGCAGGTGGCTGGCTGATGCTGCCGTTGGTATTGTGCTCGGTATTTACCGTTGCAATTACCATTGAGCGTTTTATGCGTTTAAAGCGTGCTGGCGTGTTACCAAATGCACTGTTATTAAACCGTGGACAGAGTTTGTCTACAGTGTTGCAACAGTTGAACCAAAGTGAAAGCTTAAAAAACAGTACCCTAGGTCGTATTTTTACTGCTGGCGCACGTAACCAACAACAATCAGAACAATATGCACGTGCACAAATGGAAGCGACTGCATCACAAGAAATTGGTTATTTAGAAAAAAATATTAATTTTTTAGGGACGCTTAGTGCTGTTGCGCCATTATTAGGTTTGTTAGGTACAGTGCTTGGAATTATTGAATCATTTTTAGTGATTGATGTAGGCGCAAGCAATCCCACACTCATGATTCCAGGGATTTCTAAAGCTTTGATTACTACAGCGGCGGGGATGTTAATTGCAATTCCTGCGTTATTTGCCTATCGTTATTTTCAGCGTTTGGTGCAAGAATATGTTGCGGAATTAGAGCAGCAATCGACCCTATTTCATGCGGGACTTTTTCATCAAAAAACACTTACTCAGGCTGAACCTGAGTTGAATGCGCAAGATGTGAAGAAAGTTAGCTAGGGTGAAGATATGAAATTCAAACGCTCGCAAGTCGAAGATATTCATATTAACTTGACACCAATGATTGACTGTTTATTGTTTATCTTGGTGTTTTTATTGCTTTCGACCACATTTAACCAGTTTAGCCGTATGAATTTAACTTTGCCAGATGCGCAAGGCGTACCACCAAAATCTTATGAACATAAAATTGAAGTCGTGGTAGATTCTTCAGGGCATTATTCTGTCAATGGTCAGGCACTTTCGACTAAGGAAGTGGCAGATTTAAGCACAGCAATTAAACAAATTTCTCAAGATCGACGTGATTTAATGTTTATCATTGCTGCAGATGCCAAAGCCACTCATCAAGATGTGATTCGAGTGATGGATGTCGCAGGACAACTTGGTTTCGTCAACATCAATATCAGTACGAAAGTCCCAACTCGAGGTTATTAGTGAAGAAGGATTTACAGGTCTATCGCCGTCTTCTGAGATATTTGCTCCCATTTTGGGGCTTGGCAATCTTGGTGATTATCGGTTTCGCCATTAATGCAGCCACAGAAGTATCTGTGGCAAAACTCTTGGAAAAAATTATTAATGCCATTCAGGAGCGTGACCAATCTTTCACCACACTATTTCCGCTATTAGTCATTGCACTGATGTTTTTCCGTGGTTTGGGAACTTTTATTGGCGGTTACTATACCGCAGTGATTTCACGTAATTTGGTATTCAATATCCGTCAGGAAGTCTTTGCTAAATTGCTGCGTTTACCTGCACAGTATTACTTAGATAATACCAGTGGGCACATTACTGCCAAAATTATGTATAACGTAGAGCAGTTGACCGCTGCATCTACAGAATCGCTGCGTACATTGGTACAACAGGGTTTGATTACACTCGGCTTGCTCGGCTATTTGCTGTATACCAACTGGCGTTTGACCCTCTGTATTTTGGTATTTGGCCCATTAATTGGCTTGCTGATTCGTAAAGCTGCAAAACGCATGCGTCGTTTATCTATTCAAGTACAAGACACCATGGGGGATGTAAACCACGTGGTGCAAGAAACGGTGAATGGTAATTTGGTCGTCAAAGGTTTTGGTGGTCAGACCTATGAACAAAGCCGATTTAAAGAAAACTCTTTAGAAAACCTGCGTCGTGGTTTAAAGATGGTGGCAGTGCAGCAATTGAACAGCCCTGTGGTGCAGTTCATTATGTCCATTGCTTTGGCAATTATTATCTGGATTGCCTTACGCCCAGAAATTCTACGTGATATTTCAGCAGGCGAGTTTGTAGCCTACATTACTGCCGCAGGTATGTTGAGCAAACCAATTAAAGCCCTTACCGATATTAATGAAAAATTACAACGCGGTTTGGCAGCAGCGCATTCGGTTTTTGAATTGCTCGATATGCCTGAAGAAGACAATCACGGGACGCTTACACCAGACCTAAAAGGCAATTTGCAATTTAAAAATGTGAATTTGGTGTATTCCGATGGACACCATGCCATTCATGATTTCAATCTAGATGTCAAAGCAGGCGAGACAGTGGCTTTGGTCGG
The DNA here is from genome assembly GCF_013417365.1 of Acinetobacter sp. YH12252. Classification (NCBI taxonomy): domain Bacteria; kingdom Pseudomonadati; phylum Pseudomonadota; class Gammaproteobacteria; order Moraxellales; family Moraxellaceae; genus Acinetobacter; species Acinetobacter sp. YH12252. The sequence goes on from NZ_VPEA01000007.1 coordinate 69,005, forward strand.
TCGTTCAGGTGCGGGTAAAACCTCATTGGTCAATCTGTTGGTACGTTTTCAGGAAGTATCTTCAGGGCAAATTTTGTTTGATCAGCATGATATTCGTGACATTGAGCTGAATAGCCTGCGTTCACAAATTGCTATGGTCAATCAGCAAGTGGTATTGTTTAACCGTACAGTGCGTGAAAATATTGCCTATGGTCAGCTTGAAGGTGCGAGTGATGAAGCAGTGATTGCTGCAGCCAAAGCGGCTTATGCACATGACTTTATTATGGCTTTACCGCAAGGCTACGACACAGCATTAGGTGCGCAAGGTTTGAATTTGTCGGGTGGTCAGCGACAGCGTATTGCCATTGCACGTGCAATCTTGAAAAATGCACCGATTTTAATTTTAGATGAAGCCACCAGTGCTTTAGACAATGAATCTGAATACTTTATTCAACGTGCATTTGATGCGGCCATGCAAGACCGTACCACCATTGTCATTGCACACCGTTTATCTACCATTGAAAATGCTGACCGTATTGTGGTGATGGATCAGGGGCGTATTTTAGAACAAGGAACTCATCAGGAACTCATAGCGCAAAAAGGCGCGTACTTCCAGTTGCATCAACGTAACTTCGAGGAACATTAACTCATGGCTTTGGCACAATTTATTCAGGACGCTTGGCAGCAACAGGCCAAATGGCTGGTTGTGCTTAGACCCTTGTCTTTATTGTACCGTGGTGTGAGTTTGCTCAATCAAAATTTATATCGTTCAGGTATTAAAACCGCTTATACCGCGCCCGTACCTGTGATGGTGATTGGCAATATTACTGTGGGTGGCAGCGGCAAAACCCCTTTGCTGATTCACTTGGTCAAATATCTACAAAGTTTAGATGTTCGTGTTGGCGTGATTAGCCGTGGTTATGGCGGAAAAGGCCCATTTCCAGCCTATGTCAGCATTGACGCTAATGTTGACGTAGTGGGCGATGAACCGACTTTGATTGTGCAATCTACAGGCGTACCGATGGCTGTGGGGCCAAATCGTCAAAAAAGTATTGAATTGTTACTTGCACAGCATGAATTGGATTTAATTATTAGTGATGATGGTTTGCAGCATTTGGCTTTAAACCGTCAATTGGAATGGATTGTTTTAGATAATAATCGTGGTTTGGGTAACGAGAAAATATTGCCCGAAGGTTATTTGCGTGAACCAAAATCTCGATTAGAGCATGCCACGGTGATTGAACATGCAGCGCACCCGAGTTCTGAATTAAATATGCATTTGGCCGTTGCAGCGCCATACTTATTGCATCCCGCACAAGAATTAATTTTTGATCCGACCCAAAATTTTTATGCTGTCGTGGGCATTGGCTTTCCTGAGCGGTTTTATAAAACTTTAGAGTCGATGGGTGTGACCCAATTTCAATGCCATGAGTTTCCAGACCACCATGACTATGAAATTACCGATTTGCAGTTTGAAGATTCGCAACCGATTATTACCACAGAAAAAGATGCAGTAAAGTTATTGCCTCTGTTAAAACAATATCCAGATTTTCAGCGTGAAATTTGGGTTGTACCTGTAGATGCAGTATTGTCATCGGCCTGCTATGTCACCTTACATCAACAATTGAAACAATTGGGTTTAAACCTGCCTGAAAGACCATGATAAGGAAAATTATGAAGCACATTGTTATCCCTGCACGTTATGCTAGTTCACGCCTGCCAGGCAAACCTTTACTGGAAATTCATGGTCGTGCCATGATTTTACGTGTGGTTGATCAGGCAAAAAAAGTGGCAGGTTTTGATGACTTGTGTGTGGCGACCGATGATGCTCGTATTGCAGAATTATGCCGTGCCGAAGGTGTAGATGTAGTGCTGACTTCGGCAGACCATCCATCAGGTACAGATCGTTTAAGTGAAGTGGCGCGCATTAAAGGTTGGGATAAAAACGATATTATCGTCAATGTGCAGGGCGATGAGCCACTTTTGCCTGCGCAATTGGTGCAACAAGTGGCGCAGTTGTTAGAAGCTCAACCTGAATGCTCGATGTCTACGCTATGTGAGCCGATTCAGCAACTAGATGAATTTACTCGCGACAGCATTGTTAAAGTGGTCATGTCTAAACACAATCAGGCTTTGTATTTTAGCCGTGCCACGATTCCTTATGACCGCGATGGTGCGAAAGCAGCGACACCACAATTGCATGCACATGCGTATCGCCATTTAGGTTTGTATGCGTACCGTGTGGAATTGCTGCAAGAATATGTGACTTGGGAAATGGGAACATTGGAAAAGCTGGAAAGCCTAGAGCAATTGCGTGTCTTGGAAAATGGACATCGTATTGCCATTGCAGTTGCAGAAGCCAATTTACCACCGGGTGTAGATACCCAAGCAGACTTAGACCGTTTAAATGCAATGGATATTGCCCATTTTGAGTAAGTGAATCACCGACCATGCAACGTGATGTAATTGGACAAGTATATCCTTGGCAGCAACAAGTTTGGGAAAACCTGACAGGGCGATTTCCCAAAATGGGGCATGGTTTATTGTTTTTTGGCAAACAGGGTTGTGGTAAAGAAGCCTTTGCACAGCAATTTGTGGCTTGGATTTTATGCCAACAGCGTGATGTGCAGTCACAGCCTTGTGGTGAATGTAGCAGTTGTCAGTGGTTAAAATCAGATACACATCCGAATTATGTCTATATCAGCACCGATGAAGAGAATAAAAAGCAAAACGCGAAAATTAAGATCGAGAAGATCCGTGATTTATTACCTTTTGTCCAGCAAACGGTAGATGGCTGGCGGGTGATTGTGATTGAACCTGCTGAAGCCTTAAATATTGCATCTTCCAATGCGTTGCTGAAAACCCTCGAAGAACCGGGTGATCGCATCGTGATTATTTTGCTGGCAGATCATTATCTTAAATTACCTGCAACCATTCGTAGCCGTTTGCAGCATTTTGCTTTAGACCGTATTGATGCTGCACAGGCTACGGCATATTTGCAGCAGCATTTGCCCGATTTAGATGCAGACAAACAGCAATTGTTGATGAATTTGTCTAATCAAATGCCGTTGCAGGCTTTGCAGTTGGCACAGACAGAATGGCTAGAACAGCGTACAGATTTTCTCAAAGACTGGTCTAAACTGGTAACGCAAAAAAATATGCCGATGGCAATCGCAACCAAGTGGAACAAGGCGCTGAGCTTTACTGATTTTAGTCAGATGTTTGAATACTTGTTGTGTGATTTAATTTGTGTCAAGCTAAATCAAAGCATTAAAAATTTGGATTTAAGCACCGCTTTGCAGCATTTGGCTGAACAATATGACTTAGAAAGTCTGTTTGGTTTATATGCAGAATTACAGCAAGCCAAGCCAATGCTTGAGCAAAACGTGCAAAGTAATCTAGTGCTTGATCAATTATGTATTAAGTTGATGAATATTTAAGGGGAACATGATGCAACCACGTATGGGCGGTATTATTCAGGCCAATATTCCTGATGTCGAAACGCTATATTTAAGTTATATGCCATACGTTGTGGGCGGTGGCTTATTTGTACCCTCAAAACAACCTGTAAAAATGGGTGAAGAAATCTTCGTGCTTGCAACTTTGCCTGAACAATCACAAAAAATTCCACTTACAGGAAAAGTCATCTGGATTTCGCAAAAGCAAAACGGCATCAAATTGCAGGGCTTTGGCATTCAACTGAGCGGTGAAAAAGGCGTTTATTACAAATCTGAAGCCGAAAGAATCCTTGCGGGGCTTAAGTCTGACAACCGTAACAGTTACACTATGTAGGTTGTTTGCTTTTAGGAAAAAATCGTGTTTGTAGATACACATTGTCATTTAACGATGTTGGATTTAAGCCCTTATGATGGTGACTTAGATGCAGCAATTGCACAGGCACGCCTAGCGGGTGTGTCTAAAATTATGGGTATCTCTGTCGATTTAGACGATCATATTGCATTGTCAAAAATTGCAGCACGCCATGCCGATGTTGGTTATAGCGTGGGTGTGCATCCTTGTGAAAATGCTGAAAATATGGCGCGTGCCACCACCGAGCAACTGATTGCTTTAGCACAAGCAGACAAAGTCTGGGCTTTGGGCGAAACAGGTTTGGACTATTTTCACAGTACCGATTTTGTCGCAGAGCAAAAAGCCTGTTTTGCACGGCATATTCATGCGTCACAAGCTGTAAAAAAACCTGTGGTGGTACATACCCGTGCTGCCAAGCAAGATACAGTAGATATTATCCGTGCGGAAAAATCGACGCATGGTGTATTACATTGCTTTACTGAAGACTGGGCAACCGCCAAAGCGGTGTTAGATTGTGGTTATTATGTGTCGTTTTCAGGCATTGTTTCCTTTAAAAATGCGCAAGATTTACGTGATGTGGCTAAGCAAGTACCTTTAGACCGTGTCTTAATTGAAACTGATAGTCCATATTTGGCACCTGTGCCATATCGCGGTAAGACAAATGAGCCAAAATACGTTCCGTATGTAGCCAAAGCCCTAAGTGATGTATATGATAAGTCCTTAGAGGAAATGGCTTTCATAACAACACAAAACTTTGAAAACCTGCTCAAAGGACATTAATTTGCATAGTGGAATGATGCAAAAATTTAATGTTCTGGTGATATTAAAAATTTCCATTGATTGAATAGTGAAAAGAGAGTTTATCGGGTGAAGATGGATCGTCAGGCTCAGTTTCGAGCAAGAGAAACGTTAATTTTCCAAGTGGCAGAGCAGTTGCTTTTGGAAAATGGTGAAGCAGGAATGACCCTTGATGCTTTGGCAGCAGAACTGGATTTGGCCAAAGGTACTCTATATAAACACTTTCAAAGTAAAGATGAACTATATATGTTGCTTATTATTCGTAATGAGCGCATGTTGCTAGAAATGATTAAAGATGCGGAAAAACAGTTTCCTGAACATCTAGCATTTTTTATGCTGCATCACTTACATCATCCTGAACGTACTGTGCTTTTTCATCAAATTGAAGAACGCCTTTCTACAACGGGTGTTGGCATTGGCTTGTTGTTTAGTGAACTATATCAGGTTCGTAAAAGCCGATTACGCATCATTATCCGTATGACTGAACAATATTTGGAATCTATTAATAGTCACATGGAAGTGCGTGATTATCTGGCTTCAATTTGGGCACTTACGCATGGTGCGGCAGCCATTTTAAACTCAAGTTTCTATCAGCGTTATTTAGGTTCCCGGGATACTTTACGTGTGGCCTATATCGATCAAGCGTTGGCGATGCCCAAACAAGCACAATCTTTCGAGCAATTGAATTAATACGCTATGAACACACCACTATCTTCGGTTCGCGGTTTTACGCTCATTGAATTGATGGTGGTGATAGTCATTATGGCGATTATGGCATCGCTGGTTTTAATGAATATCGGTGGTGTTGATCAGCGTAAAGCCATGCAGGCGCGGGAAGTGTTTTTATTGGATTTGCGTAAACTGAATCGTGAAGCCAATGATCAAGCGCGTATTTTTGCACTCAATTTGCATCAAGCAACCGATGTTTCACCTGCGCGATATGATGTACTGGAATATCAGCCTTATGCTTCAGAACAACAATTAACCCTGCAAAATAATCAAAAATGGCAAAACTATGGCGAATTTAAAAGCAGAACGTTGCCTGAACAAGTTTCTATCCAAATTTTATCTTTAGAACAAAGCTATCCGAATGCTAACAATAGTGAGTTGCTGCAAGGTAATGCACCCGCACTGATTTGGCTGGGCAATGGTGAAGCCAAACCTGTGCGTATTCAGTTCTATTTAGAACAGCGTCCTGTAGGTGCGGAAATAGAGGTCGATCATTTAGGAAAAATCCATGAAAGCTAAAGGATTTACACTACTTGAAGTTATGGTGGCTTTGGCAATTTTTGCAACAGCAGCTATGGCAATGACCAAAGTGGCGATGCAATATACCCAATCCACCGCCAATGCAATTTTAAGAACCAAAGCACAATTTGTGGCTTTGAATGAAGTGGCATTGATGGAAATGAATCGGCAATGGTTAAGTGGAACAGAGTCAAATCAAGTGACACAACAGGGCGAAACATGGCAAATTGACAAGTCCACACAGCCAACCATTAGTCCGAATGTGCAACGTGTCGATCTTCAAATCAGTTTATATAATCAAGACACAGGACAAGTTGAAGCAGGAGTGACTTCTTTGGTGTTTTTTAATGCCCGTGAGCAGCAATCATGAGTACAAAGAAAGGCTTCACTTTAGTTGAGTTGCTAGTCGCTATTGCAATTTTTGCAGTGCTGTCTGCTTTGGGTTGGAAAGTATTTGATTATCTCGCCAAAGTCAAAGATCGCAATGCGATGCATGAAGCCAATCTAGAACAGTTGCAAGAAAGCTATCAACAAATATTACGTGACACGATGCAGGCTGTTCCATTAACGGCCAATGTCAAAGGGCAGCAACAACCTGCTTTGGTTTTACAAAATGGACGTTTTAATTTCAGTAAAACAGGGGTGACCGATCCTTTGCAGCAGAGTATTTCACCCCATGAGCGTGTTGAATATCAATATCGTGCCGATGAAAAAAAATTGTATCGTTTAAAATATCGTAATTTGCATCAAACGGGCAATGATCAGCCTGAGTCGAGCGTGATGTTGGATGAAGTCGAAGCCTTTGAGATTATGGTTTTGAATCCAAATGAATTGAGCAGTTGGCCTGAAAGCAGTGTCGATTCGCAGCAAACTGAACAATTAAGGCTACTCCCGAAAGGAATAAAAATAAATTTAACCGTGCGTGACGTGCAATACGAATGGATATTTAGCTTATTGCAGACTGATTTTTTAAAGAAGAAAGACAATTAAAGGCACAGTGGCAATGTATTCAAAATCGACTCAGCGCTTAGGTAGCATCATCAAATCACAACAAGGCATCGCCTTGATTACGATTTTGATGTTGGTTGCCTTAGCTACGATTTTGGCAGCGACCATTGCCAAGCGGCAAATGTACACCAGTGAAAATACCGCCTATTTGATGCGTCAAAATCAGGCATTGTTATATGCCAAAAGTGCTGAAGTATTTTTTGCAGAATTACTGCAAGATGATGCTGAAAATGCAGGCCAAGTTGATCACTTACAAGAGAACTGGGCAAAACCGATGCCGCCATTTCCAGTCGAAGATGGTTATGTATCGGGCGTGCTGCAAGATGAGTCAGGGAAATTTAATTTAAATAGTTTGCTGACAACCGAAGATCAAGTGAACGAAAAAGCAAAAAAATATTTTGAAAAACTGTTGCAGCGTGTTGGGCTACCTGCTCAATTAAGTGAAGCCGTGATTGACTGGCAAGATGCAGATGATGAGCCGAGTGGTGCAATGGGTGCAGAGTCGAGTTATTACCAAGGTTTGCCAATTCCTTATTTACCGCCCAATAGCTTGTTTCATAGTGCGGAAGAATTAAAACAAGTCCGTGGTTTTGAAGGTGCGAAGTATCAGCAAATTGCACCTTATGTGAGTGCCTTGCCAAAACGAGATACCACTATCAATATTAATACCGCACCTGCTTTAGTTTTGGCGAGCTTTGATGAAAAATTGGATGTGGTTGCTGTGCAAAATCTACTTGATCGTCGTAATGCCAATTTAGAGCACTTTAGCAATGTAAATGCTTTGTGGGAGTTAGATGGCTTTCAAGCTGTCGATAGCGCGATACGCAATGAATTTACAAGTTTATTGGGTGTGCAATCCCATTATTTTAAAGCCAAAATTGAAGTGGTATTGGGCGAGCGCAAACGTCAATTTAGCAGTGATTTGGTGCGTAGCGAAAAATCTGTCAATGTCAGTGGGCGAAGTCTGGCGCCATTTTAAGTATTAGCATTAACCTTGACTTAGTTGCTGTTATTCGGATGCAAATGCATTGCATATCTGTACTGAAACTGATCATTACGATTTTTGTCTGGCAATCTGCGGGCTAAAATTGGCTTATTGTTCACGTTTTGCATTATAATTAAAAAGAATATCCCCCAAATATTTTGATGACGTTAAGACCCATGTTAATTCGAAAGTTATTTAAGTTTGAAAATGCGCATATTGTGCGTAATTGCACTTCAGACCGCTGTAAGCGCTCGATTCATGGTCATAGCTATAAAGTAGAATTATTACTGAAAGCTTCAAAACTTGATCATGGACAAATGGTGTATGACTTTGGTTTGCTTAAAGGTGTAATCAAAGAATTATTTGATGCCTTCGATCATGCCATTTGTTTTTGGGAGCAGGATGACCCTGCATATATTCAAGCCTGCAAAACGTTCAGCGCACGTTGGGTATCTTTACCAGTATCGCCATCAGCAGAGCAGTTTTCACGTATTTTCTTTTATTTGGCACAGCAAGTTTTGGCATCGACCATCACGCAAAATGGGGAAGGTGATGTAGAGGTCTATTCTGTGATTGTACATGAAACTGATACAGGCTATGCACAAAGCTTTTTGGAAGATATTGAAAATGCGCAGATGGGATTGCTAAGTCTGGATCAAATTCATTTCTCTGAGCAAGTACAGACAGAATGGTCAGACCCACAAATGTATGAAAAATTAAAACAGGGGATGACATTCCAAAACCCGAATGTCGAGTTACAAGTTAAACTTTAAATCACATCATTAGACATCAACAAGGATTGATAGCGGTATGTCTTTTACTGAGCAGCAATATGCGAGCTTAAATAAAGTTCAGTTAGATGAGAGTTGGAAATACAATCTAGCTGAATTTTTATTGAGTCCACAAATGGATGCGCTACGCGATTTTTTGTTGCAGGAAAAACAACAGAATAAGGTGATTTATCCACCAAGTTCACTGATATTTAATGCTCTAAATACCACGCCTTTAAATCAGGTGAAAGTCGTGATTATTGGGCAAGACCCTTATCATGGACCTAATCAGGCACATGGACTTAGTTTTTCTGTACAAAGAGGGGTTGCATTGCCACCATCTTTGCGTAATATTTTCCATGAGTTACATACAGATTTAGGTGTGCCTATTCCAAGACACGGTGATTTAACGCATTGGGCAGAGCAAGGGGTATTGCTGCTCAACAGCGTGTTAACGGTAGAAGCAGGACAACCAACCTCGCACCAAAAGCAGGGTTGGGAAGATTTTACAGATCATGTGATTGATGTGTTAAATCAACAACGTGAGCATATTGTGTTTATTTTGTGGGGCGCGTATGCACAACGTAAAGGACAACGTATAGATCCAAATAAACATCTGATTTTGAAGGCAGCGCATCCATCCCCATTGGCAGCAAACCGCGGTGGTTTTTTTGGATGTAAAGTATTTTCAAAATCAAATAATTATCTTAAACAAAATGGCATTGAGCCTATAGACTGGCAGCTGGACGCATGACACATTCTCCCATTTCTAAAGAATATCATCCGGATTTAATTGTCGAAGAAGCAAATAACGGTTGGCGCATTGTACGTTTGAATCGCCCAAAATCTTTGCATGCTTTAGATGAATCTATTGTTTCTGCATTATTGGCAGTATTTGAAGACTTTCATACCGATGATAGCGTAAAAGCAATTTGGCTAGATTCGACCACACCAAAAGCATTTTGTGCAGGCGGTGATGTGCGTAAATTACGTCAGCTTGTCATTAATGATGAGGTTGCAACTGCCAATAAATTCTTTGAGCAAGAATATGCGTTGGACTTGTTGCTACATAACTATGCCAAGCCTGTTTTAGTGTGGGGTGAAGGTTATGTCATGGGTGGTGGCTTGGGTCTATTTATGGCTGCACCATTCCGTTTGGTGACACCGTATTCACGTTTAGCTATGCCAGAAATTAACATTGGTTTATACCCAGATGTAGGGGCAACTCGTTTCTTGGCTGACCGTGGTGCGATTGGCTTGTTCACAGGTTTAACGGGTTCAATTATGACTGCTGCAGGTGCGTATGGTATTGGTTGGGCAACCCATATTTGTGATGCACAACGCGCTTCTGTATTAGAAAAAGTCATTAATATTGACTGGAATCATTACCCTGCAGGTGACTTCCGTGCCATTGATGATACCTTGAACAGCATGCACCGTCCTGTAGGGCCTGGGCCGCTACAGAATTCTTTGGATGTGATTCAAAGCGTGTGCCGTGGTGTGAGTTTTGAAAGTGATTATGAATCCATCATTGGTCTAAGCGATGCACGTAGCGATTGGTTACGTCAAGCCAGTGAAAACTTGCAAAAAGGTTCACCAACCACAGCAGCTTTAACGTGGTTACTATGGCAATGGGGTAAGAAGGTTCACGCTTGGAATGAAGTGTTTGAACTGGAAACGCAAATTTCAGACTGGAAAATTCGCCACGCAGATTTTGTCGAAGGTGTGCGCGCACGTTTGGTCGATAAAGACCTTGCACCAGCTTGGCAGCAAAATGGGCCAGTGCAGCTCAAAACCATTTTTGCAGACAATCCACCTGTGACGAGCATTGAAAGCTGGAATGAGTTATTGAAACAATACGAGATTATTTAATTCGTATTGATTTTTACTCATATTTAAATGTCAGAACAGAACTATAGTGATGAAGACTGGATGCAGCTTGCCTATGCGCAGGCTGCTTTGGCTGCAGCACAGGGGGAAATTCCTGTGGGGGCTGTCATCGTTAGTCAAAATCAAGTGATTGGCGCGGGTTATAACGCGCCTATTTCCTTACACGACGCAACCGCACATGCCGAAATTGTGGCAATCCGTGCAGCATGTGATCATATTCAAAATTATCGTTTACCTGAAGATGCCACGCTTTATGTCACACTGGAGCCTTGTACCATGTGTGTGGGTGCGCTCATTCATGCGCGAATCAAACGTGTGGTATTTGGAGCAACTGAACCCAAAGCTGGCTCATTAATCAGTGCCAGAAAGCTTTTAGAGTCGGGTTATTACAATCATATTTTTGAGTATCAATCAGGTTGTTTAGAACAGCAATGTTCAGCCCAATTGAGCGACTTTTTTAAGCTGCGCCGGGCGCAAAAGAAACAACAAAAACAGCAACAGTTGATAAATGACCTTCATGATCAAAACCAGTTCTGAGTTTTAGGCTTGATTTGCGTTAAACTAAATCAAACACAACACAGCATTCATCATCAGGGCAAACTATGCACGCTATTCAAATTAAAAAAGAATTTAATGCGCCAGTTGCGCAAGTATTTGAATTACTTTCTAAACATGCAACTTATAATATTGCATTTGCACCAATGCAAGTGGTACGCATTAAAGATTCTGCCGATCCTGAACGTCCAGATGGGGTGGGTTCGGTGCGTCGTATGGGGATTGGGCCAATTAAACCTTTGCAAGAGCAAATTACCGTGCTTGAACCGAATCAGCGGATTGAATATAAAATCATTAAAAATCCATTGATCAAACATCATTTGGGTACCATTGAATTTCAGCAAGTGGCAGATCACAAAACCTTGGTCACGTATCGCATTGAGCTACAAGCGCGAGTTCCATTTGTGAGCAAAGCTATTCTTGCGCAGTTGAAAACTGCAATTAAAATTGGTTTATCCAAACTCGCAAAATCTCTCTAATCATTTCGGAAACAGCATGACGGTTCAAATTATTACCATTGATGGCCCTAGCGGTTCAGGTAAAGGCACACTCGCGGCAAAATTGGCAGCATATTATCAGTTTCATTTACTCGACTCTGGTGCGTTGTATCGTTTGTTGGGTTTGGCGTTACATAAGCAGAATTTGCTAGATCAACTTGATACTGAACTGAGTCAATCCGTTGCCATTGCAACACAGCTCAATATTCAATTTGTGACCCAGCCAGATGGCACACAAGTGTTGCTTGATGGTGAAGATGTCACGCAAACCATACGTACCGAACGTGTGGGGGAATATGCCTCAAAAGTTGCGGCAGTACCTGAATTGCGCACAGCATTACTTGCACGTCAGCATGCCTTTGCCCAAGCACCAGGCTTGGTTGCAGATGGACGCGATATGGCGACCAGTATTTTTCCAAATGCGCAGGCTAAAATTTATTTAACTGCTTCGGCAGAGTCGCGTGCACAAAGACGAGTAAAACAGTTGCAGGGTATGGGGCTGGATGCTAAAATAAGCGACATTTTAGCGAATATACAGGCTCGCGACAAACGAGACATGGAGCGCACAGTTGCTCCGCTCAAGCCCACAGAAGATGCTTACATCATTGATAGTTCTGAGTTGAACATTGATGAAGTGTTTGCATTAATGACGGCTTATGTCGATCAGAAGCTTGCTATTTGCCGCGCTTAACCGCGTGAAATAAACCTATTCAGCGAACGCATAGCTTGATCAGTTCTATACGGACTATGTAGACGCTTAACTAAACCGGCCTTGTCTGATCCAAGACCGCTGACTTTATCAGGTATATCATGACCGAATCTTTTGCAGCCCTCTTTGAAGAAAGCGAATTAAACCTCAACGTTGAAAAGGGTGCTGTCATCCAAGGCGTTGTAGTAAGCATCGACTCTGACTGGGTAACAGTTGATACTGGCCTTAAATCAGAAGGCGTTGTTGACCGCGCTGAATTCTTAAACGAACAACGCGAACTTGAAGTTCAAGTTGGTGACACCGTTGATGTTGTTGTTGAAGCACTTGACAACGGTATGGGCCAAACTGTTTTATCACGTGAAAAAGCGAAACGTGCTGAAACTTGGACTAAACTTGAAAAAATCTTTGAAGACGGCGAAATCGTTACTGGTGTTATCTCTGGTAAAGTTAAAGGCGGTTTCACTGTAGACATCGGTCCAGTTCGTGCGTTCTTACCAGGTTCTTTGGTAGACACTCGTCCTATCCGTGACACAACTCACCTTGAAGGTAAAGAGTTAGAGTTCAAAGTTATCAAACTTGATGCTAAACGTAACAACGTTGTTGTATCTCGTCGTGCAGTTATGGAAGCTGAATCTTCAGCTGACCGTGAAGCGCTTCTTGCTCAGCTTGAAGAAGGTCAAACTGTTACTGGTACGATTAAGAACCTTACTGACTACGGTGCATTCGTTGACCTTGGCGGTATTGACGGTCTTCTTCACATCACTGACATGGCTTGGAAACGTATCAAGCATCCATCAGAAGTGGTTGAAGTGGGTCAAGAAGTTACTGTTAAAGTACTTAAATTTGACAAAGAGCGTAACCGCGTATCTTTAGGTCTTAAGCAATTAGGCGAAGATCCATGGTTAGCGATCATGAGCCGTTATCCTAAAGGTTCTATCGTTAAAGCTCGCGTAACAAACTTAACTGACTACGGCTGTTTCGCAGAAATCGCTGAAGGCGTTGAAGGTTTAGTACACGTTTCAGAAATGGACCACACTAACAAAAACATCCACCCATCTAAAGTTGTTCAGATTGGTGACGAAGTTGACGTTATGGTTCTTGAAGTGGACGAAGAGCGTCGTCGTATTTCTCTTGGTATCAAACAAACTCGTGCTAACCCATGGGAAGAGTTTGCTAAGAACCACGACAAAGGTGAAAAAGTTTCAGGTACAATCAAGTCAATCACTGACTTCGGTATCTTCATCGGTTTACCAGGCGGTATCGATGGCCTAGTTCACTTGTCTGACATTTCTTGGAACGAGCAAGGCGAAGAAGCTATTCGTCGTTACAAGAAAGGTGACACTGTTGAAGCGGTTATCCTTTCTGTAGACGCTGAAGGCAACCGTATCAGCCTTGGTATCAAGCAATTGAACAGCGATCCATTCAACGATTTCTTAGCTGCTAACGAACGTGGTGCTTTGGTTAAAGGTACTGTAACTGCTGTTGATGCTCGTGGCGCAACTGTTAAGTTAGCTGACGAAGTTGAAGCAACACTTAAAGCATCTGAAATCAACCGTGATCGCGTTGAAGATGCAACTAAGTTCTTGGAAGTTGGTCAAGAAGTTGAAGCGAAAATCATCAACGTAGACCGTAAATCTCGCTCTATCAACTTGTCTATCAAAGCGAAAGACGAAGCTGAAGAGAAAGAAGCTGTTGCTAACTTGAAAACTGCAACTAGCGGTCAAGACAATGGTCCTAAGACAATTGGTGACTTGATCAAAGCTCAAATGGGCAACTAAGTTGCGGGTAAACTGTATGGTTAATGTAAATTAGCACATACTTTTTACACAAATACTGTAAACGGTAGCGTAGTATTCAATTATTACGCTACCGTTTTGTATTTAAACAGGTTATTATCAGTTTAGGTAAAAGTAGCTTGATAATTAAAGAGGTCGCAGATGACTACTGAAGCACTTAATAAGTCTGATTTGATAGAACGAATTGCTTTGAAAAATCCACATTTGGCTGAGCCATTGGTGGAAGAAGCTGTGAAGATCATGATTGATCAAATGATTGCATCACTATCGGCAGATAACCGAATTGAAATTCGTGGATTCGGTAGTTTTGCATTGCATCACCGTGAACCACGTGTAGGTCGTAACCCAAAAACAGGTAAGTCTGTAGAAGTTGCGGCTAAAGCTGTACCGCACTTTAAACCGGGTAAAGCACTACGTGATGCAGTAAACGAGTCTGTAAATAAATAAAATTCCTAGGGGTGTTTATGCGTTACGTTCTAGTCGCTATTTTAGTTATTCTATTTGGATATTCTCTGGCATTGGTTTTGCAAAACGGCACTGAACTTTCAGTTGACCTGTTATTTACTCAAGTGCCTGCAATGCGTTTGGGTCTATTGCTACTGATTACATTGGCACTTGGTTTGGTGCTAGGGTTATTGTTGGGCGTGCAGGTTTTCCGTGTATTCCAAAATAGTTGGGAAATTAAGCGACTACGTAAAGATATTGAATACCTACGCAAAGAGCAAATTCATGTAGCTCAACTGGCTGCTGCTGAAGCTGCTGCGCATACTCGTCATGAAAAAACGGTATTAGATGTGCATACTGAAGATCGTTCTTCTAATGCACTTTAATTTGCTCTGTTGAGCGAATTGATCATCAACACCTCAAGGTTATCTTGGGGTGTTTTTTTATGTGTGCCTTTGACGAATGGCTGATTATCGCTGCGATGGGGGATAAGCTGTCTTTTTGACTATCTGCTTGGCACGAATCACTTTATAATAGCGACTCTTTGTCAAATCCATAGGTAATTCTCTTGAGTATCATTGTTGCCCTCGATGCTAAAAGCCAATATGACGCCTTAACCATTGCAGAACAATTAGACCCTGCATTATGTCGAGTAAAAGTTGGTAAAGAGTTATTTACCCATGAAGGTCCTGCAGTCGTGAAAGCCTTGCATGACAAAGGTTTTGAGGTTTTTCTAGATTTGAAATTTCACGATATTCCAAATACAACGGCTCAGGCTGTATGTGCTGCAGCAGATTTAGGCGTATGGATGGTCAACGTGCATGCCTCAGGTGGTCGTAAAATGATGGAAACCTGTGTGGAGCGTTTAAAAGCAGGGAATTATCAGACTCAACTGATTGCAGTGACTGTACTAACCTCTATGGGGCGTGAAGATTTAAAAGATTTAGGTTTAGATATTGAGCCTTTTGAGCAAGTTCAGCGTTTAGCTAAACTCACTCAAGAAAGTGGTTTAGATGGTGTGGTGTGTTCTGCGCAAGAAGCCAAAATGTTGCGTGAAATCTTAGGGCAGAATTTTGCCTTAGTAACTCCAGGGATTCGTCCTGAAGGCTCAAATGCCGATGATCAAAAACGTATTGTGACTCCCAAACAAGCTATGCTGGATGGTTCTACGCATTTGGTGATTGGTCGTCCAATTACAAAATCTGAAAATCCACGTCAGACTTTGAAAGATATTTTAGCGACGCTTTAATTTTACTATCGCTGACTCTCTAAAAGGGAGATAAGCCCTCTCTCTAACTCTCGCCTAAATAGAGCGCAAACCCTCTCTCCAACTCTCTCCCAGAGGGAGAGAGGACAATTGTTGATTCTTTTTAAATAGCAGCCAATACACTTACAGCAATGGGTGCAAGGATTGACAATACAAATCCACTGACCATGGCATGTGGAATAAAATCGTTGCCACAGGCTTGTTTTACCATGGGCAAAGTGACGTCCATGGCAGTTGCGCCTGCGGCAGAAATTGCAGCACGTGGATAACGCCATCCCAAAATATACATCAGCAATATCGCAAAAATCTCTCTGAATAAATCATTCATTAACGCAATACTACCCAATTCGGCATTGCGAAGTTCCGACACCACAATCCCGCTCATGGAATAAAATCCATAACCTTGTGAGAGCATAAGCAAATCTTGTAGAGCGATGGGGAGCCAAAGTGCGCAAAGTAGTACCCCTGCAACTGAACCGAAAATACAGCCTACGGGCACCATTAAAATTTTCCAATTCAGCCAAGAACGATCTAAAGGCGAATAAGCGAGATCGAGTCCAATCATCCACATAAACAGCAACAGTAAATACCAAGTGTTGATCTGAACTTGGAAATCCATAGCACTAAAAAGTAGATGCAGCACGTAGCCTGCCAAAAGTGCAAAAAAGGCATAACTGATGTTGATGCAGGATTGAATCAACAACTGTAATGAAACTTTGCCTTGCGTTGCTTGCAGCCCCAAACCTTTGTAAAGCAAATAACAACACAGAAAAGCACCAATTGATGTAGCAAATGCAATCTGTAAAGCTGTAGATAGAATATGCGATGGCTGCTGTAGTGAACCGAGCGTTTGTGAAAATTCCATCGCAATTGCAATTAGCAGGATATAGCTAAAATATGGAAGCAGTTGAAACGCAATTTTTTCGATTATTCGAGGGAGGCGTTTTGCCAGTACAAAGCCTAGACATAAACAGCAGAGTAATTGGAAAATCAGCCAAAGAGATTGCATGAGATCAACAGGTGGGAGATAGATAAAAACCTGTTGATTATGCCAGTTTGCTTTTAAAAGCGGAAATTTATGCCGCTTTACTGATTAATCTGAAATCACTCGGATGCAGCGACTTGGTTTTTAGCCAATATTTCCAAGTATAGGTTGGCCAAAGTGCAAAGTTTTTTCCACCATCTTGTTGATACCAACTTACACAGCCAGATTGCCAAACCGTGTTATTTAGCATGTCTTGCACATCGTGGTTAAATTGATCTTGTACTTGATCTTTTACTACAATTGCATTGCTCTGTGATTGTGCCACCAAATCCATCATTTGCAGAATGTAATCGACTTGCGATTCGATCATAAAAATAACCGAGTTATGCGCCAAAACTGTATTTGGCCCAAGCAACTGAAACAGGTTCGGAAAACCTTTGTGGCTAATGCCGTAATAGCTTTCTGCGCCATCTTTCCATGCCTGTTTTAATTCAACGCCATGTTCACCAATGCAGCTAAATGGCTGTAGATAGATACGCGGATCGGTAATAAAGCCTGTGCCATAAATCAGACAATCAATTTTTCGCATTTTACCATCTTTGGTGATGATGCTGTCTGCAGTCAATTCCTGTATTGCATCAGTCACTAATTCGACGTTGTCACGGTTAAAAGTTGGGAAGTATTTATTGGACACTAAAATACGTTTACATCCCATAATGTAGTCAGGCGTGAGTTTTTGTGCCAATTGTTTGTCTTTGACCTGAAAACGAATAAAGGCTTCTGCAAGTTTTTGGGTATATTTCATCACGCTAGGTTGCATGATTGGAATTGCACGTGATTCATTCGACCAATACAAACGCGCACGATGCAATTTTCTAAACCAGTCTGCTTGTTTAAACAGTTTTTTCTCAATATTCAGATATTTGCGTTCATCTCGTGGAATGACCCATGCAGCTGTACGTTGCATGACATATAACTGTTTAACTTGAGGTGCAATTTCAGGAATGTATTGAATCGCGCTGCCGCCTGTGCCAATAGATGCCACAACTTTGCTATTTAAGTTGTATTGATGATCCCATTGAGACGAGTGAAAAACCTTGCCCTGAAACTTTTCAATGCCTTTAATGTGCGGGATTTGTGGCACATGCAGTGGGCCAGAAGCAAAGACTAAATATTGGCAACTCAATTGTCTGCCATCTTTTAACGCAACATGCCATACACAGTCTTTTTCATGGTATTCGGTATGCACCACTTCGCTGTTAAATTGGCAATATTCGCGCAGATTAAACTGTTGCACCACATCTTGAATATACTGAAAAATTTCTGGTGCTTCGGCATAGCGTTTTGACCAGTCAGTTTTGGGTGCAAATGACAATGAATACAGATGCGACTTCACATCACAAGCCGCGCCAGGGTATTGATTTTCACGCCAAGTACCACCCACTTCATTAGACTTTTCTAAAATCACAAAGTTATGAATGTTGCGTTGTAGCAAACGAATCGCCATGGCTAATCCACCAAAGCCTGCGCCAATAATTGCGACTTGATAATGAGCTGCTGCATCCTGCATGAAGACATCCTTATATTTATTTTGTTTGACTTGAGTTTGTTTGAGTCAGGATAGAATAAGCCAGCATGTGGTAACATGATCGTGCTGACATAAAAATTGATATTTTCGGCAATTTCTATCTGTGGACGAATCGGGTAAAAAGGATATTCCGTTTCGCACTGTTCATTTTATGAAAAGATCCATACTTGGCTTAATGTATTTAATACAAGGCATGCGTAAAGCAGGCGTTGATGTCGATGCAAAA
The DNA here is from genome assembly GCF_013417365.1 of Acinetobacter sp. YH12252. Lineage (NCBI taxonomy): Bacteria > Pseudomonadati > Pseudomonadota > Gammaproteobacteria > Moraxellales > Moraxellaceae > Acinetobacter > Acinetobacter sp. YH12252. The sequence goes on from NZ_VPEA01000007.1 coordinate 87,560, forward strand.
TTGCAAAGTATCGGCTTGCGTGCAGATGCGCTAGATACCAGTTCAATCATTCATCCGAGTTTGGAATGGGATATTCTAAAAGTGATTGGTGAAGATGTAGAACCTGAAATGGGGCTGTTTATTGGACAGCATTATGCTTTGGCAGGTTATGGTCCTTTATTGATGTTATTGGTGACCAGTCCAGATATTGCCACTGCATTAGAAAAAGGGATTCAATATCAGGGATTGACGCATTTAAGCGGGAAACTAAGTTTACAACATAGCACGCGGCATATTGCATTGTGTTATCAACCCAATGATTTACATAGTAGTTTAGGTGTATTACGTGCGCAGTGTGAAATTTCAGGCACATTCAAATTTATTCAAGACCTATATAAAATGATGGGGATGAGTGCGCCACGTATTCGCATAGAATTGCCATTTGTACAGCCGCAGCAAAGTGAAGTTTTGCAAACTTTTTATGATTATTACGGTCAAGATATTGTTTTTAATCAATCACAAGCAGCATTTTGGTTTGATGATGCAGTTCTCACAGCACGTATTCCCTCTGCCGATGCAGTCACTTTTAGCAGTTATGAAGCCAAGTGTGTGATTGAGTTAGAGCGACTTAAACTTGAAGATGATGCGCCTTCGGTAGTGCAGCGCGTAAAAGATTATTTGGAGTTACAACAGGGCAGTATGCCGAGCATGGCAGAAACAGCACATGCTTTGCAAATTCCTGAACGGACATTGCGCCATCAACTGCAACAACTGAACACCAGTTATAAACAAATTCGTGAAGATCTCATCAAAGATAAAGCATTGCGATTAATTGAATATCAGGAATATTCAATTGAAATGATTGCAGAGTTACTTGGTTATTCAGAACCCGCAGCATTTAATCATGCCTTTAAGCGGTGGTTTGGACAAAGTCCACGCCAATATACAAAATAGCCTAAGTATTTTGCAAACTATGCCAAAGTGCTATATCTCGTGATTCGATCTTCGTTATAATCTATTTGCCCAAATAAGTACTGATGAATATGTCTGATTTTAATTCGCCACAAACCACAGCCTTTACTCCATTATCGCCTGCGGAGCGTTATGCACAAGCGTTAGCCTCTGGACAATTTATGCCAGATGATGCGCAGGCGCAGGCTGTACACGAACTTGAGCGTGTGTGGCAGGAATTAATTCAACGCTATAAAGCATCAAAAAAAGCGTTCCGCCGTTTCCGCCGCCAAACAGCACCACAGGGTGTTTATATGTGGGGTGGTGTAGGTCGTGGTAAAACATGGCTCATGGATCAGTTTTACGACTCGATTCCATTTAGACGTAAAACACGTATGCACTTTCATCACTTTATGCAGCATGTGCATCGTGAACTGAACAAACTTTCAGGGCAGCGTAACCCGCTCGATTCTGTTGCAGACCAAATTTATAAAGATGCAGTGGTGATTTGTTTCGATGAATTTTTCGTATCTAACGTGACTGATGCGATGATTCTGAGTGACTTGTTCCAAAAATTATTCCATCGTGGCATTACTTTGGTGGCAACATCTAACATCGCCCCAGACGGTTTATATAAAAATGGTATCCATCGAGATCGTTTTATTCCAACCATTGAAATGGTCAAAAAACATTGCCAAGTGCTAAATGTCGATGCTGGTGTAGATTATCGCTTACGTGTTTTGAAACAGGCGCAATTATTTAAATCGCCTTTAACGCATGATAATCAAAACTGGATGGCACAGCGTTTCAGTGCTTTGAGTAATACACAACATTATTCTTCTGAGCCAATTATTATCAACCAACGTATTGTTGAAACAATTGCGCATACTGAAGATGTGTTGTGGTGTGAATTTTCAGAACTGTGCTTTAAACCGCGTAGTCCTGCAGACTTTATTGAAATTGCCAACATCTACAACACGGTTTTGGTGAGCAATGTACCGCATTTAACAGACTTCTTGTCTGAAGGAACACGTCGTTTTATTTATTTGGTCGATGAATTTTATGATCGTGGTGTCAAGTTATTACTGACTTCTGAAGATTCGATTATTGAAATTTATCAGGGCGAAAAACTGGCATTTGAAATTGAACGCACACGTTCACGTTTATTGGAAATGCAGTCTGATGATTACTTAAATGAAGAACATCGACAGATACAGGCCACCGAAGCCAAACATCAAATCAGTTGATCTTTTAAGCGCCTAGAACTAGGCGCTTTTTTATGATAGAAAAGATGTGACTGTTGGTTTTATCGACATTTTGTCATAAACATGGCTTAATCTTGAAGGGTTGCAATAAGACTGACGTCGATTTTTACAACAAAATCTGAACTTAAGTCTAATTTCGACATTTCAAAAACTTTATACACTGTAAAAGTGTATTTAGATGAGTAATAGTGTCGTGTTTCTGATCAGGATTTATGATGATTGTTGTCATTCATCTTGTAATAAATGATCGTTATTTTGAAATGTGATAATACTATTCAGCTAAATATAAATCAGTATACTAGAATCTCTTGTATAAAAAGTAGCAATATCAGGAAAGACAATGACTGCACGTATTCAAAAAGGCAAGTTAGCGATTGCTAAAGAACTTTACGATTTCATCGAAAATGAAGCATTACCAGGTTCTGGTTTGGACAGTGATACATACTGGAAAAACTTTGAGCAAGTCGTTGTCGATCTTAGCCCTAAGAACAAAACATTACTCGCAAAGCGTGATGAGCTTCAGGCTAAAATTGATGAATGGCACCGCAATAATACATTTGAATTAGAAGCTTACAAAGCTTTCTTGACTGAAATTGGCTACTTATTACCAGAAGTAGAAGATTTTCAAATTACCACCGAAAATGTTGATGAAGAAATCGCATTATTGGCTGGTCCACAGCTCGTAGTACCTGTACGTAACGCACGTTATTGCTTGAACGCAGCAAACGCACGTTGGGGTTCGTTATATGACGCACTTTACGGTTTTGACGTTATTTCTGAAGAAAATGGCGCAGAAAAAGGTAAAGGCTACAACCCAGTTCGTGGTGAAAAAGTAATTGCATTCGCGAAAAACTTCTTAAATGAAACTTTCCCATTGGCGCAAGGTTCACATGCCGACGCGACTCAATATGCTGTAGAAGCAAACAAACTTGTTGTTCGCCTAAAAGATGGTTCTACAACAACTGTTGCGGATAGCTCTAAATTCGTTGGTTACAATGGCGAAGCTTCTGCACCAACTGAAATCGTACTGAAAAATAACGGCCTGCACGCAGTCATCCAGATTGATGCAAACAGCCCAATTGGACAGACAGATGCAGCTGGCGTGAAAGATGTTGTGCTTGAAGCGGCTGTAACGACGATTCAAGACTTGGAAGACTCTGTTGCAGCAGTTGATGCTGAAGAAAAAGTTGAAGGCTACCGTAACTGGTTAGGCTTGATGAAAGGTACGCTTGAAGAGTCTATCGAGAAAAATGGCAAGACCATTACCCGTAAACTAAATGCTGACCGCACCTTCAAAAATGTTGAAGGCGGTGAGACCAAGGTTCATGGCCGTTCATTGATGCTGCTTCGTAACGTGGGTCACTTGATGACAAACCCGGCGATCCTTGTAGATGGCGAAGAAATTTATGAAGGCATCATGGATGCATTGGTCACTCCATTGCTTTCTGTGGCTGATATCCGTGGTGAGAACACGATCAAGAACTCACGTACCGGTTCTATGTATATCGTTAAGCCAAAAATGCACGGTCCAGAAGAAGTAGCATTTGCGGTTGAGCTGTTTGAACGTGCTGAACAAGCGCTTGGCTTACCTGCTAAAACCCTGAAAATCGGTATCATGGATGAAGAGCGTCGTACCTCTGTTAACCTGAAAAACTGTATTGCTCAGGCGAAAGACCGTACCATCTTTATTAACACCGGTTTCATGGATCGTACAGGTGATGAAATCCATACCTTCATGGAAGCAGGTCCATTTGTTCGTAAAGGCGAAATCAAAGGCCAAAAATGGTTCCCAGCTTACGAAAACCGTAACGTCATGGTAGGTCTACAAACAGGTCTACGTGGTAAAGCACAGATTGGTAAAGGCATGTGGCCAAAACCAGACATGCTGTTAGACATGTACAAAACCAAGACTGAACATCCTGAAGCAGGCGCAAGCTGTGCATGGGTTCCGTCTCCAACAGGTGCAGTGATTCACGCGATTCACTACCATCAAATTAATGTAGCAAACCGTCAGCAAGAATTGCTTGCAACTGAAGCATTGCCTTTAGATGATTTGTTAACTCCACCTCTTGCAACTGATACCAACTGGTCTGAAGAAGAGAAACTAAAAGAACTGGAAAATAACTGCCAAGGTATCTTGGGTTATGTCGTTCGTTGGGTTGATCTGGGTGTAGGTTGTTCTAAAGTTCCAGACATCAATGATGTGGGCCTGATGGAAGACCGTGCAACTTTACGTATTTCTTCTCAGCACGTTGCCAACTGGTTACGTCACGGAATTGTAACGCGTGAACAGGTTGAAGAAGTAATGCAGCGCATGGCGAAAATTGTAGATCAACAAAATGCTGATGATCCACTATACACGCCTATGTCTAACGACTTTGCTAATAACATTGCATTCCAAGCTGCATCTGACTTGATCTTCAAAGGTGGCGAGCAACCTTCTGGTTACACAGAGCCACTTTTACACGCAGCGCGTTTAAAGTTAAAAGGTTATACAGGTGATTAATCCTTTAGGATTTGATTTACTGATTGTGTAATACAAACAAATGAGCCTCTTCGGAGGCTTTTTTGTTGCCTGTATTTTGCTTATGGTTTTTTGAAAATTTTGCAGCTGAATAGTTACAGGATGTACTTGCTGCTAGAAAAACATCAAGCTGCGGAGTAGAGTGAAAGTCATATATAAAAAGTAGCGCAAGGACAAATACATGCCAGCATATCAAGATTTGAATCAACAATTTATTGGCGGCAAGTGGTCGGTTGGGACATCTACTAAAACCATTCCAAACTTGAATCCATATCATCAAACTACAATTTTTGAGATGCAGGGCGCCAGCGTGGTAGATGTTGATAGTGCCTATAGTACAGCGCAAAAAGCTTTTGATGAACAATTGATTCAATCCACAAGTCTGCGTCAATACATCATTAAGAACTTAGAGCAAGTCATTCAGCAACGACGCGAAGAAATTATCCAGTGGCTGATTGATGAGTCGGGCAGTACCCGTTTAAAAGCCAATATCGAAGTCGATGCTGCTTTAGGGATTATTCAAGAAGCTGCACAATTTCCCGAGCAAATGACCACGACGCAACTGGAAAGCAAAGATCCGAAAGTCCGTAGTGTTGTTTTGCGTAAACCTTTGGGTGTTATTGCTGTGATCAGTCCGTGGAATTTCCCTTTCCATTTGTCTATGCGTTCAGTGGTTACAGCGATTGCTTGTGGTAATAGTGTAGTGCTCAAACCTGCCAGTGATACGCCAGTCACAGGTGGAACTATACTCGGTAAACTGTTCGAAGAAGCAGACTTGCCTGCAGGCGTACTCAATGTGGTGGCGGGTGCGAGTCGTGAAATTGGTGATTACTTTGTTGAGCATGTAACTCCTAAAATGATTTCATTTACAGGCTCTACAGAAGTTGGACAGCATGTAGGGCAACTGGCCGTTGCGGGTGAGCATTTAAAACGTGTCGCCTTAGAACTCGGTGGCAATGCACCTTTAGTCATTTTGGATGATGCAGATATAGATTTGGCCGTAGAACTAACTGTGATGGGGCGCTTTTTGCATCAAGGTCAAATTTGCATGAGTACCAATCGGGTCATTGTCGATCAGTCTATTTATGCAGCCTATCTTGAAAAATTGTTAGCAAGTGTGTCGCAATTAGTAGTAGGTGATCCGAATAAAAATGACACCTTGATTGGGCCAATTATTAATGCAGAACAGGTGAAAAAGCATCAGCATATTATTCAAAAAGCACAGGCGCAGGGTGCAGAATTGGTTTATGCGGGCGGGGTTACGGGGAACTTAGTTGCACCACATGTTTTTGTGAATGTCGCTGCCGATTCAGAAATTGTACAAAATGAAAGTTTTGGACCTATTTTACCGATTCTCAAAGCAGCAGATACCGCACATGCCTTACAGTTAGCGAACGATACACGCTATGGTTTATCTGCTGCTGTATGCACTACAAATGTAGAACGCGGTGCAGAATTTGCAGCACAGTTTGATGTTGGAATGACACATATTAATGGTATTACCGTTGCCGATCATGCCAATGCACCGTTTGGTGGTGAGAAAAACTCAGGCTTAGGTCGTTTTAATGGGCGCTGGATATTTGAAGAATTTACCCGCACGCATTGGCTGACATTGCCAGCTTAACGGTAATTATTTGTCCTGCGTTTTGTTTGAGTAAGAAGGAATGCGTGGGTGCGCACTTACTGTTCATGATCAAAACGCATAATATAGTGCGTGTGTCTAATCATCCAATTTGTATATGTGTGCCAATTTTAAACCAATAAGCATAGCGCAATTATCTGCATTAGGTCTGCCTGAAATTCCGTTTGAATATGCTGAAGAAGCGTATCCAAATTCGAGTGTGCCACTATTGTTTAAGTCTGAACAAGGTTTAGAGTGGCGCTCGGTGAATTTTGGCTTGATTCCCAAATGGGCGGAAGACAGAAGTATTGCGCAAAAAACCTATAATTGCCGTAACGAAACTTTATTAGAAAAACCAAGTTTTAGTGAAGCTGCTTATAAGTGTAAATTTGGCGCGATTGTTGTGTCAGAATTTTATGAATCCAAATATATAGACAGTAAACCGCAGCGTTGGGGTGTACGTCGTAAAGATGGACAGGCCTTTTTTATTGCAGCACTGTATGAAATTTGCCGTTTAAAGGATGGGCAAGGCACGGAAGAAATTGTCCGTTCTGCGAGTATGATTACCATGGACGCAATTGATCACGCGATGATGAAGGAATTGCATGAGCCTGGGCCAGTCAAACGTTCTGTTATTGTTATTCCACATGCACGTTTAGATGAATGGCTAAGTTTGAAAACACCGAACATACACAGCTTTGTGCAGGGCTTTCCTTTAGACGAGTTTGAGTGTTCACATGTACCAAAAGCAAAGATCGAAAAAGTAAGCCCCCAGCTCAATTTTTTCGATCTTTAAGTACATCTTGTGCTTATATAGGATAAGAACAGATGTGGAACAATAACGTGATGTTTAGCGTGCTAAATTATTAAAAATATGACGTAAACTTTCCATCATTTTTTCAATTTGTAGTGGAGTTAAACCATCAAATGACTGCTCTAAAACAACGCTAGTCAGATCATTAATTTTGTTGGTCATCTCATTACCTTTTTCAGTAAGCACGACACGAGTGATACGCGCATCATCATCACAAGAATAAGTTTCAACCAAACCTTCATCTTTTAAACGATAAACAATTTTAGTTGTAGTTGACATTTTTGACACCACCATGTCTGACAAATCAGACACACTCGCATGTGCTTTTGACCTTAATGCCAATAAAATACGACGGCGAGAATTATCTAAACCATACTTTTTAAGTGCCTGATCGACATTCTGTACATATTGAGCATGTACTTGTGTGACCCAATAATACGGAAATTGTTCAATATCATATTGGTCGGCGGATGGTAGAAATTTTGAATATTTCTTGGACATTGCATATTCCCTGCATTGTTTTAATTGTATTTTTGATATTTCACATTTTATGTGAAAACTCATGTGCTTAGCAAGATGCTTTCAGTGGCTAAAATTTGGTTGAAATCTGACGAAATATGATGAATCTCGATTTAGAAGCTGGCTTTGAAATGGCTATTTTTCCAAGCGCGTAGGCATTTGTTTAAGTTCAATCCATATTCATGTGTCATATCAATTAATCCTATAGAATTGTTTTAGTTTGGATTAGTAGTGAGTTATCTGGTTTTATAAGTTGAATTATCAATTTAACCATCAACTTAGGCTGCATTTTAGTTAAAAAAATACATTTGTACACTTGGCTTTTAGGTAAAAGTGCGGGTTATTGCGTTGAATTTTGCAAAAAAATTATAAGCTTTGGTCTAATCTTTTAACAATAGTTGTTTTTTATCAATATTTTAAGTTTAGATTAAAGTGTGGGTTGGCTTACAGTTGTAATCTATGACTAATGCGTCTAAAAATACATTACAATTCATTTGACATTTTTAATCCATTCTCACGGCTTTTGTTTGGCTGTCATCGCTCTAAAAAAATTAAGAATGTGAAAAATAAAGTAAAAACCATCTTATAGATCGTACTGTTTAGTTTTATTCAAAAAAATTAAAAATTTAATTACAAATGTTCAAGATTGTGCATAATTAAGCTATCTATTGCTAAAAAGGTTACTTTTATGGATCCGTCGCCGTGCGCAGGTCTACTTTATATTTCGATTTCTGCTAACTATCTCGGAGCTATGAACTAATGGAGTTTTTATTAGATCCGGGAATATGGGTTGGTTTAATTACACTTATTATTCTAGAAATCGTATTAGGTATTGATAACCTAGTCTTTATTGCAATTCTTGCAGAAAAATTACCCCCAGAACAGCGTGATAAAGCCCGTGTGATTGGCTTATCTTTAGCGTTGTTTATGCGTTTAGGATTGTTATTTGCAATCTCTTGGTTGGTTACTTTAACCGAACCGTTAATTACCTTATTTGAAAAAACCTTTTCAGGGCGTGACCTCATTCTCTTGGGTGGCGGTTTGTTCCTCGTCTATAAGGCGGTAGGAGAGTTGCATGAGAAGATGGAAGGCAAACCCGAAGTCAAAGTCACGACCAATGTGGTTTATGCAAGTTTTGCCGCAGTTGTAGCACAAATTGTTGTTCTAGATGCAGTTTTCTCTTTAGACTCAGTCATTACCGCAATTGGCATGGTCGACAACATCTATGTGATGATGGTTGCCATGGTGGTTGCAATGTTGGTGATGTTACTTGCATCTAAGCCATTAACTGCTTTTGTGAACCGTCATCCAACAGTGGTGATTTTGTGTTTAAGCTTCTTACTATTAATTGGTATCAGCTTGATTGCAGAAGGTTTTGGCTTCCATATCCCTAAAGGTTATATCTATTCGGGTATTGGTGTTGCGATTGCTATTGAAGCGTTTAACCAATTTGGTCAGCGCAATGTTGCAAAACATGAAGCAAAAATTCCGTTACGTCACCGTACTGCAGATTCAATTTTAAAATTGATGGGGGGGCGAGTTGAAACCAGTAGCCCTGATTTGCATAACGAAGCGCAAGAAGCGTTTGCAGATGAAGAACGCTACATGATTGGTGGTGTCTTGACCTTGGCAGAGCGTTCAGTCGCATCAATTATGACGCCACGTAGCCAAATTTCATGGGTCGATATTGAAGATTCACCTGAACAAATCCGCGAACAGATTCTATCTGTACCACACAGCTTATTCCCAGTGTGTCGTGGTAGTTTAGATAAAGTCATTAGTATTGTACGTGCCAAAGAGTTGTTGGATGTATTGGACGAAGAAGAAGAGCTTAAAGCTTTAATTAAACGTCAGCGTCCAATTTACATTTTTGAAAAAATGAAAGTGATTGATGCGATCAATACGTTACGTACCTCTAAAGGTTCTTTGGTTTTAGTCAGCGATGAGTTTGGTAATGTTCAAGGTTTGATTTCACCGCTTGATGTGTTTGAAGCGATTGCAGGTGAATTCCCTGATGCAGACGAACAGTTAGATTTGGTTAAAACCAATGAAAACGAATGGAAAGCAACAGGTATGCTGGATTTATACCAGCTTGAACTTGAACTGGGTATGATGGATCTGATTGAAGAAGATGCAGGCTACATTAGCGTTGCAGGTTTGATTTTAGATAAAACCCAAGGTGAAGTTCAGGTCGGCACGCAGTTGGATTATCAAGGTGTGCACTTTGAAGTGACAGAACTTGATGGTAACCGTATTAAAACTGTGATGATTCGCTTACGCTAATTACTAAGCTTTGAATTAAATCACTCAAAAAGCTCTACCGAAATGGTGGAGCTTTTTTATGGTGTAATAAAAAGATTGTGATGTTTCATCCTGAAAATGTGTATCAGCGATAAGTCTGGATTTTAAAAGCTGAACATGAAATGTGGCATGGAATAGAAAAAAAGAAACAACCAAACAGGATTACAAATTTGGTTGCTTAAACAGGGAAAAGAAAAAGCGAGAAACTAAAACAAATGTTTAATTTGTATGTGACTTCGCCACTAAAAATTAAACTGCCAATTGATTTTCAATCACATTCCATAAATTTCGATGTGACTTTTTAAACATCGCCATATGCCCAATGGCTTTATGCTGATAACGCTTTGGTTTAAGTTCAATCATATTAGTCGATGCATGGGGATAGAGACGGAGTAAATCTTTCACATTGGCTTCGGTGGCAATCTCATCATCCGAACTCCAAATAGCAGTAATCGGGCAACGAATTTCATCGTGATAATGCTGTGAAACTGTTTTGCCTATAGCATTGATGACATAGCCGGGTTTGCTACAAAATTGTGCCCATTGTTGGGCCACATTTTTAGGTAGGTTTTCGCCCATGCCAATTGCATTGGTTGGGCCATAACCATGTGTGATTCTGGCAAGTGGAAAAATAACTTTAAATATCACAGGGGCAAGTAGGCGAGTACGACCTTTTAAACCTTTTGTGTGGCCTGTAGAGCCTGAAACAGCTACGACTTTTGCCACTTTATGATATTCAGGATTAATCCCCAGTAATTGTCCGCCTGCGCTGTGTCCCAATAAAACCACTTGTTCAGCTTGCGTTTTTTGCAGCAAAGTATTTACTGCTGCAGGAATATCTAACTGCCCCCAATCAACAATACTGGCTTCACATTGTTTCAATGGTTCGTGTAACGAATCACCAATACCACGAAAATCAAAACACAGCACAGCATAGCCTTGTTCATTTAGCCATGTGGCAAAAGCGTGATAAAAATTCTTGGTAATGCCTGTCGCGGGACAAATCAAGACGGGTAGACGCTGTGCTTGTGTATATTGATTTGGATAATAACGGGCAGCGAGGGCATAACCATCTGCACATATAATATTTAAGCTTTCAAATGTGCTCATAATGTTTTAAGGATGATGAGAATAAAGTTACTTTACACGAGTTCCAAAAAGAAACTTGTATTTATTCTGACTCTAAAGTCAAGCTTAGTAGTCTGCGAGTGTAGTTAAATAGCCACACGAAAAATAAAAGAGTGTTAAACATGGAAAGTTTATCTTTGGCAGTGCGCCTTGCGATTATTTTCAGTGGAATATTTTTGTGGGTGGGGATGCTTACAGGCGTGTGGAAATATTGGCAAATTCGTGCTTCTGCCCAAGCGCGTGCTCATTATTATGTGGATATCGCACATCGCAGTAGTTTGTTATATGCACCTGCAAGTTTAATTTTAGCGGTCTTGGCTTATTTTTGTATTTGGGATGCCACTGTAATTTTAATTTGTGTGATTCTAAATTTAGTATTTTTTAGCTTTTCTATTCTGAGTTATATCTTGCATGGATTGCTTAAAGATACCACTAATCAATTTAAACAACCGCATCAAATTGCAGCATGGACATTGCCAAGTTGGTGCATGAGTTTGGCGATGCTGTTATTGATTGTGGCTGAATTGGGTGGGACTAGTGTGTTATTGCTTGGCGCAATCTATGGATTGTTGTAATTCTAATTGCTCAGTTTAATTTTTTCTTGGTAGCCCGTAGAAGATTTTGAGATTTTTGCTGTAGATCAGGAATGATGATTAGAATCTACTTTTTGAGTTTGGCGGCAGAGGAGTGATCCATCTGCCGCAAAGTGAAAGCGAAAAAGCTAAAATGAGTGGGTGCTAGGGTATGATTAATGAACTTCTACGTTTTTATGTTCACGAAACTTTTGGTCAATGGATGTCCAAATCGCAAAGGCTATACATACCAATAAGGCATATAAAAAATAGGTTGGTTTCAAGTTGCCTTGAATTGAGCCTTGGAGCAATAGGGTCAGCATCAGTGCAAAAGTGGTGCTTAAAAAAGTAACTAGATTTTGGTTAGCCTTCAGAGCGTTAATGAAGACTTGCGTATTGAAATGTGAAAACATCTCAATCCCTCCTTGTTATAAATCACTAAAATCAGAGCATTTTAGTCAGATTGGTTTTATTGTTCTACCTTGTTTAGCAAACTATTTCAAGCCCTTATAGTCATATTTTGATAAAAAACATCATTTTCATATGAAATACTACTATTTGTTATCATTTATTTACAAAATAATAAAAAGTAGTGTGTTTTTTAAGCCATTTAAATACGATTTCAATCGTACTTGCATATTTTATGCCAGCTAATTTTGAGGGCGACTATACGACTTTAGCGTTAATTTGAGCTCTGCTTAAAATGGGTGAATGATTTATTTTGTTTTAGTTTTTTATTGAAAATATTTTAATTTCATTTGTTTATTTATACCAAATAATTATTTGGGTTGCTATTATCATGACTGATAAATTGCCTTAAAAAGAGGCAGTTTTAGCACAAGAAACAATAAGTGCGGGTTTGGGTAAAACCTGACAATTATTGTCTAACTTAAATTCGTATTTGGATAAAACACGACTTTAATACAATACAGCTCGAAAATAGAGCATGACTTGAAAAAATAGCCGAGCTCGAAGTCCGTACTGGCTATTTTTTCATTCGATCATGAATTGTAGCGAATACAAAAATCAGTAATGCAGGAATCAACCAAGCGAGGTTTTGTTCACTCAGGGGAAAATTGGTCAGTGTGGTTGGCAAGAATCTAGCTAAGTCTGCGGCCTTCATTGCATCAATGATGCCAAAGAGCAATGCAACTGCGGCAGTAGGTGCAATCACGCGGGTTGGAATACGGAATAATCCCCAGAAAAAGCTGAGTAGAATGACCACAATTGCAGGTGGATAAATCGCGCTTAAAATAGGCACTGAAACTGCAATGAGTTTGGTGAGTCCAAGATTGGAAATAACAAAGGCAAAGCCCACTAAAATAAATACCCAACGGCGATAATGAATTTTAGTAATTTGCTCAAAATATCCAGCACATGCGCATGTCAGTCCAATTGCCGTAACCATGCAGGCAATAAAAATCATTGCAGCTAAAAATACCGAGCCAAATCCGCCAAAAGCATGTTGCACATAGGCATGTAAAATGACTGCACCATTACTGGCATTGGCGGCAACATCGTGACTGCCCATCCCCAGTTTAAATAGGCTTAGATAAACTAAAGTTAAACCGATCCCTGAAATTAAACTTGCCCATACCGCATAGCGGGTGATGAGTTTTTTATCAGTTACGCCACGTGAACGAATCGCATTAATAATCACAATCCCGAATACCAATGCACCTAAGGTATCCATAGTGAGATAACCGTTAATAAAGCCTTCAGATACAGGACTGTTCACATAATTGTGAATGGCAGGTGAAATTGTACCTGTCGGAATAATAAATGCAGTGATGCCTAAAATTAGTAATGACAGAATTTTAAGCGGGGAAAGTACATAGCCCACTGTATCTAAAATTTTGTGTGGATACAGTGAAACTAACATCACCAAGGCAAAATAGATGGCGCTATAAATGAATAAGGTGCTCGCGGAATCGCCAAAATAGGCAGAGAAACCAATTTCATAAGATACGGTAGCGGTACGTGGTGTGGCGAAAAGCGGGCCAACCGCTAAATAACAGACGACTGTTAAAATTAAGCTCGCGATTTTGCCTAAAGGCGAACTTAAAATTTGTATAGAACCTTCGACACGTGACAACGCCATAATGGTAATCACGGGTAAGCCAACTGCGGTAATGAGAAAACCGAGCGCAGCAAGCCAGACGTGTTCGCCCGCTTGCTGTGCCACGATAGGTGGGAAAATAATATTACCTGCACCAATAAACAGCGCAAAGGTCATAAAACCCAAGGCAATAATATCCCGTGTGCGTAAATTCGTCATGGGAGAGAAATAAGATGTAAACAAAAGAAAGCGATTTTAGTAGATCGAGCTATGATTTTCTAATTTATTTTATAGGTCATATGAATATTTTTTATGATATGTGTTTGTAGGCTATTTTAATCTTCACTATAAAAATTAAATAACTTACTGTTTATCTGATGTATTTTTGAAAAATGCTGATCCCACATAGTATAGATGGCTTATCTAGTATAAGTTTTGGTTGCTATTTTAAATGCGCAGTTCTTAAACAAAACTGTTGGTCGCATGACGATGGATACTTGTTTGGCAGCTTGAGCTGATTTTACAAGCCGAAAGGGTTAATAACTGCTAGTTGAAATCTACCTATTTCTATATTATTATATACAAATGAGTAGATATGTTAGTATTGGCGTTGCAGCTAAAACACTGGGTGTTTCCATCCAAACCCTAAGAAGATGGGATGAGGAAGGCACTTTAGTCGCAGATAGAACCCCAAAAAATCACAGACGTTACGATCTAAGCAAGATCACACCTGAACTTATCCATGATCTATCAATTCAGAACAGCCGAAAAACTATTGCTTATGCAAGAGTATCTAGTCACGATCAAAAGGCTGATCTTGAGCGACAAAAACAAGTTTTGGAAATGTACTGTGCCAAGCAGGGATGGACATTTGAGATTATTAGTGATTTAGGCTCAGGGATGAATTATCACAAAAAAGGGCTTAAGGCTCTTTTGGATGGAATTATTAATAATGAAATTGGTCGATTGGTTTTAACCCACAAAGATCGATTATTACGTTTTGGTGCTGAATTGGTTTTTGCTTTATGTGAAGCTCGGAATGTTGAAATTGTAATTATTAATCAGGGTGAAAATTTGAGTTTTGAGGAGGAACTGTCTCAAGATGTCCTGGAAATTATCACTGTATTTTCAGCACGATTATATGGAAGCCGAAGTAAAAAGAACCAAAAGCTAATACAGGCGGTCAAAGAAGCACTATGAGTCGATTTATACGAGGGCATATCATTGAATTGATGCCCAATAATAAACAAGCAAGCCATTTTGCTCAGGCAAGTGGTGTTGCTCGTTTGTCGTATAATTGGGCTTTAAGAGAGTGGCAGCGACAATACAAGGCTGATAAGGAATATCTAGATCAGTGTGAGTATTATGATGTTGCGGTGAATGAAATGCTTCTTAATAGACCTAAAGAGAGTAAATTAAGAAAGCACCTAAACACTTTTAAATTTGAAAAATATCCTTTCATGAAGAAAGTGACTAAGTGCGCACCACAGTTGGCGATTAAGCAGTTGGGTAGTGCTTTTGATAGATTTTTTAACGGCAAATCAGGATACCCCAAGCCAAGAAAAAAAGGCAAGGATGACCGTTTTTCATTATCAAATGATCAATTTAGCGTAAAGGGTCGGTCTATTAAAATCCCTAATTTGGGTTGGGTGAAAATGACTGAGAATCTGCGCTATAAGGGTAAAATTCTCTCGGCCAAAATATTTAAACAAGGTGGTAAGTGGTTTGTATCAATCGCTGTCGAACTCACCCAGATCGAAAAGCTTAAACCGAAAACAGGTTTAAGTATCGGTGTTGATTTGGGTGTCTCTAATCTTGCCACCCTTTCAAATGGTGAGGTTATTCCTTCTAATGCACCACTTAAAAGACAGCTTGCAAAACTAAGGCGACTCAACAAGTCTTTTAGTCGTAAGAAAAAAGGTAGTCAGAATCGAGAAAAAGCAAAAGCCAAGCTATCTCGCCTGCACTATAAAATTGCCTGTCTACGCAAGAATAATCTTCATCAAGTCACAACGGATTTGGTAACACGTTTTGATGTGATTGCGATTGAAGATTTGAATGTTAAAGGCATGTTGAGGAATCGTAAACTCGCAAGAGCTATATCCGATATGGGTTTTTATGAGTTTAAAAGGCAGTTGATTTATAAAGCCAAACAGCATGGAAAATCGGTACTTTCGGTTGGTCGATTCTTCCCAAGTAGTAAAATGTGTTCGTGCTGTGGTGAATTAAATCAATCTCTCACACTTTCTGCGCGAGAGTGGAAGTGCTTAGTTTGCCAAACCATCCAAAATCGTGATGTTAATGCATCAATTAATATCCTGCGATATGCGGATAAAGATTTAATCACTGCATAAGTGGTGATTAAGGCGGTGAGTTACACCGTGACAGCCTATGGAATTGAGGTAATCCCTAAAGCAAATGTTTTAGGTTCTTGATGGTGAAGTAGGAATTAAACATCAAACCCACATTGAGTAGGTTTGAGTAGGTTTTAAATAACGGCTATAATCTCAGGCTTCAGGTCAGGAGTTCATCATGCGTGCCCTTAAAGTCAGCATTAAATCAGAGCAAGATATTGAGAAATTACGCATTTCGGGGCGTTTGGCTGCTCAGGTGTTGCAGATGATTGGTGAGCATGTCAAACCCGGAGTCACGACAGAATACTTAGATGATTTGTGTCACGATTATATTGTAAATACCTTAAAAGTCATTCCTGCCAATGTGGGCTATCACGGTTATACCAAAACCACCTGTATTTCACCCAATGAAGTGGTCTGTCATGGTATTCCATCATCCAAAACCATTTTAAAAGATGGCGACATTATTAATATTGATGTGGCAGTGATTAAAGATGGTTTTTATGGTGATACCAGTCGTATGTACTATGTGGGTCAGGTGAAACCAGAAGCGAAAAAACTGGTCGATACCACTTATGAGGCGATGCGCGCAGGGATTCATGCGGTGAAACCGGGCGCGACTTTGGGCGATATTGGCTATGCCATTCAAAGTGTGGCGCATCGTGAAGGGTTTAGCATTGTGCGTGAATATTGCGGACATGGTATTGGGCAGGTGTATCACGAACAACCAAGTGTGCTGCATTATGGTCAGCCTGGACAAGGCTTGGTGCTTAAAAAAGGCATGGTATTTACCATTGAGCCGATGGTGAATGCGGGCAAAGCGCGTGTGAAAGAACTGAAAGATGGCTGGACGGTGGTGACGACAGATAAATCACTTTCTGCACAATGGGAACACATGGTTGCTGTGACTGATACAGGCTTTGAAGTGTTATCGCCGTGGCCAGAAGGTACGGGGAGTTATCCTGAAATTTAATGCACGAATGCTTTCAGGTTAAGACTGATAGATAAAACATCTTAGACTTTAGTTTTAAACTATTTGTTAAAAAATGAACAATCGCTATAATTGAAGTCAAAGATACTTGCTGTAGTTTCTTTGTTTTAGCTTTCTTATTTTAGATTGTAGTTTTCAAAGCTTATCTGTCTTAGATAAGCTTTTTTTTTGCTGTTTCGTATCTGAAATCAAAAGATCCTATGTGCTAACGAATGGTTAGCTTTTCGACCAAATAGTCGATAAATACACGTACAGCAGGTAATAAACCACGGCGTGATGGATAGACGGCATGGAAAATACCATGCGGTGCGTGCCAGTCGGGTAAAACACGAACCAATTCACCCGATGCAACATAATCTTCAACAATCGTGTCAGGCAACAACACAATGCCACAATTTTGTCGTGCCAATTGCGCTAGCATCATTAAATCTGAACCCATGACTGTAGGGTTGACCTTAATTTTTTTCGGTTGCTGTTGTTGATCATGCACAACCATGTATTGATCTAAATGCTCATCCGACATGCTTAAAATTTTATGATGACTTAAATCTTCAGGTTTTTTCAAATCGCCAAATTCATTCAAATAAGCCTGACTGGCAAATAGATGTTGTTCGATGTTGCTGAATTTGCGAATCACCAAACTTGGATCATCATCTAAATTTGAGCGGACACGCAGGGCAATGTCGATCCCTTCGTTGACGATATCGACACGACGGTTGCTGACAATTAGCTGTACTTTAATTTCAGGGTAGGCTTTCAAAAACTCAGGCAAGATTTTGGCAATTTCATTTTGTGCAATTGAAACAGGTAAGCTGACTTTAATTACACCACGCGGTTGAATACTTAGGTGATCGACCAAGTCGTGCGCGGCTTGGGCAGCATTCATCATTACTTGCGCATGCCGATACACATTCATACCAATTTCTGTGACCGCAAAATGACGTGAGCTGCGCTGAATTAAACGCACACCTAAGCGTTCTTCTAGGTTGTGTACGCGTCGGCTAAGTTTGGATTTTGGAATATCGGTGGCGCGTTCTGCTGCACTAAATCCACCATGTTCGACCACTTGGGCAAAACAATAAAAATCATCCAAATCTGTAAGCATGACTAAATTCCATTTATGCAACAATACTTAAATTAAAGTGGCATCGTTGCATGTTGTCAATCTTTAATTGTGCTTTATTGCTGTGCTTTTTGCAGAATCTCTAAAACTTGTCGGTATTCTTCTAAACGGGCTAAATCACGTGCTGTAGGATTGGGAATCCGCGTTAAATTCATGTTGTCTTGCACATCTGCAATTTTTACAGCACAGGCAAGCGGGTTTTGTGCAGTACGCATAGCCGCTTGAACACGAGTTTCATGCGGCAGTTTGGTGAGCGCCTGAATTGCTTGAATAATATGCGTTTGAAATCCTAAATTTTGCAGGTCTTGTGCTGTGGTGTGGGTATCTTCAAGAATGTCGTGCAGTACAGCGACAATTTGCTGATCGGGCTGTTGTAATTGCAACATTACACGTAAGGGATGCAAAATATAAGGCTGACCGCCTTTATCTAGCTGCCCTGTATGTTGTTGTACTGCAAGTGTAATTGCATTTTCTAGAGTTGCCATAAGTATAATTAAAAAAATTTCTATAATTATAAGCCGTGCTTAGCGCAAAATATAGAAATTGCTTGTTATGATGCAAACAGATTTTATGTTTATCTATTTTACTATTGGTGATGCTGCTCTATGCCATATCAACTCATTGAACTGAATACGCCTGCGACTGAAAATTTGCTTTGCCCACATTGCCAACATGCTGTTATTGATTGGGCAGAAGAACAATATATTCAGCCTTGCGAGCATACTTTGTTTGTCGCAATGGATTTGGGTTTTGAATATGCCTCAGATGTATTTGAACAAACCATGCCACGCAGTGTCGATGAAATTCATGCACATGATGATCAGTTGGATATGTGGCAAGAACTGACTTCAAGTCGTTATCCGCAATATTTGATTTATAAAACGGATTTAGGCGTGCAAGGTTTATCTCGCTATGTTGGATTTACCGCGGCTTAATTGCACTTAACTTAGAGAGTCTAAGATATAAAAATAGGGAAATTCAAAAGCTGAATTTCCCTATATTTTGATGGATTAGATATTTTTTCTGCGTTTAGCTCTCCATATCTTCTTCTATTTCATCATCGGCACTGTCCATTCCTAATTCTTTGAGTTTTCGCGTCAAAGTATTACGTCCCCAACCCAATAATTCAGCGGCATGACGTTTACGTCCACGGGTTTGTTGCAGTGCAGCATTAATTAAGGTGCGTTCAAACATTGGAATGGCGATATCCAGAAGTTTCATCTCGCCATTTTTTAACTTTTGTACTGCCCATTGCCCAAGTAATTCATCCCAATGCTGCATAGATACCCGATCTGCCACATGAAGCGCAGAATGTTCGGCTAATTTTTCAATTGGAATTTGCTTGAGTTCGGTTGGTAAATCTTCAGGATAGACCTCACGTCCTGTAATCATCACGGTAAGCCAGCGACAAGTGTTTTCCAATTGGCGCACGTTACCTTGCCACGGCAATTGCTGCATATATTCGACTGTTTCAGGACGCAATATTTTTGGACTCACGCCTAATTCTTTGCCTGCACGTGCCAAAAAGTGCTGTGCCAACATTGGAATATCTTCACTGCGATGCGCCAGTTTAGGAATATGAATCCGAATGACGTTCAGGCGATGATATAAGTCTTCACGGAAGCGTCCATCTTGTACCAGTTTTTCCAAATCCTGA
This sequence comes from Acinetobacter sp. YH12252, assembly GCF_013417365.1. NCBI lineage: Bacteria > Pseudomonadati > Pseudomonadota > Gammaproteobacteria > Moraxellales > Moraxellaceae > Acinetobacter > Acinetobacter sp. YH12252. The sequence continues at coordinate 107,418 of NZ_VPEA01000007.1, forward strand.
TGTGTTGCTGCGACAATCCGTACATCCACTTTGACAGGAATATGTCCACCAACCCGATAAAATTCACCATCTGCCAAGACGCGCAATAAGCGGGTTTGGGTTTCAAAAGGCATATCACCAATTTCATCTAAAAACAAGGTGCCGCCGTTGGCTTGTTCAAAGCGTCCCTGACGTTGTGTATTGGCACCTGTAAATGCACCTTTTTCATGTCCAAAAAGTTCGGTTTCAATCAAATCTTTCGGAATGGCTGCCATATTCAGCGCAATAAATGGTTTGCTGCTACGCGGTGAGTGTCGATGCAGTGCATGCGCCACCAACTCTTTGCCTGTACCTGATTCACCATTAATGAGCACAGTAATGTGTGATTGCGATAAACGACCAATCGCACGAAACACTTCCTGCATGGCAGGCGATTCACCAATAATTTCTGTCGATTGAATTGGCTGCACTGTCGATTTTGCAGATTCTTGCTGTTGTAGTTTGGTGATATGCAAAATTGCACGATTGACTAAAGCAAGTGCTTCATCAATATCAAAAGGCTTGGGTAGGTATTCAAATGCACCTGTTTGATAGCTAGATACTGCCGATTCTAAATCGGAGTGCGCAGTCATAATAATCACAGGCAAGTCGGGATAACTGACTTTGACTTTGCCAAGAAAAGTTAAACCATCAATTCCAGGCATGCGAATATCGGTCAAAATTACATCGGGTGCATCTTGGTTTAACTCATCTAGTGCAGACTGTGCTTCTTCAAAACTGGTGACTTCAAAACCTTCTTCTCTAAAAGTTTTTTCCAGTACCCAGCGCATTGCACGGTCATCATCAATCACCCAAATTTTATTTCGCGACATGACTCGCCTCCCAAGGTAAATATAAGCTAAATATTGTTTTTCCTGGAATGGATTGGCATTCAATCATTCCGTTATGTTGATGCATAATATTTTGTGCGATGCTCAAACCAAGTCCTGTACCGTTTGCGCGTCCAGTCACCAATGGATAAAACACGGATTCTAAAATGTCTTCAGGTACGCCTGGACCGTTATCTTCAATATCAACACGTACGGTAGAACGATTCAGCACACCATTAATGGTAACCAAGCGTTGAATACGAGTTCTTAAAATCAATTCAGGTCGATGCTCGGTAAAGAAATCGGGATGTTCGGTCATGGCTTGTACTGCATTGGCGCAAATATTCAGCATGACTTGAATCAATTGATCGCGGTCTGCCATGACTTCAGGTAAAGAAAGGTCATAATCACGGATAATATTTATTTTGTTTTTAGTTTGATTGACGATCAGGCTGCGCACCCGTTCTAAAGGTTCGTGAATATTGACCAGTTCATAGCTTGGTAGTTGGCGTGAGCCGAGCATGGTATCGGCCAAGTTTCTTAAACGATCTACCTCGCTAATAATAATGTCGGTAAATTCATCATATTTCGGGTCATTTAAACTTCGTGCTAACAGTTGTGTCGCACCACGAATTCCTGCAAGCGGGTTTTTAATTTCATGTGCCACACCACGAATCAGCTGACGTGCGACTTGATGCTGTTGAATAAAGTTTTCTTCTTTGGAAATTTTGAGCATCCGATCAATCGGATTCAATTCAATCAGCAAAAGAGGATGATAAGGCTTGCCTGCATTTAACTGTGATGCAGTGTAATCGACATGAATATCTTTAAAATTGACATTAATGGTCGCTTCACGGCGGGTGTAGGGTTGACCAGTTTTGATGGTATTCAGGAAAGCCTCTTGCGTATTGAACTCATCATCAGGCATGTGCAGCAGATTTAAAACAGGTTGTCCTGATGCACGAATTAAACTGATATCAAACAAGGCTTCACACGAAGAATTTAAATAAAAAATATTCAGGTCACGGTCAACCAATAAAATTGCAGTGCTTAAGTTGTCTACCAAGAGGCGGTAGTCAATGCTCTGGGTGTGATCCATTAGCGAATACTTCCTGTATTAAAATAGCGCAAGGGTATTATCATGTAGCAGCCATGTTCCAAATTTGGATCGAAGTGAGGCGAATTAAGCAAAATGCACGCCAACTTTAAGTTTTTAGTGCATTTATCTTCGCAAGTTCAAAAAAATGCGCTGCAACTGGACTGAATTTTCAAGATATAACGGATAACAGAAACACTGTAAATAAAAAATGCATTAAAATGGTGCAATAAATAAATCATTCAGCCTGAATGGTTGTATTTTGGTGCATTATGCAAAGAGTCGGCTATTTCTCTATTTTTATGCAAAGAAAAGTCATACAATACGCGCATTCTAGTGGAGTGCAGATTCTATGAAATCCCCCAAAGTCGGTTTTGTTTCTTTAGGTTGTCCTAAGGCATTGGTAGATTCCGAACGAATTTTAACTCAGTTAAAAACTGAAGGTTACGATGTTGCATCTGATTATGATGGTGCAGACTTAGTTGTTGTCAATACATGTGGTTTTATTGAATCTGCAGTACAAGAGTCCTTAGACGCGATTGGCGAAGCCATGAATGCCAATGGTCGTGTCATTGTGACAGGTTGCTTGGGTAAAGATGAAGATAAAATTCGTCAAATGCATCCCAACGTATTAAAAGTGACTGGCGCAGCTGCTTATCAGGACGTGATGGAAGCGGTGCATCAATATGTTCCTGAGCCACCAAAACATAATCCATTTATTGATTTGGTACCTGAACAAGGCATTCGTTTGACGCCTAAACATTATGCCTATCTTAAAATTTCAGAAGGCTGTAACCATCGCTGTACTTTCTGCATCATTCCAAGCATGCGTGGCGATTTAGTTTCGCGTCCTGTGGGTTCGGTATTAGAAGAAGCTGCGGCACTGAAACGTGCAGGCGTAAAAGAAGTATTGGTAATTTCTCAAGATACTTCTGCCTACGGCGTAGATACCAAATACAAATTGGACTTTTGGAACGGTCAGCCTCTTAAAACCAAATTCTATGATATGTGTGAAGCCTTAGGGCAATTGGGTATTTGGGTGCGTTTGCACTATGTCTATCCATATCCGCATGTGGATGCTGTAATTGATTTAATGGCACAAGGCAAAATTTTGCCTTATTTGGATATTCCATTCCAACATGCCAGCCCGAAAGTATTAAAGTTGATGAAGCGACCTGCGCACAGCGAAAACACGTTGGAGCGTTTAAAACTTTGGCGTGAAAAATGCCCTGAGCTGGTGATTCGTTCAACCTTTGTGGTGGGTTTTCCAGGCGAAACAGAAGAAGATTTCCAAATTTTGCTCGAGTGGCTAAAAGAAGCGCAATTAGACCGTGTTGGTTGCTTTACTTATTCACCTGTTGAAGGTGCGGCAGCAAACGACTTGCCAGATCATGTGCCAGAAGAAATCAAGCAAGAACGCTATGAGCGTTTTATGCAGGTTCAGCAAGAAATTTCAGCAGCTAAACTGCAAAAACGTATTGGTCAAACCATGACCGTGTTGGTAGATGATTTGGAAGAAGAATTTCCAGTCGCAGTGGCACGTTCTTATGCAGATGCGCCAGAAATTGATGGCAACGTCTTTGTAGAAGATATTGACAAGAGCGTGATTAAAGCAGGTGATTTACTTGAAGTTGAAATTACCGATGCCGATGAATACGACTTATTTGCCAAGCTGATTCAGGTCAAATCTGCATAATGCTTTGCAGATTTGGATTGCTAGCTGTAAGCCATACAAATTGTAAAAAATTAAAGTTTAGAATTTAGAATTGGAGTAATGACAATGTTAGATTCAAAAAAGCCACGTTATGCACGTATCTTGTTGAAACTATCGGGTGAGGCACTTGCGGGTAATAAAGACATGGGGATTGATGCGCAAGTGCTCGATCAAATGTCTTTGGCAATTGCACACTTGGTCGGTTTAGGTGTGCAAGTGGGTATTGTTGTCGGTGGTGGTAACTTATACCGTGGCAGCCAATTACAAAAAGATGGCTTAGTTGGCCGTGTAACAGGCGACCAAATGGGTATGTTGGCAACGGTGATGAACGGTTTAGCCATGCGTGATGCCTTGGTGCGCCGTAACATCAAAACCCGTTTAATGTCTGCATTGCCTATTGGTACAGTGGTTGAGTCTTACTCAAGCCGTGATGCGATTCGTCACCTGACTCAAGGTGAAGTGTGTGTGTTCGTTGCGGGTACAGGCAATCCATTCTTTACCACAGATACAGCAGCATGTTTACGTGGTATCGAAATCGAAGCTAACTTGATCTTAAAAGCGACCAAAGTAGATGGCGTATATAACAAAGATCCAAGCAAATACGAAGATGCGGTGAAATATGACACACTTACATTTGACCAGGTGTTGGATGAAAAATTAGGTGTTATGGATTTAACTGCAATCTGCTTATGCCGCGATCACAATGTGCCGTTGCAAGTTTTTGATATGAATAAAGCAGGTGCATTGCTTTCTGTAGTGATGGGCGAAAAAGAAGGTACTCACGTTACGAACTAATGTACGTGAGCCACAAAGCTCTTTATACTACGGTCTAATTTAACCCTATATTTTGACTCAAATTTTAGAATACAGTAAGGAAGATCTTATGATTAACGATCTTAAAAAAGACAGCGAAGAACGTATGAGCAAGACTTTAGAGTCTTTAGAACATGGTTTTGCCAAAGTACGTACAGGTCGTGCACATCCATCAATTTTAAATGGTGTGATGGTTTCTTACTACGGTTCCGATGTGCCACTTAACCAAGTAGCCAACATTGGTGTAGAAGATTCACGTACCTTATTGGTTCAGCCATTTGAGCGTTCAATGGTGTCTGCAATTGATAAAGCAATTCGTGAGTCAGATTTGGGTCTAAACCCAATCACAGCCGATGCAATTCGTGTACCGCTTGCAGCATTGACTGAAGAAACTCGTCGTGACATGCAAAAAGTTGCGCGTTCTGAAGCAGAAAATGCCAAAGTTGCTATTCGTAACATCCGCCGTGATGTATTGGGCGACATCAAAGCATTATTGAAAGAAAAAGAAATTTCTGAAGATGATGAGCGCCGTGCAGCAGATGACATCCAAAAAATCACAGACAAATACGTTGCAGAAGTAGACAAGCGTCTTGCTGCAAAAGAAGCTGAGTTGATGAAGGTCTAATCAATGACCACATCGGAAGACAGCGCGTCTTTGCCAAAACATGTTGCCATCATTATGGATGGCAACAATCGTTTTGCAAAAAAAAATCAAATGCAAAAAGGGGAAGGACATCGCTCTGGTAAAGATGTACTTGACCCGATTGTTGAACATTGTAGAAAAAAACACATTCAAGCTTTAACCGTTTTTGCTTTTTCGAGTGAAAACTGGAATCGTCCGCAGTTTGAAGTGGATTTACTCATGCAATTGCTGGAAACCACAATTCATGAGCAATTACCACGCATGGAAAAATTCAATATTGCCTTACGTTTTATTGGTGACCGTTCACGTTTGTCGCCGCATTTGCGTGAGTTAATGTTGCATGCCGAACAAAGGACTGCTAATTTCAACAGCATGACACTCACAATTGCCATTAGTTATGGTGGTATGTGGGATATGGCACAAGCTGCAAAACAAATTGCAGCAGATGTTGTGGCGCATAAAATTGATATTGAACAAATAGATACACAACTTTTTGGTCAATATGTCAGTCTTGCAGACCTACCACCTGTCGATCTGTTGATTCGTACAGGTGGCGATTTTAGATTGTCCAACTTTTTACTTTGGCAAGCTGCGTATGCTGAATTGTATTTTACCCAAACCTTGTGGCCTGAATTTAGCATAGAAGAATTTGACGATGCACTGGCAGTATTTGGTGGTCGCGAACGTCGTTTTGGTAAAACTTCTGAGCAAATTCAACAAGAGAAAATTGAGAATTAATACATGTTAGAGCGGATTATTACCGCATTGGTATTGGTTGCTGTGGTGTTGAGTTGTATGTTTGCAACTCAGTCGCACTATCCAATGTTTATGCTGATGATTGTTGCAGCAGGGGTTGCGGGCTATGAGTGGTTCAAACTCATGCCAAGAAAAACTAAATATGTCCTCAAACCTGTGGCTTGGGGCTTTGGTGTATTGACTGCCGCTTTGGCAGCAATGGCACTTTATTTTAGTGATATTGCCTTGTTACTTTGGGCAGCTTCTATTTTGACATGGTTACTCAGTATTTATTGGGTCAAGTCTTATCCAGAATACGATGCATGGTATAACCCAAGCTTAAGTTTTATTGGTTTTATTCTAATTTCTGCTGCGGTCACTGCAATTTTTTCCGTATGGAATAGTTCGCCGTGGTGGTTAATGTACTTGTTCTTGTTGGTTTGGGGTGCAGACTCAGGTGCTTATTTTGTTGGGCGTAAACTGGGCAAGAAAAAACTTGCACCGAATGTCAGTCCAAACAAATCAGTAGAAGGCTTATATGGCGGTGTTTTTACTGCCATGCTAATCGTGATTGTTGTTGAAGTGGTGTATTTAGACCTGACTTTGGCACAACATATTTTATTCCTGATTCTTTCGGTGATTACGGTATTTAGCTCGGTATTGGGCGATTTATTTGAATCCATGATCAAACGCCGTGCAGGTATTAAAGACTCTGGGCGCGTCTTGCCAGGTCATGGTGGTGTGCTAGATCGGATTGATTCTTTGCTTGCAGCAGCTCCAATTTTTGCTGCGGGTATGTATGTTTTAAAACTTATTGGCGTAGATTTATAAATGTCACAAGCTGTTTGTATCTTGGGTGTGACAGGTTCAATTGGACAAAGCACCCTAAAAGTACTGCAACAACATCCAGAGCAGTATTCAGTTTTTGCCGTGACGGCGCACAGCCGAATTCAAGAACTGGTTCAAATATGCAAACAGTACCATCCTAAAATTGTGGTTGTACCTGCGTCAAAAGTTGATGAGTTACAGCAATCACTTGCACAGCAACATATTTCTGAAATTGAAATTCTAAGCGATGAAGCGGGTCTAATCGCAGTTGCCGAACATCCTGAAGTGGATGTGGTAATGGCAGCCATTGTTGGTGCGGCAGGTTTGTTACCTACACTGGCTGCGGTTAAAGCGGGTAAACGCGTATTATTGGCCAATAAAGAAGCTTTGGTGATGTCGGGTGACATCATGATGCAGGCGGCACGTGAACATGGAGCTTTGTTATTGCCTGTAGATTCTGAACATAACGCGATTTTCCAATGTTTGCCTGAACATTATTTACAGGCTGAGCGGAATGGACAACCTAAGTTAGGTGTATCACAAATTTTACTGACTGCTTCGGGCGGCCCATTTTTAAACCACAGCCTAGAAGAACTGCAACACGTTACTCCTGCACAAGCTTGCAAACATCCAAATTGGTCTATGGGACAAAAAATTTCGGTAGATTCTGCAACCTTAATGAACAAAGGTTTGGAATTAATCGAAGCGTGTCATCTTTTTGCAATTTCAGAACACTTTGTTACAGTGGTGGTGCATCCACAGAGTATTATTCATTCCATGGTTCAATATGTGGATGGTTCAACTTTGGCGCAAATGGGTAATCCTGATATGTGTACGCCAATTGCGCATGCTTTGGCGTGGCCGCAGCGTATCCAAACGCATGTTCCGCCTTTAGATTTGTTTGTCAATCATCAGCTTGATTTTCAAGCACCCGATACCACCCGTTTTCCTGCTTTAAGTCTGGCACGTCAAGCCATGCAAGAAGGTGGTTTAGCACCTGCTATTTTAAACGCAGCAAACGAAATTGCAGTTGCAGCATTCTTGCAGCAAAAAATTCGTTTTACCGAAATCGCGACAGTGGTTGAGCATACCCTGAACCAAATACAAAATTCAGCCGCAGAAAGCATTGAACTGATTTTGCAGGCAGACCAAAATGCCCGTGCTGTTGCACAGCATTTTGTGTTGAATAAAGGAAGCTAAAGCATGAGTGCCTTATTTATTGTGGTTGCAGCGATTCTTTTGCTAGGACCTTTAATTGCAATTCATGAGTTTGGGCACTACTTTGTTGCACGTAAATTAGGTGTCAAAGTTTTGGTGTATTCCATCGGCTTTGGACCGACCATTTTAAAATGGACTTCTAAAAAATCGGGGATTCAATATCAGCTTTCGGCATTGCCTTTGGGTGGCTATGTCAAAATGCTAGATGAACGCGAAGAAAGCGTTGCAGAAGAAGACCTACCTTATGCCTTTAACCGTCAGCATCCGTGGAAACGTATTGCGATTGTGGCAGCAGGTCCGTTAATCAACCTGATTTTTGCCATATTATTGTTCTGGCTATTATTTTTACCCTCTCAAGAACAGTTGAATACCCGTGTGGGTAAGGTACTGGCAGATACACCTGCGGCGGCAGCGCAAATGCAAGTAGGTGATAAGATTACCGCCATTGATGGTACGCCTGTGACGACATGGGAAAAGCTGAACTTTGCCTTGGTAGATCGTGTAGGTGAAACAGGCAAGATTCAGGTACAGGCCGAACGTGCAGGTGAAATCAAAACATTTAGCTTACCCATTCAAAATTTCTTAAATGATCAATCCCAATCACCTTTAGATATCTTGGGTTTTACACCGTATCGCCCACAAATTCCTGCAATTGTCAGTAAGTTAAGTGAAGATGGTGCGGCCATTCGTCAAGGTATGCAAGTCGGCGATCAAATTATTGCGATTGATGGCGTCAAAATGAATGACTGGTACGATGTGGTACAAGTTGTTCAAGTATCGCCAGAAAAATTACTGAAAGTAGATGTGCTGCGTAACAATCAAGTACAGCAACTGGAAGTGATGCCGCAAGGCAAACGTGACAATATGGGCAATGTTTCGGGTGTATTGGGTGTGCAAAGTGATCCTGGAAAAATTGTCATTCCAGAAGATTTTAAGCAAACCATTCAATACAGCCCGAGTGAAGCTTTATTTATGGCGGTAGATAAAACAGGTCAGCTGTCTAGCATGATTCTGAATTCTATTGTCAAAATGGTACGTGGTTTAATTGGTTTAGATAACTTATCAGGCCCAATTACTATTGCCAAAGTCGCAGGGCAAAGTGCGGAAATGGGGTGGCAAACTTTTATTTCCTTTATGGCACTTATGAGCGTAAGCTTAGGAATTCTAAATTTATTGCCAATTCCAATGTTGGATGGCGGGCATTTAGTTTATTATTTTATCGAGCTGATTCGTGGAAAACCTGTTTCTGAACAAATACAATTAGTTGGTTTAAAAATTGGTATGGTACTGCTTGGAAGTATGATGCTCCTTGCATTATTTAATGACATTATGCGTTTATAACAACGTAGATACGAAATAAATTTAACACTGGAAAAGACTGGCATGCAGCACACACATTTATTTATGCCCTTGGCACTGGTTAGTGCAATGGCGGCAACACAACAAGTATATGCAGCAGATGAATTTATTGCGCGAGATATAAAAATAGATGGTCTTGTTCGTTTAACGCCAGCCAATGTCTATGGAATGATTCCAGTGAATAGTGGTGATCGTGTCAATGAAGCAGTGTTGGCCAATGCGATTCGTTCACTCTATGCCACAGGTTTGTTTGATGACATTCAGGCCAGTCGTGAAGCCGACACTTTAGTGTTTAAAGTGGTTGAGCGCCCAATCATTTCTAAGGTTGAATTTAAAGGCAATAAACTGATTCCAAAAGAAGCGTTGGAAGATGGTTTAAAGAAAATGGGTGTGGCTGAAGGTGAAGTACTGAAAAAGTCAGCACTACAAACTTTAGAATCTGAACTTGAACAGCAGTATATGCAGCAAGGTCGTTATGATGCGGATGTACGTGTCATTACCACAGCACGTCCAAATAACCGTGTAGATTTAACTGTAGAGTTTGTTGAAGGCAAAGCTGCCAAAGTGGTAGATATCAACATCATTGGTAATACGGTATTTAAAGAAAGCGACATTAAGCAGGCGTTTGCAGTTAAAGAAAGTAGCTGGAGTTCGATTGTTACCCGTAATGACCGTTATGCACGCGAAAAAATGGCAGCAAGCTTGGAAGCATTACGTGCGTTATATCTTAATAAAGGTTATATCAACTTCAATATCACTAACTCTAGCTTGAATTTGAGCGAAGACAAAAAGCATATTTTTGTTGAAGTTTCGGTGGATGAAGGTGAGCAATTCAAGTTTGGCGAAAGCAAGTTCTTGGGCGATGCTTTATACAAACCAGAAGAACTTACGGCACTGAAAATTTATAAAGATGGTGAAACCTATTCACAAGAAAAAGTGAATGCGGTGAAACAATTGTTGCTGCGTAAATATGGTAATGCAGGCTATTACTATGCCGAAGTGAATATTGTTCCGCAAATTGACAAAGAAACTAAACTGGTAGATTTAAACTACTACATCAACCCAGGTCAGCAAGTTACAGTGCGTCGTATTAACTTCGCTGGTAACAGTAAAACCGCCGATGAAGTACTGCGTCGTGAAATGCGTCAAATGGAAGGCGCATTGGCAAGCAATGAAAAAATTGATTTGTCTAAAGTCCGTTTAGAGCGTACAGGTTTCTTTAAAACCGTTGATGTCAAGCCTGTGCGTATTCCAAATGTGCCAGACCAAATTGACTTAAATGTAAATGTAGAAGAACAGCACTCAGGTACCAGTACTTTAGCGGTAGGTTTCTCGCAAAGCGGTGGTGTGACGTTCCAAGCTGGTTTAAGCCAAACTAACTTCTTAGGTACGGGTAATTCGGTTTCGATTGATTTATCACGTTCTGAAACACAAGATTACTATAACCTGAGTGTGACTGATCCATACTTCACGATTGATGGTGTGCGTCGTGGTTACAACATGTACTACCGTAAAACCAAGTTAGATGATAACTATAACGTTAACAACTATGTGACTGACAGTTTAGGTGGTGGAATTAACTTCGGTTACCCAATTGATGAAAACCAAAGCATTAGTGCAGGTTTAAACATTGATCAGACCGAAGTAACCACAGGTCCTTATGTTTCGACTTATGTTCGAGACTATTTGTTGGCTAATGGAGGATCTCATACCAGCATAAGTCAATACTGTACTAATGGTACATGGAAATTCAATGAAGCTACTAAATCAAATGATTGTGTGGATGAAAATGATAATGTTTTACCAACTACTCCGTACCAAGATAAGTTTAAAGGCGATTTTTTAACCTATAATTTAAATTTAGGCTGGTCATATAATACCTTAAACCGTCCAATTTTCCCAACCAATGGTATGTCACACCGTGTGAATGCTGAAATTGCCTTACCAGGCAGTGATGTCGAGTTCCAAAAAGTGACCTATGATGCACAGGCATATTTCCCATTAGGTCAAGACTTTGTTTTACGTGGCTACGGTAAGTTAGGTTTTGGTAATGATTTACCGTTCTATAAAAACTTCTATGCAGGTGGTTATGGCTCGGTACGTGGTTATGATAATAGTACTTTGGGACCTAAATATCCTGGAGTTGAGTTCCAAGAGCGCATGAACATCGATCCTTTGCGCAATAAGCAAGACCCTTCTTTTGAGGAAGTGGGTGGTAATGCTTTAGTACAGTTTGGTACGGAACTGGCTTTACCTGTACCATTTAAAGGGGATTGGACACGTCAAGTTCGCCCAGTGATTTTTGCAGAAGGTGCACAAGTTTTTGATACGCAGTGTGATGTTCCACATGGTAATTTAACTATTAATGGTGTGGATATCGATGCTAAAAAGTACTGTAAAGACAACTACGGCTTTGACTTCGGTGAAGTGCGTTATAGCGTGGGTGTAGGCTTTACTTGGATCACCATGATTGGTCCATTATCACTCAGTTATGCATATCCGTTAAATGATAAACAAGGCGATGACACTAAAAATATCCAATTCGAAATTGGTCGTACTTTCTAAGTATGACCACTTTTTGGGTAGCATAAATACAGGATAGAAATATGAAAAAAACAATATTGAGTTTGGCATTGTTGGGTTTATCTACAATGGCTGCAGTAGCACATGCTGCAGGCTATGGTGTAGTAAGTTTAGAGCGTGTTGTAGAAAATAGCAGTTATTTAAAACAGCAAAATTTGGCGTTACAGCAGTCGATCAAACCACAAACCAGCAAACTTGAGCAATTGGCAAAAGAATTAGAAGCTATGCAGCAGCGTGCGCAGCAATCTAATAATTTATCTGATGCTGAAAAGCAAAAAATGAATACTCAGTTTCAAGCGAAATTGAAAGAATTTAATGGTTTGCAACAAGTAGTGCAAACTCGTGTTCAGTCAGAATTGCACAAAATTAACGATGGTTTTGAAACTCGTTTAAAGCAAGTTGCTGAACAATTGCGTAAAGAAAATGGTTTAGATGTGGTTTTGAATAAAAACTCAGCACTTGCCTATGACCCGAAGTATGATTTAACTGATAAAATGATCCAAAAGGTCAACGTACTTAAATAATCAATGAGTTCCCAATATTATCGCTTAGAAGAAATTGCTAGTTTAGTTCAAGGTCAATACATTGGACAAGCCGACTTAGGTTTGCAAGGTTTGGCAAGCCTTGAGTCTGCTCAGGCGCATCAACTTGCATTCGTGAATGGCGATAAATATTTAGCGCAAGCACGTAGCTCCCAAGCGGGAGCTTTCATTGTGACAGCTTCACTACAAGCCGAGTTAGACAATCATCACAACTTTATTGTGGTCGATAATCCATATCTGGCTTTTGCGATTCTGACCCATGTATTTGAGCGTAAGCATACGCAACGTGGTATAGAAAGCACAGCCCAAATTCATCCATCAGCCATCATCGCCGATAGTGCCTATATTGGTCATTACGTCGTGATTGGTGAAAATTGCGTGGTGGGTGACAATACGATTGTACAATCGCACTGTAAAATTGATGACTTTGTCGAAATTGGTCAACAGTGTTTTATTGATTCACATGTGACGCTAACAGGCGAAGCCAAGCTTGGGCATCGCGTGCGTATACACGCCAATACCGTAATTGGTAGTGAAGGCTTTGGCTTTGCACCTTATCAAGGCAAATGGCACCGTATTGCACAGCTGGGTTCGGTGATTATTGGTAATGACGTTCGTATTGGCTCGAATTGCAGCGTAGATCGCGGTGCACTAAATGATACAATTTTGGAAGATGGTGTCATTATTGATAACCTTGTGCAAATCGCACATAACGTCAAATTAGGTGCTCATACGGCTATTGCAGCAAAAACAGCCGTGGCTGGAAGTGTGACAATTGGCAAAAACTGTATCATTGGTGGTGGAAGTGCAATTTCAGGGCACTTAAATATTACCGATAATGTGACTTTGACAGGAATGTCAATGGTCACAAATAATATTTCTGAATCAGGAAAATATTCGTCAGGTATTGGCTTATTTGAAAATCAAAAGTGGAAACGTACTGTTGTGCGCCTCAGACAATTAGCAGATGTGCCATTGACCCAATTGGTAAAAAGACTTGATGATATGCAATCTCAAATTGAGTTCCTTGAATCAACTTTTAAATTGCGTAAATAATTATGATGACTGAGTCGAATTCTAGCACCTTCACTAAACCTGAATTGCCAATGCACATTCAAACCATTCGTGAATATTTACCCCATCGCTATCCGTTTTTATTAGTAGACCGTATTGTAGAAGTCACTGATAACGGTATCGTGGGTTATAAAAACGTATCTATCAATGAAGAATTCTTGCAAGGACACTTCCCGAATTATCCGATCATGCCGGGTGTTTTAATCGTTGAAGCGATGGCACAAGTGTCGGGTATTTTAGGTTTTATCATGAATAATGAGAAACCGAGCGCAGGTTCTTTGTTCCTTTTTGCAGGCGCAGAAAAAGTTCGATTTAAAAAACAAGTCGTTGCAGGCGATCAACTTGTATTAAAATCTGAATTAGTTATGCAAAAACGAGGCATTTACAAATATAATTGTATCGCCACCGTTGATGGCGTCGTCGCAGCAACCGCGGAAATTATGGTTTCGCATCAGAAAACAGAGCAAGCATGAGCAATAACCCACTCATTCACCCAACCGCTATTATTGACTCATCTGCAGTAATCGCTTCAGATGTCACGATTGGTCCATACTGTATTATTGGCCCAAATGTAACGATTGGTGAGGGTACAAAACTTCATTCGCATGTGGTGATTGGTGGTTACACCCGTATTGGTCAGCACAATGAAATTTTCCAGTTCGCCAGCGTAGGTGAGGTCTGTCAGGACTTAAAATATGCAGGTGAGGAAACTTGGCTAGAAATTGGTGATCACAACAAAATTCGTGAACACTGCAGTTTGCATCGTGGTACGGTGCAAGACAATAGCCTGACCAAAATTGGTAGTCACAACTTACTTATGGTCAATACGCATATCGCACATGACTGTATGGTGGGTGATCACAATATTTTTGCCAATAACGTGGGTGTGGCAGGTCATGTGCATGTTGGGGATTATGTGGTTGTCGGTGGAAACTCTGGTATTCACCAATTCTGTAAAATTGACTCTTATAGCATGATTGGTGGTGCATCGCTCATTCTTAAAGATGTGCCTGCATATGTCATGGTTTCTGGTAATCCTGCACATGCATTTGCAATGAATGTGGAAGGAATGCGTCGTAAAGGCTGGTCGAAGGATGTGATTCAAGGTCTTCGTGAAGCCTTTAAACTCATTTACAAATCTGGATTAACCACTGAGCAAGCCATTCAGCAAATTCGCATTGATATTTTGCCAAATGTGGCAGAAGCGCAGCGTTTAATTGATTCTTTAGAGCAATCTGAACGTGGTATTGTGCGTTAAGGTTTGAGTTTACCGAATGCGGCAAGCTTCAGAATATTAAAAGACATCCTCGGATGTCTTTTTTTATTGGCTTATTTAAAGAATCTTGCTTCTTCAGACTTTGGATATTGGCTCAGAATTTTACTTTTGTATTGCGCTGCTAAAGTAGGTTTGTGATCTACATCTTGCGCAATACTATATAAACGATATAGGGCACTTGATGCTTTTGCAGATTGAGGGTACTTTGTTGCTACAATTTCAAAATTCTTTTTGGCTTCGGTGTAATTGGTCGGTTCAATCGCTAAATTAAACTCAGCTAACCAAAAATACGCATTGCTGATATACACACTGTTTGGGTGGTTTTTAATAAAGTTTTGCATAGGTGCAATCGCTTTTTTGGCACCACCTTGTTTATAGGCATCCAATGCAACAGTATAGGCTGCTTTTTCCAGCTCAATATTGGTATTTAAACCTTGAGCTGTTGGACTCACATGCGTTGTATTTTGCACAGATTGCGTGGCATTGTTGTTTAACTGGTTGTTGCTGGCGCTGGGTGCAGTATCTTTTTGGTTATCCTCCTCAGCGGCAGGAGCAGATTCAGGGTCTATTTTTTGTTGGAGCAGTTCTAGACGTTGATCTAAATCGGTATAGCGATTTTGCAATTCATGTTTGAGCTGCGCAATTTCATTGTCTTGTTCTTCAATTTTGCCACGTAACTGGCGGATGTCATTTTCAAGTTGCTGATTTTTTTGCATCAACTGCCAATTGATATTGGTGGGTACATTGGCAGTTGCCATATTACTCGTTGCAATCGCAGGGCTATTGGCATAGCCAGCACTGCTTTGGCTGAGGTTGTGGCTTTCAATTGGAATATTGGCAAATACAGACGTTGAGCACAGTAGGGCAAGAGCACAAAGTGCATGCTTTTTTAGCATAATTGAATATCCATCTTAATCTTGTATAAGTGAGTCCTTGTAAGCGTATTGGACTCAACCTGTTGATTTGGTCATTTTCCACATTTAAAACGTCCGCGCGTGGAATTGCAATAAGCTTTTACAAACTTATCATCAATCTCAGCGCAATATGGGTAAATCTAGGATTTAAATCTCAAAATAATTTTATGATGGTTTAGTTAGACTAAGTTTTGAATTTTAAGTGAGGTTATTCTATAAATGTCTTCAATTGTTTTTAAAATAATCAATTGGATAGCATTATAAAAGGAAATACAGAACAACGCTTGCAAGTTTGTTAAAAATCTCTATACTCTGTTTTTGCAATGGTAGCCCTGCTGGTTACTTCGCAATTGTACTCTACGAACCCCGTCAGGACCGGAAGGTAGCAGCGGTAGTGGAACTATGATGTGCCGAAGGCTTGCTGGTAGGGTTGCCACCAGTTTTGAAATAATAATTCTATTTATCTTCTACTTATTTTGATCTTATATCCACTATTTTAAAAATCCTGCTCTTTCCTACGAATTGCTTTCATAATCGCATCCATATCAAAGCCCCGATACTGTAAAAAACGAATTTGTTTGGCTTTAAGTTTTGGCTCGTTTGCGACTTCTGTGCCGAATTTTTTCACTTTCAGTTGATAGGCTTGTTCTGCCCAATCAGTTTCTTTAAGTTCTTCTGAAATTAAACTGCTATCCACTTTTTTGTTTTTAAGTGCCATTTTAATGCGATTTGGCCCTTTACCTTGGCGCTTTTGGCTAGCCAGTAACATTTCTGCAAGACGCTGATCACTCTGATAATTTTCGCGTGCCAGTTCATTGACTAATTCAATCACTTCATCACGGTTTTCTGCATATAAAGCCAATTTTTCAATTAAGTCATTTTTAGAATATTCTTTACGAGTTAAGACAGCGAAGGCATAGCTACGTAGACGAGAACCTGTCAGTCCTGGGCGTTTGCTTTGCTGTTCGTCAGGGTCTTCAATGTATTCTTGATCATCAATGGCATCTGTATAAGCAGGGTATTGTTTATTAATGTTAGGCGCAGAATTTGAGGCAAAATGCAGGGCAGATGTTGTTTCTGAATATGCCTGCTTAGTTTGGCTGCATGATTGCTCATCTTCGCCAAATTGTTGTTTTAGCGCAGCATAATCAATCAGTTTGGGGAATTTATTTTCAGACATGGTAATGCTTCCATATACAATAAAACGCTCCGTAGAGCGTTCTATTTAATTCAGTTTGTTGTGTTCATCTTAGCGCATGCTTTAAACATCAAGTAAGTCGAATTCTTCTTCGTCTTTATCTTCTACAGGTGCAGCTTGACCTGTCGTGAGTAGTTGTTCACGAATAATCGCTTCGATGCCTTTAGCAAGCTCTGGATGTTCTTCAAGATGGCGAATGGTGTTGTTTTTACCTTGACCAATTTTATCGCCTTGATAAGAATACCAAGCACCAGCTTTTTGCACGATATTTTGTTGAACAGCTAAATCGACCAGCTCGCCCAAATGGTTAACACCTTTACCGTAAAGAATTTGGAACAATGCTTCTTTAAATGGAGGTGCCATTTTGTTTTTCACAACTTTGACTTTGGTTTCAGAACCAATAATCTCGTCACCTTCTTTCACTTGACCTACACGGCGAATATCTAAACGAACAGAAGCATAAAACTTCAATGCGTTACCACCAGTTGTGGTTTCTGGGCTACCAAACATTACACCAATTTTCATACGAATTTGGTTAATGAAGATCACCATACAGTTCGAGCGTTTGGCATTACCTGTGATTTTACGCAAGGCTTGGCTCATTAAGCGTGCTTGTAAGCCCATGTGTGAGTCACCCATTTCGCCTTCAATTTCGGCACGAGGGGTTAAGGCAGCTACGGAGTCGACCACAATCATGTCGATTGCGCCAGAGCGTACCAACATATCGGCAATTTCAAGGGCTTGTTCACCGTTGTCTGGTTGCGATACTAAAAGATTGTCAATATCTACACCAAGTTTACGTGCATATTGAGGATCAAGCGCGTGTTCGGCATCAATAAAGGCACAAGTTCCACCAGCTTTTTGACATTCTGCAATGGCTTGCAAGGTCATAGTCGTTTTACCTGATGATTCAGGGCCGTAAATTTCAATGATACGACCTTTAGGTAAGCCACCAATACCCAATGCAATATCTAGGGTCAATGAGCCTGTAGATACGGCTTCTACCGCTTGCACAGTGTTGTCACCAAGACGCATGACTGTGTTCTTACCAAATTGTTTTTCAATCTGGCTTAACGCAGCGTTTAACGCCTTGCTTTTATTCTCATCCATCTTACAACCTCAATACGATGTCACGAAACAATATACTCAAGTGGATGCATTTACTTAAATCTTTTCCACATGCAATATAGTGACAGAATTTGTCCTGTAGTTCTATTTATATCACGGGCTGTGCGACAGCCTGTGACGCTCTATTTAATCATCATTATATGACCAAAATTGGTCAAATTGCTGATCATTCTCTTGTTTAAATTTGCTGATGTCACGACGGTCTTTTTTACTTGGTCGATGATCAGGTCGTGCTAGATTATGCAACTTTCTTTGGGTCGCAATCAATTCCCTGCGTGCAATACTCACTTCAGTTTCTTCATAAAGTTGCTGAGCGACAGGGGCAGGGCCGCGTACGCCGGATAATGCCTTGACCAATACGGTTTTCTTATCAAAACCTTGTTGAATGGTCAGCTCAGTTCCCACACGAATTTCTTTGGAAACTTTAACGCGCTCGCCATTGTGATGTACTTTGCCGCCTTCAATGGCAGCTTTTGCAATAGAGCGGGTCTTGAAAAAACGTGCAGCCCATAGCCATTTATCAATTCGGATCGTTTCAATGGCTTCGTGGGACGAAGTTTTAGGCATATTTTTGAGTGTCCTCAAATTGTTCTAAGACAGGAATTAAATCTGTTAATTGGTGCAACATAGGGTAATTACAAGTCTGACGCGTAGGTTTTGCTGAGGATGGCTGGGCAATACTATATAAGTGTCCAATCCCAAAGGCTTTAGCACCATTAAGCACCTTTTCGGTGTCATCTATAAAATAGCAATCTTCAGGATTAAATGCATGTTGTTGTTGCAATGTTTGCCAAAATTCAACGCGCTCTTTGGCATAACCAATACTTTCAGAACTAACAATCACTTCAAAATACTTTGCTAAACCTGTATGTGCTAATTTAAAGTCTAAACCTGCACAATCGGCATTGGTGGTGAGCCAAATGTGATAGCCATTATTTTTTAAATATTCCAGTAATTCGATAGCTTGTGGACGCAACGTGACTTGATCTTTATATTCAAGTTGCATCGCAAGCATATCTACACCCACTTTAGCCGTCCAAAAACGTGAGGAATACCACTCTAAGGTGTGGCTATGCGCTTGATAAAAATCGTATAAAATTTCTTTGCTGCGCTCTAAAGAACAGGCGTGTAATTCTGCATAGCGAATAGGCAGTTGTTCATTCCAAATAAAATCATCATAAGCGAGATCTAACAGCGTTCCGTCCATGTCAAACATGATGATATTTTTGTGCATTTAGACATCCTAAACCATTAAGCAATTGCCAAAAGGCAAATAAAACTGGCTCATTTAAACATGCTTGAGGCATAACTCAAAATACTGTCTGATTATTCGCCAAATTGTGCTAGGCTAAATAAATAAGCACTGTACATGCGTAGCATATAAATTAGGTGAGATGGGGCAGTTGTAAAAAGTAACTGTAGCGTTCACAAAAACAATTTTTTTGACATATTTCTGTATTTGTTTGTCTGTACAAGCATAGAAATTGAATGGTAAATTTTTTAAATTAGGGAGCTAGTAATGGCTGAACAACAGTATTTAGATTTAAAACACTTAGATAAACAACTCGATGAGTTTGAGAAAAAGAAGAAAAAAATTAAGAAAATGCGTATCGGCTATAAATTATTTGCGCATTTAATGGGCGATGAAAAATTCGCCCATCATGTTTCAGAGTCGGCATTAAACCCAGATAAACGTAGTTATCGTAAAGTCAAAATTAAAATCACCTCAGATGAGGGAGAGTTAACTTTTCTAGAAAAGGATTGATTAATTTTTTGATTTAAAATTCTAGTGATTTTGATTATGTATACAAATTTGTGTACCTTTAAATCTGGCCCGATTGATGCAGATCGGGCTTTTTTATACCTTAATTCTATGAATGGTTCAACCTGAATTAGAATCCTTTTATAAGTCGAAATTTGATCATAAATGATCAGTAAAATTAGTATTGAAAGTCCTTTCTTTTACGCCATGTATTGCTCAGGATGAGGAGTATATTCCGCAAGTGGATGAGGGGGTTCTTATAAAAAACCTCTCCCTGAGGAGCATGCTCCGCAAGTCTCCTAAAAGGAAAGGGAATTTCCTTTGCAGTGATTCAAAAATGATTTAAGAAAGAATCTTTTTAAATAAAATGCATCAAGTTGTCATAATCTGCACTTAAGCTATTCAGCAAACTCAGTAAAATGTAATAGGTCGTGTTTAGTCTATTTCAGTATAAGTTCTGTGTATAAATGTGGCAAGGTGCGCTCAAATGTTACGCTTTAACTATCAAAAGAGGCATGAATATGACAGAACGATACCTAAGAATATTGACAATTTTTCATGATTAAATAAATTTAAAAGGAATTGTGATGTCTATTTTAGGAATTGCCATTACCACTATTTTGGGTTTATTGGGTATTGCTGCAATTATTATTGGTTTTTTTGGTGGTGAAACTTATTTGGTGATTGTGGGTATTTTATTATTGGTTAGTGGTGCACTCACTTTATCGATGTTTAAAAAAAGATTATCCAATCCATTTAAAGATTAATTAACTAAGCACTCAATAAATAAAAAACTCAAGTAAAAATGAATTGCCTTGACACATAAAGTCTTGATTTAGCATATCTAGCCACTAAATTTTATCTACGCATCAGCCGTAAATTTTATTACAATGTTTTTATGAAAGTAATGAAAAATTAGACCTTTAGATACAGTCTAAAAAGGATAGTTATGTTTATAAAAACAAAGGCGCCAACGCATACTTTAATTTTACAGTTATTGCCAATCGTGCAGCAGGCGTGTGAAATTTTAAATCAGGAATTTCAAGATTATTGTTCAGGTGCTGCTTTTGATGTAGAAAAGAAAACTGATGATTCTCCTGTTACGCAAGCCGATTATCGAGTCAATTATTATTTAATGCAGGCTTTGGCAAAAATCTCCAATTTACCTGTGTTGTCCGAAGAAGGTGAGCAAGACCAACGTCAGCAATGGCAGCAATTTTGGTTGCTTGATCCTTTAGATGGCACGAAAGAGTTTTTACATCAACGTCCTGAATTTACCATTAATTTAAGTTTAATTTGTGGTGTGCAAACAACTTTTGCAGTACTTGTAGTACCAGGCGAGCAAACTATTTATTTTTGTCCTGAACAGGGTATGCCATTGAAATATCATATTTTAACTCAGCAATGGTATCTCTATCAGTCTGAACCCACGGTAACATCTTCAGTTCTAAAAATTGGATTAAGCCACAGTAGTCAAAAAAAATCACACTATGCAGACTATTTAAAAAGCTTGGCGCAGTTGACCAATTTTGAAGAACTAAAAGCAGGTAGTGCTTATAAATTCTGCATGATTTTGGAAGATCGTGTCGATATTTACCCACGTTTTCATCCGACTTCTGAGTGGGACACCAGTGCAGGACAATGTTTATTGGAACGAATAGGTGGTGGATTGGTCGATTTTCAGGGGCGGGCATTTTTATATAATCAGCGCGATACATTGTTAAATGGTGGTTTTATCGCCTATAAAAATACGCAGATGAAACAGATTGCCTTACAAGCACTTGGACTTATGGCGAAGTCAGATTGAGCAAAGTGCTGAACATGGTATAGTGTCAAGCAACCAAGTTAAAATTTTGGCTAGATCATGGCATTAGAACTACTCCCTGCAAGTATGCTTAAAGCAATTGATTTATTGCCTGATGCTCAGACGCCTGTGACTTTGTTTACCCGTCATTCTATTCGTGAAATTGTCGTTGGTCAGGGTTTGGCTGGCTATAATTTACAATTGACCGAACAAGGTCGCGATTTAGCCGAAGCATGGGGAGGCTACTTGGTTGGAAATACAGATCGGGTGATTCAACACTGTATTTCAAGTCCTATTCAGCGTTGTGTCGATACGGCTGCTTTAATGATTCGTGGGGCAGATGGCATTACCCTCGAACCCAATACCCATCACATTGAAATTATAGAACAAGGTTTATTGGTGGAACCAGGAAGCTTTGTACTTGATATCAAACAGGCAGGCCCATATTTTCAGAAACAGGGTGCTTTAGGCTTTATTAATAGTTTTGTGAATAATGCCTTGCCCGGCATGAAACATCCGATTCATGGTGTCGTGGATGTCCTTGAGCTGATTTATAACACCCATCCAACCAACCAATACGGACTGAGTTTGGCTGTGAGTCATGATACGATTTTAGCTGCAATTATCGCGGTGATTTCTGGACGTAATGAAGTCACGCAAGCCGATTGGCCAGACATGATGGAAGGTTTATTCGTTTGGTTTGAAGGTGATGAGTTTTTAGAATCCAAGCTAAAATGGATTTGGCGCGGTCAGATTCACACTTTAGATATCTCGCAATTTCGTCAGAAAGTTTAAGCAGAACATTGAACGCATATTCTAGTGCTATCCATTCAGTACGATAGAATACCGTCTGTCAGAAATTAAAAAAAATAATTCAAATTTTATTCTCTTTTTTTCCTTCATTTTATGCAGTTGTGAGCGCAAACTCGATCAAATATTGTCTATCAATCTGTGTGCTGCTTTAAAAATTCGCTGATTTTTATAAAGAAAAATTAATAAAATTGTGTTGAAAATATAAAGCGATATGAAACTTGAGAATTGCATAATTTTATACATCTATTTAATATAAAAATACAAGTGATTGAAAAATATGTGTTTATTTTTATATTTTTTGTCATAAATTGACATTGGGGAGGAATAAATAATGAAAAGTGTGACTCGGTTTTCGCTTAGTCTATTAAGCGTATGTATATTATCATCCATGCTTGCTGCATGTGGTGGTGGCGATGGGGATGCCGCTGGGAATTCAAATCAAGAAAATCCAACACCATTGGAAATTCCTCAGCAACCACCTGTGGGTAATGTGGCTAATCCTTACCCTGAACCTACACAAGATGTCATCAATCAATCGGCACTTGGGTTTTATGATTACAACGCCAATTCTGAATCACGTGAAGTGCGTAATGATTTAGAAGGTGATTTTCAGGCAATGATTCAATTTGCTCAAGGGCATGTGGTTGATCCGAATGGTAACGAGGCGAAAAAAATGCCACGTTTGACCGCAGAAAAAGAAGCATTATTATTGGTTACACCAAATCAGGGCATGGACAATATCGACACTTTGCAGCTTGAAGTGTATCAAAATGAACGCTTGTTACGTCGTGTTGCTTTACTTGATCCAACCCAGCTTCCTGCTTCAGACCAGAGCAATCAAGATGGTCGTGCTGAGGTGTTGTATAGTAAGCGTGCGTGGTCGGCTAAATTAAATTGGGATGAAGTACGTCCCGGTTTAAAGCTGCGTTTGGTCGATTCTAAAAACCGTACTGGTGCACTCGAAGCAGAAAAAATTGATTTTGCCGCACCGGGTGAATTGGTACTCAATAATATTCGTATCGGTCTACTAACTGCACCACCCAAATCGGGCGGGCATTATATGTTATTAGAGCCTGAAAAAGCGGGTACCGATTATTTCCAAACCATTCCTGCGGCACAAATGACCGTGGCAAAATATGATGACATTCAGCTAGATCGAGTGATGGTCGCCAACGGCACGATTTACGATACCCAAAGTGCGGGTGAAGGTGGTGTCTATTCGGGGGACATGCGGGAAAATACTGCAAAATCGACCTTTAGTGTGGGAATTAACTTAGCCAACTGGGGTGTGACCAGTGCCTCTATGCAAAGTCAGCAACAGCCACAACTTACACAAACTGTAATTGCCCATCATGCACGAGGTAAATATACAAATGGTGATCAAACGCATGGTTTAAGTGGCGGTAATGGTATGTTGACCCTGTATGATTCTGTGGGCAACGAGTTTAGCCATGAAATTGGGCATCATTATGGTCTTGGGCATTATTCGGGTTCACAAGGTGAAAATATGTTCTGGGCTGCACACCATGCAGACAGCGGTTGGGGCTATATTGCGTATCGTAATAAAATGCGTGGCAACTTGGCGTGGCATACTCGAAACTTGGGTGATGGCAAAAATGGTGTGCCTAACTTCCTGAAACAATATGCTTATGGTTGGGATGCGATGTCAGGTGGTGCAACCAACAGTAGCATTTCGCGTTATACCCATTACACGGGTTACAGTACCCATATTCGGATTCAACCCCACTTTGGGGCGCGACATGTTTGGGATGAAAGCTCACCAAGTGGTTATAAAATCTGGAATAAAGACACACGCCAAATGGAAGTGGTTTATCCAAAAGTACCAAGCTCCAATCAGGTTTGGTACAACAGTGCCGATGGATATTATTTAAAACCGCGCTTATTTGGTGTGCCTGTAATTACTATTATTGGCGGATATGATCCTGAAACTCAGCAAGGTGTGTTGTATCCTGCTGCACGCAGTAACTGGGGTAATGTTTATAATTTACCTGTGGCAAATCGTGCTGCTGAAAATGCCGCATGTTGGTTAGATGTTCAATATGCCAATCGTAATCAGAACGTGGCATTGGCACCTAACCGTATGACCAGCAATGCCAATAAACTGCATGTCAATTTAGCACTTGCTGAGCAGCCAAAACAGGTGAATTTATACTGTAAAAAAGCCAATCATGCCGAGAAGTTATTATCGACACTGAATATTCCGCAATATAGCGATAGTATTCAACCTGCGGTAAAAATTGGTCGTACACATGGCTATGAAGCTTTAAGAAAAGTTGAAATGCCTGATTTTCAGAAGCAGTTGGAAGCGCAAGCCAGTCAAGCTGTGGTGGCTTTAAAACCTGCTGCACAACTATTGTATGATTCTTATGCAGATTATCGTCAAGAGCTAAGTGCAACTGCACAGCAACAATTACAGCGTTATGAACAACAGCAAAATACGATTTATCGTTTAAACCGCTGGATGAATGTTTATCGTGCCGATTTAGAAAAGACTAAGCCTGAAGCGGAAACAGCATTGCACAATTTTGTGGAGCGATTGGGTTTAGGCAATGAAAATATTGTGGCTGAAGCAACACTAATGAAAAACAGAAATAACTGTTTGAAAGTTGAAACTTTGGCGAGTGGTCAGAAAAATGCTTACATTAGTGGAGCAAGTGGCTGTACAGGCGATGCAACTGAGCAGTGGATTTATGATGGTTTGGGGCGTATTCACAGCAAAGCAGAAATGGATCAGTGCTTAACTAACAACGGCAATGTGGTCTCACTTGCAAGCTGCAGTACATCTAAAGACAGTCAGGTCTGGGAAATGCACACAGCTTCGGGAACGATTCGTCAGGGGAATCAGTGTTTTGATTTAGAGCATGGCTACCTAAAAGAAAACCGCGCGCGTTTAATTCGTTATGGTTGCACAGGTGGTGCGAATCAGCAATGGACGCAATTAAAGGCTAATAACAGTTTGCAACTGGCTTATTTAAGTCCACAAAATTTACGACTGATGCTGAATAATTCCTCGTCTGAATTATTCATCTTCATTAATTTAAAACACCTTTTGACCAGTTCAGGAGGTGTTTTTTATTTTATGGTGGCAGGTGTATTTGAAGTGATGTAATTGGCGTGCAGAAACTAAAGATTGCTTAATTTGATAAATTATCGAAACAGCAGGCACAAAAAAAGCCCTTAACGGGCTTCTTTTGTTTAACACTTAGTTAGAAGCTAAAGCTTTAACTTGAGCGTTTAAACGGCTCTTATGACGAGCTGCTTTGTTCTTATGGATGATGCCTTTATCAGCCATACGGTCAATTACTGGAACAGCTTTTTTGTAAGCTTCAGTAGCAACCGCATAATCACCTGCAGCAATAGCAGCGATTGTGCGTTTTAAATAAGTACGAACCATAGAACGTAAGCTTGCGTTGTGTTTACGTGCTTTAACGTTTTGACGAGCACGTTTTCTAGCTTGAGCAGAGTTTGCCACTCGTGCACTCCTTGAAATAGATTGGTCTGGGCGGGCTGCAATTACTTCCGAAAACCAACATCAGAAGAATTATCACCAGCCCGTAAACAAGTGCCATATTTTGATGAAACTAGACAGTTAAGTCAAGTCTTGACATGCTTTGACAACATTTTAGCTGCAGAAAAATCAGAAAGAAACAGGTAGATTAGCTTTAAGCCTCAGAGATTGTTTAAAAAATGACAAATTCTATTCAAAATGCAATTGTAATTGGTGGGAATGGTTTAGTTGGGCAGCAATTGGTCAAACAGCTTAATCAGCTGCCTGAATGTAAAAATATCACCGTTGTTTTGCGTAGACCTTGCTCGGAATTAAATCGCTTAGAAAAAGTCCAGACGTTACTCCTCGAAGACTTTTTATTGCTCAATGATGAAGATGTGAGCGGTTATAGTCATGCATTCAGTTGTTTAGGCACAACCTTAAAAAAGGCAGGCTCAAAGCAGGGATTTTATGCTGTGGACTATACCATCAATGCACATTTTGCCGAATTATTGCAGGCGAAGGGTACGCATTACATATTGGTCAGTGCTTTGGGAGCAGAAGCCAAATCAGCCGTATTTTATAATCGTGTCAAAGGTGAGCTAGAACAATATATTGAAAGTTTGGATTTAGACAAAGTATCAATTTTGCGTCCATCTTTATTATTGGGTGAGCGCAACGAACAACGGCGTTTAGAAGATTTAGGACAAAAGCTGTATCTTAAAATATCACGATTTATTCCCGATCATTTTACATATAAGCCAGTAAGTGCTACGCAAGTGGCTCATACTATGGTCGAGGCAGCGCAATCGCAAATTCATAAATTTCAAATTTATGATAATTTACAAATACAAAAAACCAAGTAAAAGGGGAACAACGTGTCTACAGTACCATTCGTAACTTGTGACTTATTAGATGACCATCCAGAACATGACCTTCAAGTGGTGATTCCATCTTTGGATGGTAAATTTTTCAAAAGTTACGGTGCACGTAAAACTTTTGGTGGTCAAATTGTGACTGTAAAATGCTTTGAAGATAACTCACGTGTAAAAGAGTTATTGGCAACCGATGGCACAGGCAAAGTTTTGGTGGTAGATGGTGGGGCATCTATGCGCTGTGCCTTAATGGGTGACTTGATTGCTGAATCCGCAGTGAAAAATCACTGGAATGGCGTGATCATTTACGGCTGTGTACGTGATGTCGATGCAATTGCAGCACTTGATTTAGGCGTACATGCTTTGGCTTCAATTCCACAAAAAAGTAACCGCAAAGGCGTGGGTGAAGTGGATGTGAGTTTGCATTTCGGACAAGTCACTTTTAATTCGGGCGATTATGTCTATGCTGATAACAACGGTATTATTGTGGCAAAAGAAAAGTTGGTCGATTTATAAGCGGTTTGATGGCGCAGTCATCAAATTGCTGAGCACATCACAAGGAAAACAAAATGGTGCATCATCAAATTAAAGTCATTCAGGCAGTGGCATCTATGCTCACCGAAGGTGGACGTGGAGTGAATGGGACAGCATTTCCTAAGCAACCCGAAAAAGCCTTAAAGTTATATGAGTTTGAAGGTTCACCATTTTGCCGTCGTGTACGCGAAGTCATGACCTTGTTAAATTTGGATTATGAGGTTTATCCATGCCCCAAAGGCGGCACAAAATATCGACCTTTGGTGAAACAACTGGGTGGTAAAACTCAGTTTCCATTTTTAATTGATGAAAATACAGGTGATCAGCTCTATGAATCACAGCAGATCATTCATCATTTATTCAAACATTATGGCAAAAGTGGAAAAACGCCAAAAAAATACGCGCATTTTCCTAAAATTCCTTATGTTGCACTTGCAGGCACGTTATTGAATGGTGCACGTGGTGTGTGGATTAACCAGAAAATTGTAGAGCGCGCTGCACCTGAACAACTGATTGAACTGTGGGGTTTTGAGGGAAGTCCTTATACACGTGTAGTACGTGGTGTATTGACTGAACTGGAGTTGCCATTCAAATTTCATAATGTAGCCAAAGAGCGTTGGCAAGATCAAGGCTTGGCAAAATTACGTTTAAAACCGGGTAAATATGTGCCACTGGCAGGTGGTAAGCGTGAGCAGGTATTAAAAGTCATGGGTGATAATATTCAAGTCCCATTTTTAATCGATCCAAATACCCAGACTCAGCTTTTTGAATCGGCCAAGATTGTGAAGTATTTACAGCAAACTTATGGCAAATAAGCTTTAAGTCATTTTTTGATTGTTATAAAAGCATCTTCAAGATGCTTTTTTGCATTTGGCAGGATGCAAAATATGCATCATTATAAATAGCCTAAGCAAAGTGGGGTTGAAACACTGACTTATAACATCAGGGGAGCATAAATCACCCTGATCAGTTGCATCTATTTTAGTGAAGCATTTAAACTCTGCAGCATTCACTTTGATTTCGCCAATTTATAGGTTCAAAATGTTCAGCAAACTTACAGGGTTGTTTAAAAATAAAGCCAATCTCGAAGAAATTGCCTATTTAGAAGCACAGAATATTCAATGGGATGCGGAACAAGGCTATATGGTCGATGGTATTTTGCTTAACGATGTTTTGGCAGAGCGTTTAAATTATTTATCCAACCGCCGTATGCAGCAGTTTGATGATTTGGCACAGCTGTATTCTACAGCTATGATTATCAATGAAAAAATTGATCTGGAAATTGCGCAACAGCGTTTTAACACAATGCTTGGTAATACCGAAGAAAACTTACTGGAATTTAAAGCGATTGTTAAAAAATTGAATGATTATTATCGACAGTTTTTACGTGATCAAAAGTAAAGAGGCGTGTGTATCAAACTTTAAAGCTCGCTGTTTTATAAAATTTTGCAATTAAATACGCTGTAATGGTGGATGAAAAAAATTACGTAAAACCGTCAATTCATCGTGCTAGTATAAGCCCCATGTTGTTTAGACCCTAAAGCTATATACATGTTCCAACACGAAATTTCCCAACTCAATTTAGCACAACTGAAAGCTGGCGAAAAACGCTGGATTGGTAATCTACAAGGTTCTGCCGCAGCATTATTATTTAAAGAAATTGGTCAGCAGAATCAGCATTTATTTGTGATTGTCGCGCGCAATCAACAACATTTGGCGCAGTTAGAAAGCGAATTAGAATTTTACGGGGTAAAACCGACTATTTTCCCCGATTGGGAAATTTTGCCTTATGACCGCTTGTCACCGCATCAAGATATTGTGTCGGAGCGTTTGGCGATTTTATCCAATATGCCGCAGCAAGGTGTATTGTTGGTTTCGGCAACCACTTTGGCACAACGTGTTGCACCAACCTCATGGGTGTTAGGCGAGCATTTCGATATTCGTGTTGGGCAAAAGTTTGCTTTGGAACAACAAAAGCAGCGTTTGGTACAAGCAGGCTATCATCTGGTCGATACAGTCTATGATCATGGTGAATTCGCTGTGCGTGGCAGTATTATGGATATTTATGCTTCGGGACAGGAAGCACCCATCCGTATTGATTTATTTGATGATGAAGTTGAAACCTTAAAGTTTTTTGATCCAGAAACGCAGCGTACCACCCAAAGTTTGCAGAATTTTACGGTTTTACCCGCCAAAGAATTTCCATTAAAAGAAGGTCGTGCGATTTTCCGTGACCGCTATGCAGAAAGTTTCCCAACGGCAAACCCGAAAAAGAACCCTGTGTATCAGGATGTGTTAGAAGGCATTGCATCGCCTGGTTTAGAGTTTTATTTTCCGTTATTCTTCACTCAAGCACAGCTTGAAGGTCAAAATACATTACTTTCATACTTACCAAAGCATTGCATTGTCATTACAGATAAGGCGGTGGATGACTGTTTAACTCAATTTTGGAAAGATGTGCTGTATCGTTATGAGGACAGACGTCATAACATCGACCAGCCGATTTTGCCGCCTGAGCAATTATTCCTACAACCAAATCAATTATTAGAACAACTGAATCAATTTGGACGTGTGATTGCATCGCCCGAAGCTTTTGAGCAAAAAGCAGGTGTAGTGAACTTAAGCACACTTGTACCACCACGTTTGGCGGTTGATCATAAACAAGAACAACCCTTTCATGCCGTTAAGCAATATATTGATGCGGCCAATCATCCTGTTTTATTGGTGGCAGAAAGTGCAGGTCGTCGTGAAACCTTAAAAGATGCGTTGCGTGCCGCTTTGGGTGAAATTCCACAAGTGGAGAGTTTTGAGGCATTTCAGCAGTCTTTACAAGCCATTGCGATTACCAATGCACCTTTAGATCGCGGCTTGGTCATTCAAGATCAATTGAGTGTAATCTCAGAAAATCAGTTGTATGAACATCGTGTGGTGCAGCGCCGTCGTAAACGTCAGCAGGAAGTTTCTGAAGAGTTTTTAATTCGCAGTTTGACCGAGTTAAGCATTGGTGCACCTGTGGTACATATTGATTATGGCGTAGGGCGTTATGCAGGTTTAATTACTTTAAATATTGATGAGCAAGAGCATGAGTTTTTACAACTTGATTATGCCGATGCTGCAAAAGTGTATGTACCTGTTACCAATTTGCATTTAATCAGCCGTTATAGCGGTGGTGATCCAGACCTTGCGCCTTTGCATAAATTAGGCACAGATGCATGGAATAAAGCCAAACGCAAAGCGTTGGAACAAATTCACGATGTGGCAGCAGAATTACTGCATATTCAGGCACGTCGTCAATCTAAACCGGGTTTTGCTTTTGAGTTGGATCATAGTCTTTATATGCAATTTGCCAGTGGCTTTGCTTATGAAGAAACCCTAGACCAAGCCAATGCAATTGAAGCGACTTTACATGACATGCAACTGGCAAAACCAATGGATCGTTTGGTCTGTGGTGATGTTGGTTTTGGTAAAACCGAAGTCGCCATGCGGGCTGCATTTGTCGCGGTACAGAATAATAAACAAGTCGCGGTATTGGTTCCGACCACATTGTTGGCACAACAGCATTATGAATCTTTTAAAGACCGTTTTGCCGACTGGCCTGTGCGTATTGAAGTCTTATCGCGTTTTGGTTCAAGCAAATCTCATCAAAAAACCATTGAAGATTTAGCTGAAGGCAAAGTCGATATTGTGATTGGGACGCACAAAATTCTGCAAGAAAATATTCAGTTCAAGCAGTTGGGTTTAATGATTGTCGATGAAGAACATCGTTTTGGGGTGCGTGACAAAGAACGTATTAAAGCGCTGCGCGCCGATGTGGATATGCTGACTTTAACCGCAACGCCAATTCCACGTACCTTAAATATGGCATTTAGCGGTATGCGCGATTTATCCATTATTGCCACACCACCTGCACGCCGTTTAGCGGTCAAAACCTTTGTGCAAGAGCATACAGGCGATACGGTGAAAGAAGCCATTTTACGTGAATTGTTACGTGGTGGTCAGGTGTATTTCCTGCATAATGAAGTGGAAACCATTGAGCGTAGTGCTGAAACCATTCGTGAATTGGTACCAGAAGCGCGGGTTGCAGTTGCGCATGGGCAAATGCGCGAGCGTGAATTAGAGCAAGTCATGCAGCAGTTTTATCATAAAGAATATAACGTGTTGGTTTGCTCAACCATTATTGAAACAGGGATTGATGTTCCAAATGCCAATACCATTTTAATTGAACGTGCAGATAAACTCGGATTGGCGCAGTTGCACCAACTACGTGGTCGTGTTGGACGTTCGCATCACCAAGCTTATGCGTATTTGCTGGTACCTTCCATTAAGGGCTTAAAAGGCGATGCTGAAAAACGCTTGGATGCGATTCAGCGTGCCTCAACTTTGGGTGCAGGTTTTATGCTGGCAACCGAAGACTTGGAAATTCGTGGTGCGGGCGAATTACTGGGTGAGCAACAAAGCGGTTCAATGCAAGCTATTGGTTATAGCCTGTATATGGAAATGCTGGAAAAAGCCACCAAAGCCATTCAAAAGGGTAAAACTCCTAACTTCGATGCACCATTGTCTTTAACTGCAGAAATCAACCTGCACATGCCTGCTTTAATTCCAGATGATTATTTGGGCGATGTGCATCAGCGCTTATTGTTCTACAAACGCATTAGTAATACCGATACTCAAGAAAAGCTTGATCATATTCGTATGGAATTGATTGACCGTTTTGGTATTCCGCCACAAGCAGTGAAACAATTGTTTGCTGTGCACCAACTGCGTTTAAAAGCAGAGCAGTTGGGCATCACTAAAATTGATATTGGTACAAATGGCGGTCATATCGAATTTTCACCAGATACACCTGTGCAAGCCATGAGCATCATTCAAATGATGCAAAAACATCCGACCTATTTCCGTATGGATGGTGGACAGCGTTTAAAAGTGATGGTGATGTTGGAGGAAGCTGAAAAGCGGATTCAATTTATTGCCGATCTATTAAACAGCCTGCTAAAAACTTTGCACAGCTGAGTTTAAAAATGCAAATTGATCCAAATATCATATCGGTAAATTTATGAATATTTGCTAAGAAACCTCTGATTCTATAATGAATATTATTCATGATGAATTTGGTTAAAATTGCACTTTATTTACATCGAAACATGATGGGAATCATACTCAGTTCACTAGGGATGTGATAGTATTACCCATCATTACAATTTGCGTCATTTATAAAGATATGTTTAGTTTGCATCCACAACTTGCTCAAGATACTTTTTTTGTAGGCGACTTTCCTCTGTCAACATGTCGTTTAATGAATGATATGCAATTCCCTTGGTTAATTCTAATTCCACGTGTGCCAGGGGTTACAGAACTATACGAATTAAGCCAGGCAGACCAAGAACAATTTTTACGTGAATCTAGCTGGTTATCTAGCCAATTATCACGTGTATTCCGTGCCGATAAAATGAATGTGGCGGCTTTAGGTAATATGGTTCCACAATTGCATTTTCATCACGTCGTGCGTTATCAAAATGATGTGGCTTGGCCTAAACCAGTTTGGGGTACGCCAGCTGTACCATACAGCAATGAAGTTTTGGCTCACATGCGTCAAACCTTGATGCTTGCTCTGCGTGGTCAAGGCGATATGCCATTTGACTGGCGAATGGATTAATTGAAATGAATTGCCACGCAGGATGCGTGGCTTTTTAATCCTAGATTGGAGTAGGCCGCGGTGTTCATGTACAATTGGATGGAAAGAGATCCCAAACAATTCGAATTTCTGCATCGTTTAGTCGGGTATGCAAGTTTATCCCTGATTATGGTGGTCTATCACTACACCTACGCCGATACCAATTATCAAATTTACCTTCCGTTTTTTCTTACTTTTTTATTACTGATAATTCCTAAATTTTCGCGTTGGCTGCAATATAAATATAGTCATCAAGCCAAGCGTAATATCCTGTTTATTATTGATATTGTGGTAGTCGCAGTATGTTTGTCTGCGGTACATCTGAATTTGGTACTTACTTTTGCCGCTTTATTTGCGCTGCTATATACCGCCATTTATATTAAAGTTTCTTTCTTTTTGGTGGCATTGGCATCCTTATTGGCGGTCACAGTTTTTTATTTTTGTAATATTTTTATTTTTGGTTTTAACGAATATTTTGAACAAAGCAGTACCGAACTTACGATTTTAGCCTTTTTATGTATGATCTTTTACTTTGGCATGGGCAGTGCCTATCAGGCACGTCGTATCCGCTATACCACGGCAAAGAAAGACCATTACTACACACAAATGAACCGCTATATGGAATTTGCGAATCAGCTTAGTCGCTATGCACCTTTGCAGTTGTGGCAATCGATTATGAAAGGTGAGTCGGAAGCGAAAATTGAATATAAACGTAAAAAAATGACGATTTTCTTTTCTGATATTCAAGGCTTTACTGAACTTTCTGAAACACTAATTCCAGATGATTTAGCATTCCTGCTCAATGATTATTTAAGCCACATGACCGAAATTGCCAAGCAATATGAAGCGACGGTGGATAAGTTTATGGGTGATGCGATTTTAATTTTCTTTGGTGATCCAAATACGCAAGGTGTTGAACAAGATGCTAAAACTTGTGTAGAGATGGCTATTGCGATGCGTCAGCAAATGAAATTGTTACGCGAACGTTGGGTCAAAATGGGCTATCCGCCTTTACATATTCGTATGGGTATCAGTACAGGATATTGCCACGTTGGGAACTACGGTGCAGCACATCGGATGGCATATACCATTGTTGGGCGTGATGCTAACTTAGCTGCGCGTTTGCAAAGTGCGGCCGAAGTTGATGAAATTTTACTTTCAGATGACACTTATAAACTGATTAAAAATGATTATTTGTGTGCTCCGAAAGCACCGATCTTTTTAAAGGGGATTCAAGGTCCTGTAAAAACTTGGCAAGTGATGGAAAAATATGCGGCCAGCAAGTCGGATTATCAGCGTTGGTTTGACTACGAATATAAAGGTTTTCATTTGTTGCTTAATTTGGATGAAGTGCAGAATTTTGAATATCCTGAGCTAATTACCGTATTAGAAAAAATGATTAAAAGAATTCAAACGCAGCAAAAGCTGACCAACTCACAGGGCATTGTAAAACTTAATCTTGAAGATGAAGTGATTGAACATCCACCTGTTGAAGAAATTGCCAAAACTCATATTCCTGAAAAACACTAAAATTTTTCTTATAATGTAGATCTCGTTTAACTTTTAAATCCTCAAAAATTTTAAATCTAAAGTTGTGCAATAAAAAAACTGCGCCGTAGCGCAGTTTTTTAGAATTAGCATCATTTTATGATTAATGATTTTCTGAAGCATGGTTAATGGTGTATTTTGGAATTTCGACTTCCAAGTCTTCATTGACCACTTTAACCTGACAAGATAAGCGTGAATCAGGCTCTAAACCCCAAGCACGGTCTAATAAGTCAGCTTCAACATCATCCATTTCTTCTAGGCTGTCAAAGCCTTTACGAACAACAACGTGGCAAGTGGTACATGCACAAGACATATCGCAAGCATGTTCAATTTTAATGCCATTTTCAAGTAAGCTTTCGCATAAGTTGGCATTTTGTTCGACTTCAAACTCAGCACCTTCTGGGCAGAATTGCGCATGTGGAAGTACTTTAATACGTGGCATAATCTTTACCTTAAATTAGTTTGAGTTTGACCAGTCGTCGAGTTTAGTGCCTTTAAGTGCTGCATCAATATGTTGATTCATACGAATTGCAGCAAAAGCATCACTGTGTATTTTAAGCTGTTCAACAGCATGTTCAATGGCGTTAATGTCTTGTCCAGTCAATTCGGCTTCCAACTGCGCTTTGGCAGTATTTAAAGCTTCTAATTGTTCTGGGCTTAATAGTTGTGCATCTACTTTTAAGGCTTGTTGTAAAGCTTCAAGTTCACGTTGTGCTTCAACTTTGGTTTCATGCAAATGACGCAATTGCTTGTCTTCTTCTGCATATTTGAAACCATCTAGCAGCAAACGCTCGGTATCTGCTTCAGATAAACCATAAGATGGCTTGATGTCGATATTTGCAGTCACACCAGAAGTGGTTTCTTTAGCAGAAACACTGAGCAAGCCATCAGCATCGACTTGGAACGTAACTTCAATGCGTGCCTGACCCGCAGTCATTGGTGGAATACCGTGTAGCACAAAACGACCTAAGCTACGACAATGTTCTACCAAATCACGCTCACCTTGTACCACATGAATCAACATAGCAGTTTGGCCATCTTGATAAGTGGTAAATTCTTGGCGACGTGCTACAGGAATTGCAGTATTGCGTGAAATTAAGCGTTCCACCAAACCGCCCATGGTTTCTAAACCCAAAGACAGTGGGGTAACGTCTAATAGCAACGAACCATCTTTGCTGTTACCAATTAGTTGATTGGCGGTAATTGATGCACCAATTGCAACCACTTCATCTGGGTTAATTGTGCATAATGGTTCTTGATTAAATACTTCACGAACAGCTTTTTGCACGGCATAAGAACGTGTTGAACCACCAACTAAAACTACATTTTGAATGTCATCTAGGTCAAGTTTGGCATCGCGTAATACACGTTTGCATACACTAATGGTTTTATCTAAAGCAACCTGAATAATACTTTCAAAGTTTGCGCGGTCTAATTGCAGCGTGTGCTCTAACAGTTTTAATTCAACACTTTCTGCATTGCTGAGCGCTTCTTTGGCTTTACGTGCAGACACAATAAAGTGTGCATATTCTGCATCATCTAAACTTTCAATATTCAGCTGTTTTTTTGCCCATTTTACAATCAGACGATCTAAGTCATCACCACCTAAAGCAGTGTGGCCGCCTGTGGCTAAAACTTCAAAAACACCTTGAGAGAAACGTAAAATAGAAACGTCAAACGTACCACCGCCCAAGTCGTAAATCACATAGTTACGGTCTTGAGCCAAGTTGGTGTCTTGATCTAAACCGTAGGCAACCGCTGCTGCAGTCGGTTCATTCAATAAACGCAATACTTTTAAACCTGCAAGCTCGGCAGCGTCACGTGTGGCTTGGCGTTGAGCTTCATCAAAATAAGCAGGAACAGTAATCACTGCACCATTTACAGGGTTTTGTAAGCTGGCTTCTGCGCGGTCTTTGAGTTGTTTAAGTAATTCTGCCGAAATTTCAACAGGTGTTTTACGGCCTTGAGCTGTTTCAAAAGCAGGCATTTGATTGTCTTCACCCACTAACGTGTATGGATGTTGAAATTTAATGTCCGCTTTAGAACGACCCATAAAACGCTTGACTGAAACAATCGTGTTTTTAGGGTCTGTAGTAATAAATGGCGCAGCAGCATTGCCATAATGTGTATTTTGCTCTGCATAATGGACGATAGAAGGCAGTAGCACGCGACCTTGCTCATCATGCAAGACTTTGGCTTTACCAGAAAGAACTGTGGCAACCAATGAATGAGTGGTGCCTAAGTCAATGCCAATCGCAATGCGATGTTCATGCGGTGCACTTGATTGACCTGGTTCTGCAATTTGCAAGAGCGCCATTATGTAAAATCCTTTGCCCGTTAAATATTAAAATACTAACTAAAATTAAAAATCATCGTCTAAATCAAAACTGTCATCATCAAGGAAACGATCTTCAGCTTTGTCTAGGTCAGCCATAACTTTCATGAAAAAGCGTAATTTACGCACAGTGTCACGCGCTTCTGCCCAATCTTCTTCGGCATAGTCAATTTTAAATTCACGGACTAAGCCATCAACCCACTGTTGTACTTCAAACTTTAATGACTGTAAGTCATCAGCACAGTTGGCATCATCCAATTGCTCACGAATTTCCAAGGCATCTTGTAAAAATTCAAAGTCATGGATGGATTGATCGAGATGATAATCTTGCTTTTTCAATGAGAGTAAATATGCAGCACGACTGTCTACCGCAGAGAGTTGTTTAAACGCCTGATTAATTTTACTAGATTTAATCAAGGCTTGATCTTTGTCTTCGGTTTTGTCGGGGTGATATTGCTGCTGTAGCTTTAAAAATTCAGCTTTTAAAGTAGCGAAATCAATATCGAGTGCAACAGGAAGATTAAACAACTCAAAATGATTCATGGGAGATGGAATCCGCAATTAGTGTGCAAAATTGGCTGCATAAATGCAATTAAAACAGTGTATTGTACACTGTTTTAAGCTAAAAAGAGGGAGGTGGCGTTATACCGTGAACGATTCACCGCAGCCACATTCACCTTTTTTATTGGGGTTGTTAAACTCGAAACCTTCGTTTAAACCATTTTTGACATAGTCCATTTCCATGCCATCTAGGTAAACTAGGCTTTTCGGATCAACGAAAACTTTAACACCAAACTGTTCAAACATTTGGTCGTGCGTATCGACTTCATCTACAAATTCGAGTACATAAGCCAAACCAGAACAGCCTGAAGTTTTCACACCAACGCGAATACCTTGACCCTTACCGCGATTCTTTAAGTAATTGCTGATATGAGTTGCAGCATTTTCAGTTAAATTGATCATGAAAACTCCGTTTGTTTTTCCACAAAACTTAGCAAATTAAGCTTTGGTCTTTTTGCTGCGATAGTCTTCTACAGCAGCTTTAATTGCGTCTTCTGCCAATACAGAGCAGTGTACTTTCACTGGTGGAAGGGCAAGTTCGGTAGCAATATCAATGTTCTTGATCGCTTGTGCTTCATCTAAAGTTTTACCTTTAAGCCACTCAGTAACCAAAGAACTTGAAGCAATGGCAGAACCACAACCATAAGTTTTGAAACGTGCTTCTTCAATCACGCCTTCGTCATTCACTTGAATTTGCAGACGCATTACATCGCCACATGCAGGTGCGCCCACCATACCTGTACCAACGTTTTCAGCATTTTTGTCTAAAACGCCAACATTACGAGGGTTTTCGTAATGATCAATTACTTTATCGCTATAAGCCATGTCGCTTCTCCAAACCTCGGGGTCAGCCTTAATATAAATATGGGGGTGAAATTACCTTTATCAATCTAATGGCTTCCTGTCAAAGCCATTAGATTTGGGATGAATTAGTGTTCAGTCCATTCTACTTTAGAAAGGTCAATCCCTTCTTTATACATATCCCAAAGCGGTGAAAGTTCACGTAACTTTTCAACAGCAGCTTTAGTCACAGTTAGGACATGATCAATATCTTCTTCAGTGGTGTATTTACCAAAACTGAAACGAATTGAGCTGTGTGCAAGTTCGTCTGAAAGACCTAGTGCACGTAATACATAAGATGGCTCTAAAGTCGCTGAAGTACACGCAGAACCTGAAGATACCGCAGCATCTTTAAGAGACATCATTAGAGATTCACCTTCAACAAAGTTGAAGCTGACG
Source organism: Acinetobacter sp. YH12252 (assembly GCF_013417365.1). NCBI lineage: Bacteria > Pseudomonadati > Pseudomonadota > Gammaproteobacteria > Moraxellales > Moraxellaceae > Acinetobacter > Acinetobacter sp. YH12252. Next base: position 146,040 of record NZ_VPEA01000007.1, read on the forward strand.
TTTAAATAGTTGGCTACGTTTAGTGTTGGGTGACCATTCAGGAAAACTTGTTCCATGGTGTTCAAGCCATTCCAAAGTTTGTCGCGCAATACACGTAAACGGGCTTGTTCAGAAGCCAAGTTTTTGCCTGCAAGTTCAAATGCTTCGCCCATACCTACAATTTGGTGGGTTGCAAGTGTGCCTGAACGCATGCCACGCTCATGACCGCCACCATGCATTTGTGCTTTTAAGCGTACGCGTGGACTGCGGCGTACAAATAGCGCACCAATACCTTTAGGGCCATAGATTTTGTGTGCAGAGAAGCTCATTAAGTCTACTTTCAAGGTAGATAAATCAATTTCTACCTTACCTGCAGCTTGCGCAGCATCAACGTGGAAGAAGATTTTTTTGGCACGGGTGATTTCGCCAATTGCAGCGACATCGGTAATCGTACCAATTTCGTTATTGACCATCATCAACGACACTAAAATTGTGTCTGGACGAATTGCCGCTTCAACCATTTCAGGTGTAATTAAACCTGTTTGTGGTTGTGGCTCTAAGTACGTGATTTCAAAACCTTCAGATTCAAGCTCACGGCAGGTATCTAAAATGGCTTTGTGTTCAATTTTAGAGGTAATAATGTGTTTGCCTTTAGACGAATAGAATTGTGCTACGCCTTTTAGTGCAAGGTTATCTGATTCTGTTGCACCAGAAGTCCACACGATTTCACGTGGGTCTGCTTTGATCAAGTTCGCAACTTGTTCACGTGCATATTCAACTTTTTCTTCTGCTTGCCAGCCATAAGCGTGCGAACGAGAAGCGGCATTACCGAAAGTCCCATCAAAAGTCAGGCACTCCATCATGCGTTCTGCAACTTGAGGATCTACAGGAGTGGTTGCTGCGTAGTCAAGATAAATTGGACGTTTCATGTCAAATACCTGTAACCGATAACAGAGCTGAATCAAACGGTGCTGTGTTCTGGCGAATGGCAACAGTTTGTACGTTGTCACGCGCAACTAAATCAGCAAGTGAGATTTTAGCGAGATAGTCGGCAATATGATGGGAGAGTTCCTGCCATAAGTCGTGAGTCAAGCACATTGCACCATTTTGACAGTTGCCTTTATGGTCGCAACGCGTTGCATCAACAGTTTCGTTTACGGCTTCAATGATTTCTAGCACAGTGATTTCATTTGCACTACGTGCTAAATGGTAACCACCGTTAGCACCGCGAACACTAGACACTAAGCCGTGGCGCTTAAGTTTTGCGAATAACTGCTCAAGATAAGCAACAGAAATAGTTTGACGGGCTGCAATTTCAGCAAGCGTGATCGTTTGTTCAGTTGGCTGCAAAGCTAAATCAAGTAGAGCAGTCACTGCGTAGCGACCGCGAGTTGTTAAGCGCATGATTCGATACACATGATTAGACTAGATATGGGTATTCTATGAATCCCGACTAAATTAGTCAAGTATTTTATTGTGATATTGCGCGCGAGGATTTACGCTGTTTTTCTTGATATTTTAATGCGTTTAAACGATCCATAAATTATACACTAATAACGTAATTAATAGTGCTGTTATTACACCAAAGACGATGTTAATGCGCTTTTGACGACGTTCAATCCGACGAATACGGTTTTTATGCTGTTTAAGCTCAACTTGTAGGGTGTTGATCTTAGAGCGTTGTTCATCAATTTTGTCTAAAAGTGGGGCAATGCGCTTTTTAGAACCAATCACTTCTTGTTCTTGCGGTGCTTCTTTCAGCCATTGTTTCCAGTCAGCTAAAACTTTGGGTGCACTAAAATGCAAAATTAGATCACGAAACTCATCTTTAAGGGTAATGTCACCATCTATACGCATGTGTTTAATACTGCGACGATTACCTAAAATAAAGATTTTAAATAAATCTATGAGGGTGGTGCGCACATCTAAATCGACAGCTTGTTCAGGTGCTTTGCTGTCAAATAAGATGCCGTTTGGATTGAATTCCACGTAAATGTCGAAATAAGGAATATAGCTATTAATTTTAATGGTGATTTTCTGGTCGACAAACTTTTTAGCCTGCAAAGCGACCACACGATCATGTTTTAGAATAAAGCTAAAAATTGTTTCCAGCACAATCATGAGCATGGTCAGCAACAAATGTGGATTACTTTGTCTTTGTTGCGAATCACTCATAAAATCAAGTCCCTAAATCTAAAGTTGAATTCCTTGTTTTGCGCTTCGTTGAGAATACATTCTAAGAAGCGCAGCGAATAATCTTGCTTTGTAGAACAGTTTAGCAAAACGATCAAGTATTTAATTTGCTATTATGAAAGCATTTTGTAGGTTTATTACATTCATGTGCGCATAAAATAAGCAGGAGAGAGGTTCATGGAAAAAACGACGGATAGCGTAGAAGAGCATTGGCTTGAATCAGAAACCACATTGAAAAATAAAGATAAATTACGCTCAGGACGTAAAACATCACTCGATTTTCGTAAATATACCAAGCAAATTTGGCTAGCAGGTTTAGGTGCATTTTCACGCGCAGAAGAAGAAGGCAATAAATTGTTTGACTCTCTGGTCAAGGTGGGTGAGGAATTAGAATCTAAAACTACAGAAATTGCCGATCAAACAGTTGAAAAAGTGTCTGAAAAAGCCAAAGAGTCGGTCATTGATACTAAAGATAAAGTTGAGCGTTTAATTGACCATAGCGTCAATCATTCTTTAAATAGAATTGGCTTGGTGACAGCAAAAGACCTACAACATTTGGAGCAATTGGTACTGCAATTACATGCCAAAGTCGATGCGTTGATTGAAGAAAATAAACAATTAAAAGAAGATGTTGCGAAAAAGTAATTCTGTGGAAAGGGGGCTTAAAGGATGTTGCTTTATTATACATCGGGTATTTTAGGGCAAAACTGAATAGAGGCTAACAGTTCCATCGTTTTTACCATTTATTTTGCATAAAAGCGTGCAGGGAGTATTGCTTTTACCCTCAAAGCATTGCTATAAAGGCGTTACGGTAATTTAAATTAAATCTCTGGACCTTAAATAAACGATATTAAGAGGACGTAATTTTCATGAATAAATCAGAATTAATCGATGCAATTGCAGAGAAAGGGGGATTGTCTAAGACTGATGCAGGTAAGGCCTTAGACGCAACAATTGCTTCTATTACTGAAGCGCTTAAAGCGGGTGATACTGTAACCCTCGTTGGTTTTGGTACATTTAATGTGAAAGAGCGTGCTGCTCGCACAGGTCGTAACCCACAAACAGGTGCTACACTTGAAATTAAAGCAAGCAAAGTACCAAGCTTTAAAGCGGGTAAAGGTTTAAAAGATTCAGTAGCATAATCTTTTAAAATGCCAAGAAAGCGCGCCAATTGGCGCGTTTTTTATTAATAATGTCAATAAACGGCTTCAACGCATTCATTCGTTGAGGGTTTTCAGTTAAAATCTCGCACAAATAAAATATTGGAATACTTATGGAATCTTTTCGTAAAGTTATTAAGGGTTGGTTGGGCAAAGTTTTGCTCGTCTTGTTCTTGACCCCTTTAGCACTTGTAGGTATTGAAGGATATTTTAGTGGAGGTCAGTCTGAAGACACTGCACAAACAGTCAATGGTCAGCAAATTTCAAAACGAGAATTAGATAATCTGACCAATTCCTTGAAAGAACAATACTTGGCCTATACCAATGGTGATGAAACACTATTGAATCAAAATTATATTCAAAACAAAGCCAAAGATACGTTGGTTGCACGTACCTTGTTATTACAACAAGCTGAGAAATTAGGGATTTCTTTGAGCGATGCACAAATTGAACAAATGATTGCACAGCAACCGAATTTCCAACAAGATGGCAAGTTTTCTGAAAGCTTGTATGCGAACTATCTGCAATCTGTAGGCATGACCAATCAGGCGCTTGTGGCAAATTTACGCCAAGACCATGCGTTAAAAATGCTGAGTGCTAGCTTTACCGATTATGCTTTAGTTAGCCCGTCTGATATTCAGCAAATTGCCAATTTACAAACCCAGCAACGTACTTTGCATTTATCTAGCATTAAGTTAGATGACTACAAGAAAAACATCACCACAAATGCACAAGAGATTGCTGCGTATTATGAACAGCACGCCAATGCCTTTAAACAGGTTGCTAGCGTTGATGTCGATTACATTGTGGTGACTCCAGCCAATATTGCACCTGCAAATACGGCTGTCACTGACGCAGAGTTACAACAGGCTTATCAAAAGTTTGTCGAAACTCAAAAAGGTGCTGCTGTACCGACAGTGAAACATATTTTAATCACCACCGATGCGCGTGATGATGCCGCAGCTAAAAAACTTGCAGAGCAAGCCGCAGCTGAAATTAAGCAAGGTACAAGCTTTACTGCAGCTGCACAAAAGTATTCGGATGATCCTGAGTCTAAAGCCAAAGGTGGTGAGGTTGCAGGTTATGAAGCAGGCGTATTTGGCGATGCCTTTGACAAAGCCGTGGGTAGCTTAAAATCTGGTGAAGTATCACAGCCGATTAAAACTCAATATGGCTATCATGTGATTCAAACAGAAGGTGCTACAGTTCAAGTCCCTGCGTTTGAAACTCAAAAAGCACGTTTAATGGCAGAGTTGCAAAAAGCCAAAACTGAAAATGCGTATACCGATACCATCAACAGCTTAAATGAATTGGTGGTGAGTAGTGATGCTTTAGATGTTGTGGCAGAAGAAGTGAAAACGGCCAAAGTCGAATCTGTTAATGGTTTAACTTTGGCGGCGCAGCATCCTGTTTTAAGCCAGCCATCTGTCAAAGTTAAATTGTTTAATGATGATGTGAAAAATGGCGATCGCAACGCATCGAGTAACATTACTTTAGCCAATGGCGATGTGGTATGGGTGAAAGTGCGTAATTACCATGCCGCAGGTGTGCAAACTTTAGAAGAAGCAACACCCCGCGTAAAAGCTAAACTGATTGAGAAAAAAGCCTTTGATGCAGCGAAAAAAGATATTCAAGCTGCGTTGGATGCCTTTAAAACTCAACCTGCAGCGACCGTTTTGGCGAAAAACCAAATCCGTTTTGAAAATGCAGGCACATTCACCCGTGCAGATGGTTTGTTAAAGCGTGAAATTGAACGTGCTGCATTTAGTGTGCTTGCGCCTAAAGATGGTATGTGGTCAGTAACAACAGCATCTATACCAAATGAATTGGTGGTGGTAGCTGTATCAAATGTAAACGATACTACATCGAATGCTTTAACGCCTGAGCAACTGAAAGAGTTAGCGCAGTTGTATCAACAATTACGTGCTCAACAAGAGCTAGATGACTATACGCAATATTTGAAATCGAAAGCGAAAATCAAATAAGTGATGAACATCTACAAAAAAACCAGCAAATTTGCTGGTTTTTTGTGCATCTAATAATGATTAGGCAAGCATCTGAAAGACTTATTCAGCGCGAATTTTTAGCTCATAACCTGTGTATTTACGAATGTTGATGACACCTGTATCCAAGATTAAATATTGCCCTTTAATTCCTTGCAGTTTGCCGCGAATAATTGGGGTTTTATCTAAGTTATGCGATTTAATTTTCTCAGGATACTGTTCTACAGGATAAACAAATTCACGCGGAAGTTCCTGATCTAAAAGCTCTACCGTTTCGTTGAATTCAAGGTTTTGACTAAACTCATCACGAATGGTCTGAATTTTAGGTGCAAACTCTTCAATCAGTTGTTCACGCACTTCAACTAGGTTTAAAGGCTCTGCTTCGCCTTTGAGTAGTTTGCGCCAGTCGGTTTTATCTGCGACCTGTGTACCAAACATAACTTCCAATTGCCCAGATAAACGGCGTGAGCCGACTTTCATAATTGGCAAGGCTTGAGTTGCGCCCTGATCTAGCCAACGTGTTGGCATTTGACCTAAACGGGTGATTCCCACTTTTAAAGCACTTGAATTGGCTAAATATACGATGTGCGGTTGAAAGCAGACTTCTTGAGCAAAACTATCTTCACGACAGGTACCTAAATGATAGTGACAGGTCTCAGGCTTCATGATGCACATATCGCAAGATGCTTTGGTTTTAAAACACTTGAAACAATGTCCTTGCGAATAGGATTTTGGTGTTTTCACACCACAAGAAACACAATAAATATTGCCCGTCCATTCCAGTTCAAGTTCTTGCCCAAGCTGAAAAGGCAGGTCAATTTCTGCACGGTCTAGAATAAATTTATATTCAACATTTGCCTTGTGTACCTGTTCATCAGTTACACTATGGTCCTTAAGACCTGCGTGCATTTTATGGCAAATGCCTTGTAGTTCCATAAGAATACTCTCTCGAAAATGAAGGAATGCAGTGATGGCTGAAATGCGTTTAATTCAAGCATTAATTGATGATTTATCTCAACAACAGCCAATTTCTACTGCATTGTGTATAGGGCAAAATATTGAAGCAAGCCCGAAGTATAACAATCAAGCGGCTGATGAGCAGCCAACTATCCAATGGCAGTATTTTAGCGCATTGGCATTTTTAAATCTGCCTTTTACCCAACGTTTTGATTTGGCAGTTGTATTTTTAGATGCTGCCGATTTTGCTGCGCAGACACCACAACACACCTCGCAAATTTTGGTGAAGCTACGTGATTTATTGGCAAAACGTATTGTGGTGATTGCTGCGCGTGAAGATGAGCAATTGCTTAGAGCGCTTGGTTTTACGCAATTGATTGAACATCGCTTTGAGCAGCATCATTTGTGCTTATGGCAATTTAATATTTTGACTTATAAGCACGTGCCTGATTGGTTTAATTCTAAGTTTTGGGCAAACCCTGAAAATTGGGATAAATTCCGCTGGTAAGTGCTGAATTACGATCACAAAATTCTAATAATGATAATTAATTCACATAAATTTAGGATATTGCAAAATTTAACAATTTCAAGCGCGCAATTCAGTCAAAACTTCGTATGCTGTCATAAGGGCATTATGAGGAAAATAAAATGACCAATTTAAGCAATATTGTTGAAATTTTAGCAAAGCAGGCATTGGGCGCGAATCAGCAATCTAATCAATCTCAAGGCGGATTGGGTGGTATTTTAGGTTCGGTTTTGGGGCAACTTGGTGGTAATAACCAACAATCTGCGCAAGGCGGCTTGGGTGGCATTCTTGGTTCGGTACTAGGTCAGTTAGGTGGGCAACAACAGCGTTCTGCTACAGGTGCTTCAGGTACACAAAGTTTATTGATTGCAGTTTTGCCTTTGGTGTTGGCATGGATTCAAAAACAGGGTGGCTTGCAAGGTGCTTTGGATAAACTCAAAGGACAAGGCTTAACCAGTCAGGTGGATGATTGGGTGTCTACAGGCCCAGGTGAAAATGCGCATGTAGGTGCTGAACAAGTACAAAGTTTATTTGATGATGCCGATGTAGAGCAGGTCGCACAGCAAACTCAGGCGCCAAAGCAAGATATTTATAATGCGATTTCTGCAGTATTGCCGCAAATTATTGATTCATTGACACCACAAGGTGAGCAAACTAGCAAACAAGAAGCCAATGATGATATTCAACAAGTGATGAATTTAGTGTCTGGATTTTTAAAGCGTTAATATTGAAAAATTCAGCTTTGCAAAACTGACTTGAATAAACTAAGCCAGCAAGTTTGTTGGCTTAGTTTTTATTTGGTTTTTTAAGTATGCAAAAAACACGCCGAAGCGTGTTTTTATGTTTTAAGTTTGGTTCAGACTTAGAAGTCGTAACGGAAACCTAGAGAAAGACCTAGAGCATCTTCATCAAAAGCACCAGTAACGTTGTTTGAACGACCTTGTGACCATGGTGTTAATCTAGAGTTTGTATCATTTAACATTGTTGCAAGATTTGCGTATACACGTACAGCTTTGTCTAAACGGTGTTCTACACCTACAGCCAATAATGTTGCATTTGCGTCAGTCGCATCAACATCACGGTGGAAGACTTGACCGCGTACATAAGTTTTAGGTGCAACTTTATAATCCGCTGCTACACCAAATACGTGTGTATCTTGTTTTGAAAGAAGTTTCTCTAAATCACCACCTTTAGCAGCTGCAATATCTGCTGCTGTGCCTTGTTTATCAAAAGTAGTGTATTGATATAAAGCACCAATATTTAGCTCAGGTGTAACTTTGTATGCTGCTGCAATACGGAAACCATCACGTTCACCACGACCAGCTTCTTCTTCGTAATGCTCATAAGCAGTAGCAAAATCGACTTTTCCTTCTTTATAAGTTAAAGCTAAGTCATAAGCTTTATCTTTGTCATTTTTACCGTCTTTTGTTGCATCAGGGCTATTCTTTTCGTGTAAAGAAAGTGCGCCTAATACGTTAAAGCCACCACCAAATTTTGGTGTTTTATATTCAATTGTATTCGCATTACGTTCATCAAAACGCTGTTCAGAAACGCGAGTTACGTTGCGAATGTCGCCAACCATATCACCAAAGAAGTTAACTGGACCACGAGCAGCTTTAAATGGACTGTCAAAACGACCTAAACGTGCTTGACCAAAGTCACCTTTTAAACCAACAAATGTATCACGGGTAGCAAACTCAACGTCATCATTTGCAGAGCCACTAGCGAAGTTAATTTCTTGTTCAATTTGACCAAAAACAGTCATGCCATTTTCTAATTTTTGTTCAGCTTTGAAGCCTAAACGTGATGAGTTAGAAGAAAGACCAACTTCGTTGTAGTCTTTACCATCATCAAGATAGTCTAAAGATACGTGTGCACGGCCATAAACTTTAACATCAGCAGCCATAGCTAGTGCTGGTGTAAATAAGGTTGCCCCAACTGTTAATGCGCAAAGCGTTTTTTTCATGTGTAGCTCCAATACAGACTATTGTTTTTAGTCCTAAACATTGTTCAGAAGTAGGGTTGATCTACCGCTGCTCTCTATTGGTGCTAAGTATTCCTTACAAATGCGACAGTAATATTAAGGAAATATTTCAAAATTATTAAAAAGAACAAATTAGATCAAAAACTTACCTTTAATCGCAAATTTTAAATGATCAGGTTTTTAAATTTAGAAAAAAATTATGAAATGAATAACTTAATTGCAAGGGGAGTGACATATTATTGTCATCAATGCTGTAGTTAATCCTGAAATTAAACATGAAGCGAAAAAAATGGAGCGAGTGCTCCATTCATTTTTAATGCAATTTTGGAAATATTTTAAAGCGCTGCTTTAATTTTTTCCGCTTGGGCTTTAATTTTGTCTTGGTCGCCCATTTGTGCAGCATGTTTCCCAAGTTGATGAACCGATGTTGGAATTAAGTGAAAATGCACGTGGGGGACAGTTTGACCTGAACTTGCACCAGACAATTGCATTAACACGATACCATCTACACCCAAAGCTTGCTCCATTGCTTTCGCAATTTTTTGCACAATTTGAATGGTATATGCTGCTGCATCTGCAGGTAAATCCAATAAAGTTACTGCAGGTGTTTTAGGAATCACGAGAGTGTGACCATCGGCTTGCGGCATGATGTCCATAAACGCAAGCACTTGGTCATCTTCATACACTTTAATTGCAGGAAGTTCGCCACGTAGAATTCTTGCAAAAATATTTTGATCATCGTAAGCCATTATGATTCCTTAAATTCAGCTTTGATATTTCAGAACGGTTATTTACAGTTCAGTTCTTTTTGACGTTCTTTGATTGCGTCAAGACGTTGTTGTTCTTTTTCAGAAAACTTAGGTTTGGTTGTATAGCAGTTGTCATTACCAAAACGTGCTTTAGCTTCTGGGTCTTTGAAGCAGAACCCTTTAGATGCATAAATAACATCGTGGTCATTTTTAAGTTTTTGACATTCTTGTTCAGATGCAAAAGCAGTTGAACTTGCCCCAATTAAAGTTGCAAGGCTTGCAAATAAGGCAATGCTAAACTTGTTCATAAGAGTTTCCTCTATTTAATGATGGTGTGACTAGCCACTTAATACACATTATTGGGTTTATTGCTGCATATTCAATGGCGAGTTCTTACTCTAGGGTAATATTACTCCATAATTCATACATTTTCACAGCAGTGGAAAAATCACTGTCTTTTTCTGCGGTTAAATTCGCTGCTTGAATCAGACTTTGGGTTAAAGCCAATACAGGTGCAGGCAACGCTGCTTCACGAACTAAATCCAATGCAATCCCTGTATCTTTAGCCAGTAAAGGCAGAGCAAAAGTATTTGGAAAAGCGCGGTTCAGTACTCGCTGCGGCAAAATCATTTCCGTTACTGCACTTTTTCCGCTTGAAGCATTAATGCACTGTAAGGCCTGATTTAAGTTTACGCCATGTGCTTTTAAGGTGGTAAAACCTTCAGCTACAGCACACAAACTCACTGCCATTAACATATTATTCACCGCTTTTACGGCAAAGCCAGCACCAGGTTCACCCACATGCTGAATCACTTTACCAAAAGCCTGAATTGCAGGTAGGGCTTTTTCAAAAGCAGCAGCTTTACCGCCAATCATGACTGTTAATGTGGCATTTTCTGCACCAATGGTTTGTCCGCTTACAGGTGCATCTAAAAAGTCGATCTGTTGTGCTTCAAGTTGTTGTACCAATTTTTTAGCACTTTCGGGTACGCCACTGGTGCAATCGACCCAGACTGAACCTGCTTTAAGTTGAACTTGTGCAATCAGGTTTTCAACTTCGGTACTGGTGGGCAAGCAAGAAAAAATAATATCTGCTTGCACCGCTTGAGCCAATTCTACCGCTTGTGTGCCATATTCAGCAGCATGTTGCTCGGCTTTGGCAAAGTTACGATTCCAGACATAGACCGTATCAAAATGTTTAGGTAAATGGGCTGCCATGCGGTAGCCCATTGCGCCTAAGCCAATAAATGCAACAGATTGAATCATGTTTTTGCTCTCTTTATGCAATTTTGCTAGATCGTTGTTCTAACCAAGTGGTCAGTTTAGGCCAGAATTCATTGGCACTTTTTTGACTGGACATTAAACCCAAATGTCCACCTGGAATAAGAGTAAACGTGACATCGGTACTACTTGTCAATTCACATAAAGGTTGAGCAGCTTCAGCAGTGACAATTTGATCGCTATCACCCGCACCGACCAAAAGTGAACAATGAATATTTTTAAGGTCTATCTGATGTTGTTTGAGTTGAATATGACCTTGTTTGAGTGGGTTTTGCAGCCATACATTCAATACCATGTCCTGATTAATCCCACCCGGATAATCAATCATATTATTTAAAAAATTGGCTAAAGTTGCGTTTTCATGCAAGGTTTGTAAGTCGTGCAGATTCGACAGCATCTGTTTATTGCTTTCCAGCCATGCTCTAGGGTCTAAAATCTTAAAACCAATCGCATTGATTAAACCCGGTGTATGAATTAAATGCTTTGGAATTTTTCCTGAATAAAAGGCATGTTGCAATTTGGGATATTTAGAAATCAGTTGATTGGTCAGTTGAAAGAGTTTACCAACCCGCCCCGAAGCATAGCTATCTACAGGGCTACCCAAAACCATCAAGTTTTTAATATGAGTTGTTTGTTGGTCGGCGGTATAAAGCATGGCAAAAATACCCGCCATACTCCAACCATGTAGTGAAATTTGTTCGACTTTGGCGTGTTGTAAAATGAGTTGAATACAATTAGGGATTGCATCCTGAATAAAAGCCATAAAATTTAAATGACAATGTTGATAGGTCAATTGTCCCCAATCAACCAAATACACATCAAAACCGCTATGCTGAAAATGTTTCACTAAAGAACGATAAGGATATAAGTCATAAATCGACATGGTAATTGCTAAAGGCGCAACAAAAACCAGCGGCTCTTTATATTGCTTATCTGGCGAAGCGTAATAGCGAATCTGCGCATACTTATAACGTGCCACGATGTCGTATGGCGTGGTCTGAGATAAGATCAAATCACGGCTTTTAAATAAGCGAGTGCTGAGGTTTTTAAGCTTTTTTCGGTGCGGATTAAATTTTCTTTGTAGCTGATTCATGAGGTGTTCCATCACACGTGGCGCAGATTTGAATGAAGTCTAAGCGATATTTATACATTTTACCTTGACCTTAAATGCGCTTGGCGCTCAAAATGTTGGCAATTATTTAACAAACAGGTCTTAGGACTAAGTTTAGGGCTGAGCAGTAAAGATGAGTCAACACGACGACATTGAATATCAATTAGATACTTTGGCAATTCGTACCGGACACAACCGTACAATTGAAGGCGAACACAGTGAGCCAATTTTCCTGACTTCATCATTTGTTTGTGAAAATGCTGCCGATGCAGCTGCAAAATTCTCAGGTGAAATTGAAGGCAATACCTATTCACGTTATACCAATCCAACTGTACAGGCTTTTGAAAAACGCTTGGCAGTATTAGATGGTGCAGAACGTGCGGTTGCGACAAGTTCGGGTATGGCGGCCGTTCATGCGATCACTTTGGCTTATCTTAAAGCGGGTGATCATGTAGTCTGTTCACGTGCTGTATTTGGCTCGATCATTTCACTATTTGAAAAATACGTGATGAAGTTTGGTGTCGATGTCACTTTTGTTGATTTAGAAGATTTAGACAGCTGGAAACAAGCCATTCGTCCAAACACACGTCTTTTATTTATTGAAACGCCATCGAATCCATTGGCACAAGTAGGCGATTTACAAGCCATTGCCGATATTGCACATGCAAATAATGCTTTATTTGCAGTTGATAACACTTTCTGTACCCCAGTTTTACAACAACCAATTAAATTTGGTGCTGACCTAATTATCTACTCATCGACCAAATATATTGATGGGCAAGGGCGTGCTTTAGGCGGCGCTGTGGTAGGTAAAGACAAACTGGTTGAAGAAATCAACGGTGTGATTCGTACTTTGGGTAACTCATTAAGTCCATTTAACGCATGGATCTTCTTAAAAGGTTTAGAAACTTTAAGCCTGCGGATGAAAGCACATTGTGCCAGCGCACAAAAACTTGCCGAGTGGCTAGATGCACATCCAAAAGTTGAAAAAGTGTATTATGCAGGCTTGCCGCATCACGCGGGGCATGAGTTGGCGAAAAAGCAACAGTCTGGCTTTGGTGGTGTTGTATCTTTTGTGGTAAAAGGCGAGCGTGAAGGCGCGTGGACTGTGATTGACAACACACGCTTCCTATCTATCACCAGTAACTTAGGGGATGTAAAATCAACCATTACTCATCCTGCAACAACATCGCATGGTAGAATGACCCCAGAAGCCAAACAAGCAGCAGGCATCAGCGAAGGTTTAATTCGTGTTTCTGTTGGCTTGGAAGATATTGATGATATTATTCGCGACATCGAGCGCGGTTTAGACCTCATTTAAAACTAAATAGATCATTTGTTCGGAGATTTTTATGAACATTAATATGTTGATGCAGCAAGCACAGCGCATGCAAAAAGAAGTGGAAAACAACATTAAAAAAGCCAAAGAAGAACTTGCGCAAACTGAAGTGCATGCAGAAGCAGGTGGTGGTTTAGTGAAAGTGACTATGACCTGCCGTAATGTGGTCAAACGCATTGAAATCAACCCTGAATTATTGCAAGACGATGCAGACATGATTGAAGATTTGATTGCCGCTGCAATGAATGATGCTGCCCGTCAAGCCGAAGCAATTTCTGAAGAAAAAATGAAGTCTGCAAACTCAGGCATGGGCTTGCCACCGGGCTTGGCTGGTTTATTCTAAGGAACGGCGTATGTTTAGTGATCGTTTTGATCAACTGGTACAAGCGCTACGCATTTTGCCAAGTGTTGGGCCTAAATCGGCTCAACGCATGGCATTGCACCTGATTATGAAAAATAGAGAAGGTGCAGTCGGTCTGGCTCATGCTTTGAATGAAGCCACCAGCTATATTCACGAATGTTCGATTTGCCATTCATTAACTGAAGATGAAGTTTGCAATATTTGTGCCTCACATGATCGGGATGCACATTTGCTGTGTGTCGTGGAGTCTCCAGCCGATGTGATGGCCATTGAGCAAAGCGGTAGTTTTCGTGGAAAATACCATGTCTTGGGAGGGCATTTATCGCCTTTAGATGGTATTGGCCCAGATGAAATTGGCATTCCGTACTTGGTACAGCGTTTGAGTGATGGCAATATCACCGAAGTGATTTTAGCCACCAATGCAACTGTGGAAGGTCAGGCAACAGCGCACTATTTGGTGGAAGCCACGAAGCATTTACCTGTGCAGATGACGCGGATCGCACAAGGTGTACCGCAAGGTGGCGAGCTTGAATATGTCGACAGTCATACTCTAAGCCAAGCTGTGCATAATCGGATGCGAATGAAATAAGCATCTTGGTGCTTATTTCATGTGAATGATCATTTAAAGTCTTTGCTTGAATTCACATAGAGTAAAAACTCAAATTAAGATAAAAAAACGATAAAAAAATCTAGAAAATATCTGTATTGACTTAAAAATAAGATAAAAAAGTAAAATACCGATTATATTTTTATAGCTAAACGCTATTTAATGTTTAAAATGAAACTCTAGAGAGTGCAGTCTATCTGGTCGCTATGTTCCAATTTATTCACCAACAAAAAGACTTTGAAAATGTCTTGGCATTAATGAGTCAAAACAGCATCTATGGTTTAGATACCGAGTTTATTAAGGTCGATACGCTTTGGCCTAAATTGGGTGTATTCCAAATTAATGTCAATAATCAGGTTTATTTACTAGATGGCACCTCGCTCAATTTGACCGCTTTTTGGGAAAAACTGTTTCAGGCGCAGCAAAATATTTTTCATGCCTGCGGTGAAGATATTGATTTAATTTATCATTATGCACAGCAAAAAAACTTAGATAACGTGTTTGATACCCAAGTTGGCATGTCATTTTTAGGGCATGGTTTACAAGTCAGTTATCAAAACGCTTTAAAAACCATGCTCAATGTCGATATTGATAAAGGGCAAACTCGCTCAGACTGGCTTGCACGTCCGTTGTCCGATGAGCAGTTAAATTATGCTGCCAATGATGTGCTGTATCTAATGCAATTGGCAGATAAGGTACAAACCGACTTAAAACAAAATTATTTACTGGATTTTGCACAAGAAGATTGCCGCAATTTAACTCAGGAAATTGGTGAAGAAACACCTTTAGAGTTGTTGTATCAGGATGTGGGCAACTATCGTCATTCACGCCGTCAACTCATGCAATTGCAACAATTGGCCGTTTGGCGTGAGCAAATGGTAAAAGCCTTAAACCAACCACGTAGTTTTATTTTGCGTAATTCTACTATGCTGGACTTGGTCGAGAAAAATCCTAAAAATCAGTTCCAGCTCAGTACTATTAAAGATTTACGTGCGCATATTGTGCGTGAACATGGCAAAACTATTTTAGATTTAATTAAATATTTGCCTGATCAATCACAATGGCCATTACGTATGGCGCGACCAATTCGTCATTCTTCAAAAGAAGTGGGCGAAAATGTAGAACAGGTGATTCAACGTGCCGTACAGGAAACTCAAATTCCAAAAGAAGTTTTGCTGCGTAAAAAATGGCTCAATGCGCTTTATCAGCATGTGGTATTTCATAACGATGAGCAAGATTTGCCTAACTATTTGTTAGGTTGGCGTTATGAATTACTCACCAAGCCTTTAATTGAAGTTTTACATGCCGACGAGCGTTATTTGTCTGGTCAGATGAAAGTTGCTGAATAAATCAAACCGATCCACATTTTAAATAAAGCCGTTTTTCACCTGAAAATGGATGAATTTTCACGCCATTCTTTGTTTGAGTGTAAACATAGACCAATGCGTTAATAATGGTTAATGTATCTCGGTTTTTTTTGTTGTATCCTTTGACTGAGTTTTTAGAGTTTTGTTGTTTATGCACTGTTCAATTTATAAATCGAGCAAAAAAGATGAGATGTATTTATACATCGCCCGTCCTGAGCAAACTGAAGATCAAGCAGAAGCGTTTAACCCGCTAGAGGTTTTACCTGAGCCAATGCGAGTTGCATTTGGTCGTGCGACATTTGTAATGGATTTGCAACTGTCTGAAAGCCGTAAGTTGGCACGTGTGAATGTTTTGCATGTCATGGATTCTATTCAAACACGTGGCTTCTTTATTCAAGTGCCACCAGAAGGCTTAATTAACCCAAATGCCGTTGAACCAGAAGGTTTACGTGGTGCTTAAGCTTTATTCAGGAGTTGAGAAATGAATAGTGTGATGACTGGATTGGATTCAATTCCTGAAACTGCAATTGCTGTTTCTGTTTATTTGTTGGGGAGTGCCATTATTTTATGGTGCTGGTACGAAATTGCCAAACGCTTGCCCAATCCGTTAGGTGGTATCACTTGGATTGTGCTGTTTGCAATTTTACTTACCCCAACAGTATCAGAAGGCAGCAATGCAGCACTTGCCCCAGCCATCTTTGGACTTCTTTTTGGTGTTTTAACCAAAGAAACCCCATTGGTTTGGTCTAATTTATCTGCCATTTTATTTGTGATCGGTCTTGGCTTATTGATCGGTTATTTCTGGTCAAGATACTGTCTTAAACAAACGACTTATAAAGCCAAGAAAAATACCTCACCACTGTAACTAAAACAATTAAGGTAAAATCATGTCTGTTGATGCGCAACAATTTTCGGGTACAGATCAGTACATTGCGACTGATAGTTTAAAACTTGCGGTGAAAGCCGCACGTGCTTTGCAAAAACCGCTTTTGGTGAAAGGTGAGCCAGGTACAGGTAAAACCTTATTGGCAGAGCAAGTTGCTAAAAGTTTGGGTTTAAAGTTGATTACATGGCACATTAAATCGACCACCAAAGCGCAGCAAGGTTTATATGAATATGATGCAGTGTCGCGTTTGCGTGACAGCCAACTGGGCGATGACCGTGTGTATGACGTTAAAAACTATATTAAACCCGGGAAATTGTGGGAAGCATTTACCAGCGAAGAACGCTGTGTGTTGTTGATTGATGAAATTGACAAGGCAGATATTGAATTCCCAAATGACCTGCTACATGAACTCGATAAAATGTCGTTTTATGTTTATGAAACAGGCGAAACCATTACGGCAACACAACGTCCAATCGTGATCATCACATCAAATAATGAAAAAGAGCTGCCAGACGCTTTTTTACGTCGTTGTTTCTTCCATTATATTGATTTCCCAGATGAAGCGACCATGCGCGATATTATCGATGTGCATTTCCCGAATATTTCAAGCACATTGGTTTCAGAAGCTTTACAAGTTTTCTTTAAATTGCGCCAAGTTCCGGGCTTAAAAAAACCACCATCTACGTCTGAATTAATTGATTGGTTAAGCCTATTGATGGCAGATGACATGCCGGAAGATATTTTGCGTAATAGCGATAAAAGCAAAGCCATTCCGCCTTTATACGGTGCATTAATCAAAAATGAACAAGATGTGCAATTGCTTGAGCGTTTAGCCTTTATGTCGCGCCGTTAAGGGAGGACAACGCCATGTTCGTGCGCTTGTTTTATACCTTGCGACGTTACGGTGTACCTGTCACCACACGTGAATTGATTGACTTAAATCAGGCGGTGGCATCGGGTCTGGTTTTTGCAGATCAAGATGAATTCTATCAACTTGTTAAAACCGTCATGGTCAAAGATGAGCGTTTTTTTGACAAGTTTGACCGTGCCATGAAAGATTATTTTGATGGCATTTCCACTTTTGATTTAGATGATTTACTGCAGCAAGTTCATCAATTGCCTAAAGACTGGTTCGACTTAGAACTATTAGAAAAACATCTCACGCCAGAACAACGCGAAGAGCTGAAAAAAGCAGGTTCTTTAGAAGAATTGATGAAAATGCTGGAAGAGCGTTTACGCGAGCAGCATAAAAAGCATCAGGGTGGCAACCGTATGATTGGTACGGGCGGTACATCACCGTTTGGTGCTTTTGGTGATCATCCTGAAGGTGTACGCATTGGTGGGCCTGGACGTAAGCGTTCAGCTGTTAAAGTCTGGGAGCAGCGTCAGTATCGAAATTTAGACGATGAACAGATTTTAGGTACACGACAAATGCAATTGGCACTGCGTCGTTTGCGTAAATTTGCCCGTCAAGGTGCAGCTGAAGAATTGGATATTGATGGCACTATCCGAGAAACTGCCAAACAGGGCATTTTAGATGTGCAATTGGTGCCAGAACGTCGTAATCGCGTCAAAGTGTTGATGTTGTTTGATGTGGGTGGCTCGATGGATGCACACATCGCCCAATGTGAAAAACTGTTTAGTGCGGCCAAAACTGAGTTTAAAACCCTCGAATATTTTTATTTCCACAACTGTTTATACGACTATGTTTGGAAAGACAATTTACGCCGTAGCAGTACCCGTATGAATACGTGGGATTTATTTAATACCTATGGACGCGACTATCGGGTAATTGTGGTCGGTGATGCGAGTATGGCACCTTATGAGCTGAATTCGATTGGTGGTTCGGTAGAATATATGAATGATGAGGCAGGGCAAGTTTGGTTACAACGTCTGCGTCAGCATTTTGAAAAAACCGCATGGCTGAATCCTGAACAGGAAGGCTATTGGCATTACACACATACCATTGGTTTAATTAAACAAATTTTTGAACATCATATGTATCCAATGACTTTAAAAGGCATTGAAGATATGACTAAATATTTGGCGCGTTAATCGTCATTTTCGTCAATATCACTCAACTTTTGAGTGATTGTTAGGCGAAGACTAAGTAAGTGCAGACACGATAGGCAACGTGAATTTCAATCTGAGGGGATCGATATGGATCATCAAATCAATGGCATCGCATTACCGAATGAAGACGGTTTTTTCGGGCAATATGGCGGGCAGTTTATTCCACCACATTTAAAAGAAGCCATGGATGAAATTAACGTTGCTTATGAGGAAATTCGTAAAACGGCAGAATTTCAGAATGAATTAAAAGATTTGTTTGCTCACTATGTTGGCCGTCCAAGTCCTTTATTCCATGCCAAGCGTTTATCTGAACAGTTAGGTGGTGCGCAAATTTATTTAAAGCGTGAAGATTTAAACCATACTGGTGCACATAAAATTAACCACTGTTTAGGCGAGGCATTACTAGCCAAATATATGGGTAAAACCAAAGTCATTGCAGAAACTGGTGCGGGACAGCACGGGGTAGCCTTGGCGACGGCATGTGCGCTAGTGGGAATTCCGTGTGAAATTCACATGGGACAGGTGGATATTGAAAAAGAACATCCAAACGTCGTGAAAATGAAAATTTTAGGTGCTAACCTGATTTCAGTCACACGTGGTACAGCGACTTTAAAAGATGCTGTAGACAGTGCTTTTGAAGAATACTTAAAAGACCCGAAAAATTATATTTATGCAATTGGTTCGGTGGTTGGCCCACACCCATTTCCAAAAATGGTACGTGATTTCCAAGCAATTATTGGCGATGAAATTAAAATGCAAAGCCAAGAACGCTTTGGAGTAAATCCAGATTATATCGTGGCATGTGTGGGCGGTGGTTCAAACGCAGTGGGTGCATTTACCGCATTCTTAAATGACCCAGAAGTTAAGCTTGTGGGTGTAGAACCTGCAGGTCATGGTTTAGATACAGATCAGCACTCTGCAACCTTAACTTTGGGTAAACCGGGTCAATTACACGGTATGGCGTGTTATGTGCTTGAAGATGAACAAGGCGAGCCATTGCCAGTACATTCAATTGCTTCAGGTTTGGATTATCCGGGTGTGGGGCCGCAGCATAGCTTCTTAAAAGACATTGGTCGCGTGGAGTATTCAACGGCAACTGACCAAGAATGTTTAGATGCCTTTATGACGTTGTCACGTGTAGAGGGTATTGTACCTGCTTTGGAAAGCTCACATGCGGTGGCGTGGGCATTACGTGAAGCACCAAAAATGGCAAAAAACGTGAAAATTGTGGTTAATCTTTCAGGTCGTGGTGATAAAGATTCAGACTATGTAGCAGAAAAATTAGGTTTGAATTAATTCTACTGAATATGAAAAACCGCCTAAATGTGTAAGTTTAGGCGGTTTTTTTATCTTTACTTTATATTTGGCAGGTTTTATAAAACAGTGTCTTAGCTTGCAATATATTGTTGTAACTGCTCGATCAGTTTGTGCTGATCATCCATAGTCGCTTTCACCAAGTCACCAATCGACACTAAACCTACCAACTGCTCACCTTCAAGTACAGGTAAGTGACGTAAATGATGGTCAGTAATTAAGTTTAAGCATTCTTTCACACTGGTGTTTTTGGTCACGGTCAGTACTTTAGCAGTCATAATTTCACTAACCGTTGTGCTTTTAGAAGTTCGTTCCATCAAAATAACTTTACGGGTGTAATCACGCTCAGACAGAATACCAACCACATGATTGTTTTGATCGGTAACCACCAACGCACCAATGCCTTTTTCAGCCATTAAACTAATTGCTTCTAAAACCGTTGCTTCTGGGCGAATTGTGTAAATTTCGTGATGTGCTTTATCTTGTAAAACGTGAGTTACCTTGGTCATATTCTGTGTCCTGATTTGTTGTTTATTGTTTGACTTTTAAAGTAACGTGAATTGTAAAAATTGCAAATACTTTAGAGTCACGATTGTTGATTTTTACGTCAATTCTATTCAGTTTTTATTTAAGCAATATTTAACGCAGGTTCATTAAAAAAGAAATGCTTCATTTGTGAAGTGGTCAGTTTAATTTTTTGACTTGACGAACCAAACAAGGTTGGCGTGACATTTAAACGGGTGAGCGTTGGTAATAAAAAAGTTTCAAAATCCTGCGCGGAAATTTTACGAGGACTATATTGTGGCCAGTGTTTAGCAGCATATTTATGCGCTTGTACCGCATTTAACCAAAAAGGGAAAATATAATCATCGTGATCTGAACTCATTGCCCAACCTTGATGGAATAAACCCCAAAGTACACCGCAGTACATCATTGATTTTAATAGTGTAACTTTAAGCAGAAAATCCTTTGGTAAAGGGTGGAGTTGGTTAATCTGATTCATAATCAAGCAAGGTTGTAAAATTTGGCTATATTGTAAAAAGAATTGATGAATATACCGTTTAAGCTTTGCTTAAAATCGTAAACAAATATGTATTTATGGTTGGAGCATCTAAAAAAAGGGTCAAAAAAAACGCCACCTAAGTGACGTTTTATTATGCTTGCATGGTGGCCATGTTTTGCCAGTATTGCGCTTTCAATGAATCACGTTCTACGCGGAAACCTTGATAATACAGTTCTGCTAAGAACATTGCCGCTTTACCATGTCCTGCACGTGCAGCTTCTTCGAGTTGTTTTACCGCGTCTTGGAAGTTCATTTGTGAATGAATCGTGTTTACTGCATTTGCATAAACATGCTCTAAGTCATGGTGAGAGATCGTTTGAATCATATTAAACTCCTTATTGTAATTTTGATTACTTATTTAAGCCTACCTTTTAGGCTTCATATCAATTTAACGCTTTATTGTTAAACTAATATTACAATTTGATTGAATTGTCAAATAATTATCGGGGTTAATGAGCATATTTCAAGTTTACATGATTAAACATTGAACAAGTTTAATTTTGATTAAACTAAAGCTCTAAGCATGATAAAAAAGGAGAACAACATGACAAGATCCGTAGACGGATGTGCTTTTGATGTACCTCCATTGACTTCTCAAATTATTGAGTTGGCACATCATCACCGTAAAAAACTAGATGAGGTAATTTTCCGTCGAGATGTTCATTTAGGTGAATACTGCTTGGCGCAACGTAAACGTGTGGCTGACTTTGCTAAAACTTTAGAGCGAAGCGATCGTATAGAGTTTTATCGTAATTATGATGGTGAATTACTCCGTATTGCCGATGAAGATGAACTGCATCCTGCCGAAGCAGAGGGCGGTGTCAGTGTATTTGCTATTTTCTTGGTGCTTGCAGTCATTGCATTGGTTTTATACTTTGCGGTAATTCGTGGCACGATTGGCTAAAGCTAAATCCTTTGTAGAATTTGTAGAAAAAGGCTCAATTTTTACTGTGACGATACAGTAAAATTGAGCTGTTTAACTTGTACATCTCACAAGGGCATCCTACACTAAGGCGATTAGAGGTAGGTCATGCACAACGCAATTCAAAAAACGATTCAATTTATTTCTCAACTGAAACTCGAGCAAATTTATAATATTGTTGTGCTGAGTATCATTTTTATTATTTTAACTTTAGCAAGTGTTGCGCTTTATCGCCCAGTTGGGGTGCAACAATTTCAAAATGTTGAGCGTTTGTCACAACAATCTATGTATGCCAATACCCAAGACATGGCAGTTCATTTACTCAATCAACGTCCGATTCGTTATGTGCATTATTTAAAGTTGATGCAGGCACATCAAATGGAGCAAGATCGGGCTCAACAACTTCCTGCCTTGGTGCAAGAGTAATTTTTTCTGTTGGCATGTTATTCATATTGTGCGGTGTCGGTGTTAAAGATGTTGGTGCGAGTAAATTGTCCTGCAGCATTTTTACCAATGCGGCTTTATCTAAATGTTCGCTCACAATTACTAAAGTTAAACGATCAGGATGCAAATGTTTGCGAATTGCACGTTGCACATCTTCAGCGGTAACTTTTTCCACTCGTTCTGCATAATCACTTAAATAATTTGCAGGAAGTCGATAAAAACCGATGTGCCCAAGCTGGGCATTAATACTGGCATTGCTGCTGTATTGATTCGGAAATGCACGAATTAAACCTGCTTTGGTTTCTTTTAATTGTTCTAAATTCATAGGTTGTTGTACAAACTGAATTAAGCTCTGGTGAGCGACTTGAATACTATCGAGTAACTGATCTTGGCGCGTAGAATAGCCTAAGCTAAACAAACCCGCTGCTTGGGTAAAACGAAACGAACTGCTAACACCGTAAGTGTAGCCACGTTTTACTCGTAATTCTTTCATCAAAATTGAATTGAAACTGCTGCCGCCCAGCATTTTATTGGCAATTTCTAAAGCCAAATAGTCAGGATCATCCCGTGTAGTCGCAAGTTGTGCAATACTGACATGCGCCTGTTGTGACCGGTAGGGAATATGCTGGATGTTGAAACGTGTTGCAGGTGTAGGCTGTGGCAAAGCTGTTGCTGCAACACCTTGGGCAATATGTGCGCTGATGGTATTGGCAAGTTTTTCTGCTTCTTTTAAGGTTAATTTGCCTGTAATGGCAATGTTCATATTTTGCGCGACCAGAAACTGATCTCTAAATTGTTGTAAGTGCTTTGGTTGAATCCGTTTGATGCTGCCATTGGTGCCTGTAATGGGTTCTGAATAGGCATGTTGTCCGTAAATTGCGCGATATAAGCGAATATTCATTAAACGGCTTGGATTTTCTTGCAGTTGTTTTTGCCCAATTTGTGTATTGCTTTGCACACGCTGGATATTAGAACGCTCAAAAGTTGCATGTTTCAGTATTTCCAGCATCATTTTGACGGCAGTTTGCATTTTCTGCGGATCAGACAGTGTTCTTAGCCGTACCACAAACATATCGCGGTACGCCGTGGTACTAAAACGTGCGCCTGTGGTTTCAAAGGCTGCGGCAATTTCCTCTGCCTTATAACGCTTGGTGCCTTCATCAATCAGTTGGGCTGCCATATTGGCAACGCCAAATAAACCTTTTTCAATTTCTGCATCGCGGGCAGAACCTGCATTAAAAGTCAGTTGGATATCAACCATTGGCAAAGCAGGATTTTCGACAAATAAAGTGCGTACGTGTCGATGATTTTTTAATTCATATACCTGTGGAGCGCGAACATCGACCAATTCATTTACGGCATTTAAACTGTGCAGCAAGCTCAAAGATTGTAAAGGCGTACTTACATCTGTTTCAGCAAAATCATGCGCTGCTCTGGTGGCAGTTTCCATCGCAAAGCCAGCAGAACATAGGCTAAAACTAGTGCTTAAAATAAGCGTGCTGAATAGATGTTTTTTCATGAAAATCACAGTTTAAGGTGTTGTGCTTTGAGGTAATAAATACAAGGTGCTAAGTCTGTCTTTGTTAAAGTAACTTTGCGCAACACGTTGCAGATCCTGGGCAGTAATCGCTTGGAAGTGTTGTGGTAAAACATCGATTAAACGGTGACTGAATCCATTGACTTCCAAATTGCCAATGGTTCGGGCTTGTCCTGCCAAATCATCCTGACTATAAATCCAATTGGCCACAAATTGAGTCACCACGCGCTCAATTTCACTTGAATTGACCAAATCCTGTTTTAGCGTATCCACTTCGTTTTGAATCGCGACCTGTGCTTCGCTTAACGTTACACCTGCTGCAGGCAATGCTGAAATACTAAACAAACTATCCCCACGTTGATACGGGTCATAACTGACACTGACTGAGCTAAGAATCTTATTGTTTCTGACCAAGCGCTGTTCTAAACGTGAAGTAATTCCACTGTCTAACAGTTGTTTGATGATAGTGAGCGCGAAGGCATTTTGAGGATTTTTAGCTGTTGCCAATGAACCGACATTCCAAGCCATATATAAATTAGGAACTTGCACAGTCGCAGACAATTCCATGTGCCGATAACCTAATTGTTCAAACTCCAACACATCATTGCGCGGTGGCGTAGGTGCTTTCGGAATATCTCCAAAATACTTTTGGACTTGCAACAATGCGGCTTGATGATCTACATCGCCCACAATCACTAGAATAGCATTATTGGGGCGATACCATTTTTTGTACCACGCCTGTACATCTTGCAGCTGAATGCTTTGCAAGTTTTTCATGTGCCCAATAATGGGTTGGCGATAATGACTGGTTGGGTAGGCAATCCATTTAAAGCGTTCAAAAGCCAAAGCCCGTGGATTATCATCGGTACGTTGCCGCCGTTCTTCCATTACCACCTTAATTTCAGGCTCAAAGTCTTGTTGGCGAAGTAACAAATTACTCATTCTGTCGGCTTCCAACTCTAAAGCCAGTGGGAAATAAGTTTTGGGATAGAGCTGATAATAATTCGTGTAATTGGTAAAGGTTGCTGCATTGACACTGCCACCATAAATACGACTTAAACGGGTAAATTCATCATTCGGCACCTTGGCTGTACCTTTAAACATCATGTGTTCAAGTACGTGCGAAATCCCAGGTGTATTTCCGGACTCATCGCTACTGCCCACTTTGTACCAAATTTGAGTCATCACCATGGGAGAACGATGGTCTTCACGGATAATGACTTTTAAACCATTGTTGAGTGTGGTTTCAAAAGTGTTATTCGCAGCTAAAACTTCAGCATGGCTAATCGAAGCTGTTAAACCCCAAAGCAACGCACAAACAGACTTCATCGAAAATTGGAACATAAGCAAGTGGAGATCAATCGTTATCGGCTTATCTTTCAGAAATTAAAGCGGAAAGGCAAGGATTGCTGTAGGTATTTTTTGTATGCGGCTATGTGGTTGGAATACGAGGTAAAAGCAATTGGTTTATGTTAGAATCCGATTTTTTAACGCAATGCTTTTCAAGGATTCGGCATGCAACAGCAATCTAATGGGCAAAATAAATTTTTGATTGATGCTGATATCGGAGATGATGATGTCACATTACCGAATTTACCAGCGGTAAATATTCCGATTGTTGAAACAACACCTCTACAACAAGCAGAAACCTCTGAACATGCTGCAGAAACATCATCAGACACGGATGCGCCTGCGAAAGGTGGTTTCTTTAGTCGCATGAAAGAAGGGTTAACCAAAACCCGTAAAAACTTTGCCGATGGCATGGTGAATATTCTGATTGGCGGTAAAGAAATTGATGATGAATTATTAGAAGAAGTCGAAGAACAACTGTTGGTTGCAGATATTGGTGTAGATGCAACGAAAACCATTATTGCCAATTTGACCGAGCGTACTGCGCGTGGCGACTTAATTTATTCACATTCTTTATATAAGGCTTTGCAAGAAGAATTAGTGGCTTTGCTTGCGCCACGGGTAAAACCTTTACATATTGATGCCAATAAAACCCCTTATGTGATTTTAGTCGTGGGTGTGAATGGTGTAGGTAAAACCACAACCATTGGCAAGTTAGCGAAACGCTTACAAGGCGAAGGTAAAAAAGTCATGTTGGCCGCAGGGGATACTTTCCGTGCTGCAGCGACAGAACAATTGCAGATTTGGGGTGAGCGTAACGATGTTGCCGTTGTTGCACAAGGTCACGGTGCAGACAGTGCTTCTGTTATTTTCGATGCGTTTGAAAGTGCGCGTGCCAAAGGCATTGATGTGTTAATTGCAGATACTGCTGGACGTTTGCATAACAAAAGCAACCTGATGCAAGAATTGACTAAAGTTAAGCGTGTGATGCAAAAAATTGATGCGACTGCACCGCATGAAGTGATGTTGGTTGTGGATGCAGGCACGGGTCAAAATGCCATTAACCAAGTTGAAATGTTTGATGAGGCTGTTGGCTTAACAGGCATCACCATCACTAAACTGGACGGCACTGCAAAAGGCGGCGTGTTATTTAACATTGCAAGCCGTAGCCATGTGCCAATTCGCTTTATTGGTGTGGGTGAAAAAATTGATGATTTACGTCCATTCTCAGCCAAAGCATTTGTTGCAGCACTGTTTGAAACTGAAAAATAAGTTTTGAATTAAGTTTTAAAGCTAAAATGTAAAATGCTGTAAGTTTCACACAAACTTCGCAAAATGCGGAGTTTGTTGTTTTTAGCGGGTTTGAGTGTTGTAAAAAGCAGCAGCTAAAAATACGAATGTGAATAAAAGCACTTTCGTCTATATAGAATAAGAAAAAATATTAGATTGATTTTGATTGGTTTTTTGGGGAAGTCAAAATGACACTGTTAAATAAAATTGGTCATGTGCTTACAGCAGATATCACGAAAGACTTTAAGCTTAAGAAAAAGCCGAACTATGACGCAAATGAACTGACTTTCATCGATCAATTAAAAAAGCGCCGTAGTATTTATGCTTTAGGAAAACGCGTTCATTTTAGCCAAACTTATATGACCGAGCTGATTCAGGAAGCTGTGCGTAGCTGTCCATCGGCACATCATTCACAAAGTACGCGCGTGGTTATTTTATTTTCTGAATCACATAAAAAATTTTGGAATTTAGTACAGGAAGTACAACGTCAGTTTGTACCAGAGCAGGTTTTTGCAGGTACTAAAATGAAAATCGAACAATGTGCAGCAGGTTTTGGCACGGTATTGTTCTATGAAGATCAACAAGTGATTCGTCAATTGCAAAAGAAAATTCCATTTAATGCTGCAGAATTTCCAATTTGGTCGGAGCAAACTTCAGGCATGGCGCAATTTGCAGTGTGGACAGCACTGGCAGATTCAGGCGTGGGTGCATCTTTACAGCATTATAATCCAAACATAGACCGTGCTGTGGCAGAGCATTTTGATATTCCAGATACATGGTTGTTACGTTCACAACTCGTTTTTGGATCAATTGAAGAAGAAGTAACCGAACGGAGTCATGCACACTATCAAAATCAATTTAAAGTCTATGCTTAAATAACAGCATTTGATGAAGATTGGTCAAATCAGCTTATTATTATGTGCTACAAAGAGCGAACCGCAGCATATTTATATTGCAATAGACTGTATCTATAGAATAAAAGGTAATAGGGTCTGTTGACACTTCGTCTATGTTTGCGACGTGAGAGATATATCTCGCAAGGTTTTTTAGCTGATATAAGGCATGAGGCAGGAAATTTAGTCATTCTAAATGACTGACTCATAACGCAATAGCAGCAAAAAATATGCTCGTCCTTCGCTGCGCCTTGCGCTGCAAACAAAGCAGTGCTTGTTTTTGCTCAGGCTGTGGCTAAAACTTTCTCAGATTGCGTTATGAAACTTGGCAATAGTCTCGCTATTCCCTGCGTTTCATGCCTGATCTGCTCAGTTTTAGCCTACAGCGCAAGCCATTTATGAAATGTCAACAGACCCTAAATGCAGTCACATACATTTGTCACTTTATATAACTATAATCGTTCTATACATAAAACACACTGTCGTATTTTTTGTAATGTTTATGCTGAATAAAAAGCTTAATATCGCTGTATCAATTAATTTATACAAAATTCTGCAGAGGAATTAAAAATGTCATTTTTAAATCAATTAGAAAAACGCCGTTCAATCTATGCACTTGGTAAAAATGTTTCTGTAGATCAGGCAACTATTGAAAGTACAATCAAACAAGCAGTTCGTTTAAGCCCATCTGCATTTAACTCGCAAACTTCACGTGTTGTGACTTTATACGGTGCATCGCATACACAATTTTGGAACATCGTTTTAGAAACTTTACATAAAATGGTTCCTGCAGAAGCATTTGCAAACACTGAAGCAAAAATTAATAGCTTTATTGCAGGTTTTGGTACAGCTTTATTTTTTGAAGATCAAGATGTTGTAAAAGGTCTACAAGAGCAATTCCCGCTATATGCAGACAACTTCCCAGTATGGTCAGAACATTCGACAGGGATTGCACAATTCGCAGCGTGGACAGCTTTATCTGAAATCAATGTGGGTGCATCATTACAGCACTACAATCCAATCGTAGATGAAGAAGTTGCGCAAACTTATGACATTCCTGCAAACTGGAAACTACGTGCACAATTAGTGTTTGGTTCAATTGAAGCACCTGCTGGTGAAAAAACATTTATGGATGATGCAGCACGTTTCAAAAGCTTTAACTAAGCTCTAGCAACACATACTGCACAGACAAAAAAGTAGGATAATGATTCATCCTACTTTTTTGTTTCTGGGGGTAGTGATGTGCCTTACAACTTACTTATTCATGTGCAAATGCCTAAACCCATGAATTGTCATAAAACTGTCATTTATACATTGCATAGTGCAATCAAACTTTAATAAATGATATAGAGTGAAATATGGCATTTAAATTAGGCATAGCAAGTATTGCATTGATGGCTTGTAGTTCAGCATTTTCAGCAGTAACTATTGCAGTACCTGAAGAAATTAAGTTGCTCGCTGTAAATGATCAACAAATTCGTTCAGGTTTATTCAGTTCTGCACAGCAAGTGAAAGTCAATGCGGGTGAAAATGTCATTAACTTGCGTTATCAACAATATTTTGAACATCATAATGGCGCACACGATATTTTAAAATCAGGTGTTATTACACTCAAAACCCCAATTCTTCAAGATGGTGAAAACTATCGACTTGCTTTGGTAAACCCACCTAAAGATTTCGATGCTGCAAAAGAGTTTAAAGATCAGCCTAGTGTTGGCTTATATAATCAAAAGAATCAATTGTTGGTACAACAAACAGGTGCCAAAGCAAGTTCAACTGGTTGGTTAGGTGGTAGTTGGCTTAATAAAACTTTAGATACCACTCAAAACAGTGCTGCAATCAATCAACCAGCAGCAGTTTATACTGCGGCAGCAGTTTTGCCATCTGAGGAAACCACCTCAGCAACATTGCCTACAGCAAAACAAACACAGGGCAAAGAGCAACAATTGATTCAATTGTGGCAACAAGCTAGTAAAGTAGAGCGACAAAAATTTATGTCATGGCTTGCAGAACAAGCTAATTAATGTAGATTTGCAACCAGCCTAACTGAGCTGGTTGTTTTTTATTATCGCTTTAAAAGGATTTATTTAAAAAACCAATTTAGTAACGTGCGAAAAAAAAGACAAATTATAAGAAAAGTGTGATAAAAATATGAAATACGCTTAAAACTTAGGCGAATGGTATTTTTTTTGAAAAAAACCTAAAAAACATATTGCGTCTATTCAAAAACTGTATAGAATACGCAACACACCAACGCAGTGTTGATTGAGTTGGTGCTGTTATTGACGAAATAACAGAAAATCATTAAGAGATTATGAAGAACAACTTGTGTGGATTTTTACTGATTGATTGATCGAAAATATTTCATTGATTGATTGGTTTAAATTACTCGAAGTTTATTTGAGCGAAATTTAAGTCAGAAAATTGATGAGCCAGATTTGGAAGTTTAGATTAAAACTTCAAAATGATTTTAACTGAA